>NZ_JBSGCR010000013.1:0-192247 GCF_053601935.1 Streptosporangium sp. NPDC004631 | reverse complement strand
GGCTACCTCGCCGGCCTCTACCTGCGCGCCTCAATGATCTGGATCAAGGACCTCACCCGAACCACACATTGATCACGACCCAATACATGCCCTAGTAGGTCGTGGCGGTCACCCTTCGGGGCGACCGAGGATCGCAACATGGATGCTGTTCCACTGGTCGGCGCCCGGGTGGACGGGTGGCGGTCACCCTTCGGGGCGACCGAGGATCGCAACGATCCCACGGATTACAGCGCAGGCAACCCCTGCCTGGTGGCGGTCAACCTCCAGGGGGATGGCAGTCGGGGTCGGGGGTGATGAGGGTCAGGAAGGCGTGGGCTTCGGTCGTTGTTATCGGGGGGCGTTGGGCGAGGGGGGTGAGGTGGGCGGCGCGTTCGACGAATTGGGCTACGCGCTTGCCTCTGGCGAAGTTGACCGTGTCCTCCATGCCCACGCGCAGGTGTCCCCCGGCGGACAGAGCGGCGAGAGCGACCGTGAGAGTGGTCCGCCCAATGCCGGTGACCGACCAGCTGGTTACTTGGCCGGGCGGGGCCTGCGCCGCCGCCACCAGGGCGGACGCCGTGGCGGGCATGCCACCGGGCACGCCCATCACCAGATCGGCGTGGACCGGCCCGCCGTACGGCAGGCCGTGCTCGTCGAGCAGCCGTCCCAGCCCGACGGCTTCTCGCCCTCAGGGGCGGCCGTCATGGGATGCCTCAGCCTCGGCGGCCGGAGAGGGTGGCGGTATAGGTGGAGTTGCCACACGGGTAGCCGCCGAACCCGCGCATCGAGATCCGTCCCGAGACGGTGCCGTTGTCGCGGAAGGTGTAGGTGGCGCCGCCCTCGGTGGGGTGGTAGATGCAGCTGGTGATGCTGTTGCTGGCGGTGAAGTTGTTGGCGAAGGTGGCGGCGATCCGCCTGTCGGGCACGACCGACACGGTGTTGCCGTTGACCGTGACGTAGGCCATGTCCAGGGAGGCGGCGCTCCTGACGCAGGCCGAGTTGCTGCCGTACCAGATGGCGCCGACGTCCGGCGTGCCGGCGGGGAAGCCCGACTTCAGGCAGACCTCCACCGGGTTGACGCCGTTGTTGGTGACCCGCGTGACGGTGTCGCGCAGGACGACGGTGCCCGAGCGCTGGAAGTTCCTGCCGCTGACGGTGCCCGAGAGGGTGACGCTGTAGGTGATGGCGCCGCGGGCCGTACTCGCCTGACTCGCCTGGGCCTGAACCGTACTCGCCTGGGTCTGGGCCTGGGCCGTACGCGCCTGAGCTTGGGCCGTACTCGCCTGGGCGGACGTCGGAAGAGCCGTGACGGCCAGCGTCGCGGCGGCGAGGGTGGACAACACGATACGTGCGCGCATGCTTCTGCTCCTGACGGGAAAGACCGGGCCCCGCGCCGAGTGTGCGCCGGCCCGCCGGTCGCCCGCCATCCCCAATCATGGGGATGGCCCGTGGACCGGCCGGCACGGCAGGATCAGCAGAGGCGCAGCTCTATCACCCAGCGCAGCGCCGCGGCGCGGGGGGAGAGATTCTTCTCCCCGGGGTGGGAGGCCAGGTACTTTCGTTTGCTCGCCTCAAGGTGGTCGGCGACGGTACCTGGCCTGATCCCCAGCTCCCTGGCGGTCTCCTTCAACCCCAGACCGCGGCAGCCGACCGCGGCGACCACGTCGAGTTCGCGCGGCGACAGACGGTTCACCCTGCGGCGGCGGCCAGCCAGGATGAACGCGCCGGCCAGCGCGCTCTCCAGCCGGACCGGATCCATCCGCAGGCCGGCGAGGATCTCCTCCTCGCTGTCGCCCTCGGCCAGCGCCCGCAGCACCGTGCGCTGGCCGACCGACAGATCGGCACGTTCCAGCGGCCGGGCCTCGGCGTCGTCGAGCAGGAAGGCGGCCAGCAGTGCGGAGACGTAGTGGCGGCCCGAGATCACCACGCCGACCGCGTGGACGTACTCGCGGTGGGTGGTGAAGCGTTTCTCCACATACCCCCAGGCCCCGGCGGCGACCACGTCGAGCACCTGTTCGCGGCCCGCGACCCCCGAGGTGGACAGCACCCGCCAGCCCCCGGCGGTGAGGTGGGCCACCGCCTCGGCGCCCATGCGGCCCTCGGGCAGTGAGTGGTCGCAGACCGCCACGTCTCCGGGGTGCCCGGCGGCGAGCGCCTCGACGGCGGTCACCGGCTCCAGCACCCGGTACCCGGCCTGGCGCAGCGCGTCAGCCAGTGGGTAGGAGACGATGAGGTGGTCGTCGACGATCCCGACCAGCCCGCTCCCCGTCTCGTTTCCCACCCTGTTCCCCGCTCCGCCTCCGGTCTCGTTCACGGTCCCTCTCCCCGATCCTGCTCACCGTTCTTCTCCCCGCGTGGGCCGCCGCCAGCGGATGGTGACCTTGGTGCCGCCGCCCGGCGGCGAGTCGATCTCGTAGTCGCCGCCGTGCCGTTCGACGGCGGCGAAGCTCCGCGACATCCCGCCACCGCGATGCGCCGGCCCCGGGGAGAAGCCGCGGCCCCGGTCCCGCACGATGATGACCACCCCGTCGTCGTCCGCCACCGCGTAGAGGTGCACGCCCTGGGGGTTGCCGGCGTGCCGGGCGACGTTGTTCAGCGCCTCGCGGGCCGCCGAGGCGAGCACCCGGCCGACCTCCGGCGGCGGGTCGGCGCGCATCCGCAGGACGTGGGTGAGCTCAAGGTCCAGGTCGGTGGCGCTCTCCACGACCTCCGCCATCAGGTCGGCGAACGCGGTGGTCTGCTCGTCCGTGATGAACCGCCTGGCCCGCTGGGCGGCGCGGCGGGCGGCGCGCGCGGTGGACGGGTCCAGCAGCGGGCTGCCCGCGACCCGCTCCACGATCGGCAGCAGATCGTCGTGGATCGCCCGGTGAGCCGATTCGCGCTGGCGCAGCGACTCCTGGCGGCGTTCGTACTCGGCCAGCAGCCGCTGACCCTCCTCGGCCAGCCGCTGCGCCCGCACCGTCTGCGCGGCCAGGCCGCGCAACTCCCGGCCGATCAGCACCGCGATCAGGAACCAGAGCGCGAAGCCCAGCAGGTCCGAGAGCAGCTTCTGGGTGATGTTCGGATGGATGGCGGCGGTCCAGACGGCGGCGAGCACCGTCACCGCCGCCGCGGCGTGGCGGCTCCAGCCCAGTCCCAGGCCGAGAACCGCCGAGGTGGCCAGCGAGAACGGCAGCAGGGCCGTCATGACCACGTTGCGTTCGTACGGCAGGGCGGCGCGTGAGCCGACCGCCATCACGACGAGGCTCACCAGCACGTCGGCCCAGACCAGGAGCGGGTCGTGCAGCGTGCCGGTCCGCCAGGCCCGGTGGGCGAACCATCCGGCCTCCGCGACGGCCACGGCCGTCGCGGTGAGAGCCGCGGCCGGTGTCACCAGCCGATGCCAGGAGGTCAGCGGGACCAGGAGAAAGGCCGTGGTCCCCACCCGGGCATAGATGATCATTCTGGCCATGCGCCGTTCGGTGGCGGCCTCGACGTCGTGTCCCGCGAATTTCACACGTAGCGGACGTGTCCGACCCCGGCCCCGGGTTACCGCGTGCCCCGATCGTTACCGCGCCGCCTCCGGAGGCCGGAGGCCGTCGTCGCGATCGGGGCTTACCCGCCCCGATGGGCGGTCGTCGGGCGCCCGGCTCGTCCAGACTCCCCGAGTGTGGGGACCTCCGCCTTCAGGCGTGGGGAGGAGGTCATTTTTTGCAGATGTTCTGGGTCGCGGTCCTGGCCGCGGGGTCGGTGACCGGGGTGGTGGCCGTGGCGCTCGGCGTCGCGGTGGGGGTCGCCTTGACGGTGACCTTCCTGGCCCCCGAGTACTTCCGGCCGACGACCACCTCGATCCGGTCGCCCAGGTTGTCGACCTGTCGCGTCTCTGCCCCCGGCAGCGCGGCGGCCAGGGTCCGCGCGGAGTCCTCGCGGGCCGGGCCGTACCGGATGAGGGTCTTGTTGTGATCTCTCTCCCTGGTGTCGCCGGCGCCCTCGGGGACCAGGAAGCCGGCCTTCTGCAGATCGGCTCTCGTCCGCGCCCCGAGGCCGGTGATCAGGGTGCCGTTGAGCACCTTGACGGAGATGCGCGCGGGCGGCACGGTCAGCGGGGTGGCCGTGGGGGAGGGGGTGGCCTTCGGCGTCGCGGACGGTGTGGCGGACGGGCTCGTCGTGGGCTTGGCGGGTTTGATGAGCGGCTCGTCGGCGCCGATCCGGCGGAACAGGTCGGCGGCGGCCTTCTTGTCCCACAGCACGGCGGACTCACCGGTCGGCGTCTTGTAGTCGACGTCGGCGAGCGGGACCGTCGCGAAGGTCACGTCGTCGGTGGAGACGTCCTTGAGCTGGTCGGCCAGGCCGAGCAGGTCCTTGCGGAGCGCGTCGTCCACCCGGAGCGTGCCGAGGGTGCTGTTGACGAACGCGGCGAGCTTGACGGGGTTGGCCAGTGTGCCGCCGCTCAGGGCCTGGTGCAGCAGGGCCGAGATGACCTGCTGCTGGCGGTCGATGCGGTCCAGGTCGGAGCGGGCGGTGGCCCGGGTGCGGGCGTAGGCGAGGGCCCTTGTGCCGTCGAGAGAGTAGGTGCCCGGCTGGAGCTTGAGCGCGGTCTTCGGGTCGTCGATGGCGACGGGGGTGCAGACCGAGACGCCGCCCAGCGAGTCGACCACCTGGATGAAGCCGAGGACGTTGACCTCGATGTAGTGGTTGACGGTCAGCCCGGTGGCGTTCCGCACGGTCTGTACGGCGAGCTTCGGGCCGCCGAACTGGTAAGCCGCGTTGATCTTGTGCATGCCCTGGCCGGGGATGGTCGTCCAGGTGTCGCGGGGGAGGCTGACCACGGTGACCCTGGTGTGGTCCTCCGACAGGTGGAGCAGCATCATGGTGTCGGTGCGCTCGCCGCTCTCGCGGCCCAGCTTGAGCTGGTTCTGCTGGCGGCGGGAGAGGTTGTCGCGCCGGTCCACGCCGACGAGCAGGATGTTCATGGCGCCCTTGGCGTCGGACCCCGCCACGTCCGCGTCGACCGACTCGATGTTGGTGCCCACGTAACTGGTCAGCGCCCACGTCGTCCCCGAGCCGCCCAGCACCAGGCAGGAGAGGGCGCCGACGGCGATCAGGCCGCGCCGCCGGGAACGGGCACCCCGGGCGGACCTGCGCTCTCGCCGGGGATTCACCCGGACGTTCCCGTAGGCGTCGCCGCCCACGTGCACACCCAAGTCGTCCTCTTGCGGGTCGCGCATGCGTGGCCCCCTAGGCTCCAGCTGGGTCGATCAGGTACCCGTCCGTACAGTAGCGTGAGCGACGCCATGAAGCAGTTCCCCGACTCGCCCGCGCCGGCGTCGTCTCCCGAGACACGTGTCTGGCCGCCCATCTCCATCGTCATCCCGGTGCTGAACGAGGAGCGCCATCTTCGGGAGGCGGTGCGCCAGGTCCTGTCGCAGCACTACGCGGGACCGATCGAGGTCGTGCTCGCGATCGGCCCCTCGCGCGACCGCACCCAGGAGGTCGCCGACGCGATAGCGGCCGAGGACCCACGGGTGACCGTGGTCCCGAATCCGACGGGGCGCACTCCTCACGCGCTCAACGCGGCCATCGCCGCGTCCCGCAACGGGATCATCGCCCGGGTGGACGGCCACGCCATGCTCCCCGAGGACTACCTCCGGGTCGCGGTGGAGACGCTGGAGGAGACCGGGGCCGACAACGTCGGCGGCGTCATGGCGGCCGAGGGCGTCACGCTGTTCGAGCAGGCCGTGGCCCGCGCGATGACCTCCAGGATCGGTGTCGGCGGGGCCAGGTTCCACACCGGTGGCACCGCGGGGCCGGCCGACACGGTCTATCTCGGGGTGTTCCGCCGTGAGGCGCTGGAGCGCGTCGGCGGCTACGACGAGCATTTCCAGCGGGCGCAGGACTGGGAGATGAACCACCGCATCCGCGAGACGGGCGGCCTGGTCTGGTTCCAGCCCCGCATGCGCGTCTCCTACCGGCCCAGGCCCACCATCAAGGCCCTGGCCAAGCAGTACTTCCACTACGGCCGCTGGCGGAGGGTGGTCGCCCGCACCCACGAGGGCACGATCAACCTGCGCTACCTGGCCCCTCCGGCGGCCGTGCTGGCCATCGTCGCCGGTCTGCTCGTCTCGCCGTTCCTCTGGCCCGGCCTGCTGATCCCGGGCGGATACGCGGCGGCCATCCTGGCCGGGGCCGCGGTCACCGGCGCCGGTCTGCCCGCCGGGGCGCTCGTCCGGCTGCCGCTGGTCTACGCCACCATGCACATGTCGTGGGGGTGGGGCTTCCTGACCAGCCCGAGGAGTCTCGGCAAGCCGGAGCGGCCGGAGCGGGAGCCCGGCTGATCCGGGACCTCAGCCGTCCGAGGGGGCGGCGCGCTCCCAGGCGCCGTTCACCGCGTCGTTGAAACGGGTCATGGCGTCCGGGTGGTCGGGGCCCAGCAGATAGCTCTTGAGTTTGCGGCGGGTGGCCGCCAGCGGGTCCTCCCCGCCCTGCTCCAGTGCCAGGAGTACGGCGCGCAGCTCGCTCAGCCCCCTGGTGAGCGGGTAACCGGCCTCCGTGCTCGGATACCGCTCGCGGAACGACTCCTCGGACATCCCCGCCACGTTGGTCACCATGTACGGCTTGCCGCTGGCGATGAAGTCCGCCACCACGCTGGAGATGTCGGTGATCAGGAGGTCGGCCTGGTTGAAGCAGTCGTAGAGGGCCGGTTCCGCGTCGATGACGGTCAGGTGCCGCAGGAGTCCGGTGCTGCTGGACCCGGCCGGGTGGCGGGCGATCGACCGGGACAGTTCCGCCGCCCTCAGCAGCGCCTGGATCCGCTGGTGCGCGCGGCGCGCGGCGCCGTTGCGGTAGCCGGTCAGCGGGTGCGGCTTGTAGATGATTCGCACCGGGGGTGAGTGGGCGAGCAGGGCGCGGACGATCGCCGGGCCCATGGTGATGATCGAGGTGTGGAACAGGTCGTCGGTCCACCCCTCCCAGGTGGGCGCGTAGAGCACCGTGCGGTACGGCAGGCCGGGCCCGGCGGTGTGGATCCCGGTGAGCTGGGGACGGCCCACCTCGTGGATGTCCTCGTCGCGGACGCCCACCCGGGCGCGGAGGTAGCGGTCGCGGCCCGCCTGCCCGGCTACCCAGACCTCGTCGTAGACCTTGGTGAACGGGTTGAACGACGCCTCCTTGTCGCTGTCCCCGTGGCCCAGGAAGACGCTCCGCATCCCCTGGATGCGGAGCATGTGGATGTTCTTCCCGACGTTGGACGGGTACAGGCACAGCCGCGCCGCGTCGAGCGCCCCGAAGCTCATCAGGTCGGCCGCGGCCGGGATGCAGACCACCGGCAGCGAGGTGTCGGTCAGCAGGTGGAGCATCTCCCGCTCCCGCAGCACCACCACGGTCCGCCGGTCGATCCGCTCCAGTGGACGGAGCCACATGGTGGCCTGGTAGGCCGAGTCGTTCGGCCCCGAGAAGTACAGGATGACCTCGGGTGAGTACTTCGCGAGGCGTTCGTTCACCGCTTTCAGCACGGCGGCACTGTCGTGAAGCGGCCGGATCCGGCGCAGGTGGGGCAGGAGTCCGGCCATGCCCGCCAGGCACAGGAGCAGTCCGAGCGCCGCCCCCGCCGCGCCCAGGTGGTCGGCGCCGAGCGCCGCGCCCAGGGCCGCGCCGCCGACCGGCAGTACGTCGAGGTACAGGAGGCGCATCCCCTGGTAGTTGACCAGGACGTTCCACGGCGGCGCCGGAAGCCGTACGGCGTCGAGGTTGCGGGTCAGCACCGGCAGCTGGGTGAGGGTGCGGTTGTAGTGGAACGCCATCCCGGTCTGCGCCGCCCGCAGGCCGTGCATGGCCAGCAGTCCCAGGACCAGGGCCGCGAACCAGGGCGAGTCGGTGCCCGCCGTACGGGCGGCCAGGAGGATCGCGGCCGTCTCGCGGATCGCGAACCGCAACGTGACACCCAGGTGCACCCTGTTCAGCAGATCGACCGGCGAGCGGGCGTATCGCCTGGCGGCGATCTCCGCCGCGTAGGAGAGGGCGCAGAACACCGTGAACAGCCACGGCCGGGGCCCCAGGGCGGTGACGATCAGTAGCGGATACCAGCCAAGCACAGCAGCGCACACCATAAGTGGACGAAGGTCATGCTTCATCCTCTGACGCTAACCTGTGTACCGGTGTTTACCCTGGTAGGCGCGCTGTGTCACATGTCCGTTGAAGTGATGGATGGGTGATAGATGGGAGTCTCCGGCGTGGTCTGGGGGACGACGTGTGGTGACAGAGGGTTATGTACCTTTTTCGCCCCGCCCGCCCCGCCACCCGTCGTGCCGCCGCGCCCCGCCGAACGGTCACGGGCCGCCGAGCCGGACGTCGATCACCTGTCCGGTGAGGTCGGAGATGAGCACGTCCAGCGAGGTCTGGGCGACGGCGCGCGGGGACAGCAGGGTGTGCGCCGGCTCCTCCCCGAAGGCGCGGATCCGCATCGGCGTGCTGGTCCGCTCCGGGTTGACGCAGTTGACCCGGACGCCGTACTCGGCCCACTCGTCGCCGAGCGCCTGGGTCAGGTTGACCACGGCGGCCTTCGACGAGGAGTAGAGGCTGTAGTCGGCCCGGCCCCGCGTGTAGGAGGAGGAGGTGTACAGCAGCAGGTGGCCCTGGGTCTCGCGGAGGTGGGGGATGGCGGCCCTGGCGATGTTGATCGGGCCGAGGTAGTTCACGCCCACGGTCTCGGCGATCGTGCCGTCGTTCACCTCGCCCAGCTTGCCCATGTGCAGCACTCCGGCGGTGTTGACCACGTAGTCGACCCGGCCGGTCTCCTTGGCCGCGTGCGCGAGGGCGTCGCTCACCGCCTGGGGGTCCTCGACCCGCACCCCGTTCAGCGACCGGGAGAAGGAGAACACCTCGGCGCCGTGCCGCTCGGCCAGGTTCACCACGTCGGCGCCGATGCCGTAGCTGCCGCCGAAGACGACCATGGTCCTGCCCTCCATCGCCTCCCGGTAGGCGAGGGAGGAGTGCGAGGGGGCGTCGCCCGCGGCGAGCTGGAAGAGCTTGTCGGCGATGAACACGTCCACCGGGTGGGTGACCTTCATGTTGTGCTCGCTGCCCGGCACGATGTAGATCGGCACGTCGGGCAGGTAGCGCAGCACCACGCCGCAGTCGTCGGTGGGCGGCTGCCGGTCGAAGCCGGGGTCGGCGAACGCCCGCTCGTAGGCCTCGCGGATCACCGAGAGCCGGAAGCACTGCGGGGTCTGGCCGCGCCGCAGCCTGGACCTCTCCGGGATGTCGCGGATGATCTCCCCACGAGGTCCGGGGGCGGCCACCACGATCGTGTCCGAGCTCGGGATCGCCACGTCCACGGCCGAGTAGACCTTCAGGGCCTCCACACACTCGGTGATGATCCGGGGTTCCAGCAGCGGCCGTACGGCGTCGTGCAGGAGCACGTCGCACTCCTGGGTTCCCAGCGCCTTCAGCGCCCGCCAGGTCGTGTCGGTACGGCTCGCGCCCCCCTCCAGGATCTTGCCGACCTTTCTGAAGCCGTTGCGGGCGACGAGCCGCTCGACGTCCTCGGTGAAGCCCGGGGTCATCAGCACGATGATCTCGTCGATCTCCGGGGCGGCGTTGAACACGGCGAGGGTGTGCTCCAGGATCGTCTTTCCGGCGATCTTGAGGAGCTGTTTGGGAGTGTTGAGGCCGACCCGCTGGCCGACTCCGCCGGCCAGAACGACCCCGACGGTACGTAGACGTGGTTCAACAGCGGCCAAGGTCAGCTTCCTTCAACGGTCCGGATACGGCGAGCGTAACGGTTGACTACCCGATCGCAGGTCGCGGTCCCGTGCTATGCAGTCAAGATCTCGCTACGCTAAGTGCGCACTCCCCGATTCGTACGGTTACCCCGTCGGATACGAAGGAGCCCGATTTGCAGGAATCTGATGCTTTCGCGCAGTCTGAACCTTCCATGCCCTCTATGTCTTCCGCGCCCTCCATGCCACCCGTCCCCTCCCAGACCGCCGCCGTCGTGCTCGCCACCACCGCGGCGGCCGGGCTGCGCCGTGCCGACGGCACGCTGCTCGACCGGCTGACCGACCAGCTCGTCACGCTCTCCACCGGGGACGTGCACGTGATCGCCCGATCCAGCGACGTCATCCACGCCCCCGGCGGCACCTACATGATCGGCTCGGAGGGCTCGCACGGCCTCGCCGACGATCTGCGCAGGGTCGCGCGGGTCGCCCGTACGGCCACGGGGCCGGTGGCCGTGGTCGCCGGAGACCTGGTGGCCCACACCGAGGCGCTGGCACTGCTCCTTGAGCATCCCGGCCGGGGCACCGGCGCCCTCGTGGCCAAGGGGGGCGGGGAATCCGGGCCGCTGCGCCCGCCGGTCCGCGTCGAGAGGGGCCTGGTGGCCGCGGCCGGCACCTCCTTCCAGGACGTCACCGGGGTCAACGGCACCTTCAGGGGCGTGCTCCAGGTGGGCGTGCCCGACCTGCTGACCCTGGCCGCGACCGCGGAGACGCTCGCGGACCTGGCCGAGGTCGGCAGGTTCGACGCCGCCGCAGCTGACGGCGCCCACACCACTCACGGCGCTGACGGCGCTGACGGCGCTGATGGCGCGCACGCGGTCGAGGCCACCGAGCTGATCCTGGCCGGCCTGATCCGTTCCGGGGTCACGGTGCGCGCGGCCCGGCTCGGCCGGCTGCGCTGCGACCGGGTGGCCGGGCAGGCGGAGGCGGACGCCGCCGCGCTGCGGCTGGGCGAGGTGGACGAGGCCCGTGCCCGGCTGCACGCCACGGTCAAGAGCGACGACGGCTTCTTCACCACCCACTTCGTGAGCCCCTGGTCCACGCACCTGGTCAGGGCGGCGGCCTGGCTGGGCCTGACGCCGAACGCGGTCACCGGCATCTCCGTCGGCCTGGCCCTGCTCGCCGCGATCTGGTTCTCGGCCGGCACCCGCCCGGCGCAGATCGCCGGGGCGGTCCTGCTGTACCTGTCGTTCGTGCTCGACTGCGTGGACGGCCAGCTCGCCCGCTACACCCGGGCGTTCTCCCCGCTCGGCGCCTGGCTGGACGCCACCTTCGACCGGGTCAAGGAGTACGTCGTCTACGTGGGCCTGGCCTTCGGCTACGCGGCCGGGCTGGACGACTCGGGCGGCGGGCCGGACGGCATCTGGGCGCTGGCGGTGGCGGCGATGATCCTCCAGGTGCTCCGCCACATGATCGACTTCTCCTATGCCGGGGCCCGCGCCGACACGGACCGGGCGGCCCGGGACCCGGCCGGTACGGCGGGCCCGCCGACCGCCTGGGGCGACGTCACGGTGCCCCCGGCCTCCGCGGCCTCCTTCGCGCGGCCGGCCTTCCCGGCGTCCCCCACGCCCTCGGCCTCTCCGGCTCGGCCCGCGCCGGACCCGGCGGTCTCCGGTGGCGGGGCCGATCCGGGCAACTGGGTCCTGCGGCTGTCGCGGCGCATGGAACAGGGCTCGGCCACCCGCTGGTTCAAGAAGATCATTGTGCTCCCCATCGGGGAGCGGATGGCCCTGATCGCGGTGACCGCGGCGGTGTTCAACGCGCGGGTGACCTTCATCGCGCTGCTGACCTGGGGCACGGTCGCCGCCCTCTACACCCTCGCCGGGCGGGTCGGCAGGTCGATCGGCCGATGAGCGTGGCGGGCGGGTTCGGTGACGGCCGGGTCCGGGGTGGGGGCCGGGGCCGGTGGA
Organism: Streptosporangium sp. NPDC004631; assembly: GCF_053601935.1. Lineage (NCBI taxonomy): Bacteria > Bacillati > Actinomycetota > Actinomycetes > Streptosporangiales > Streptosporangiaceae > Streptosporangium > Streptosporangium sp. NPDC004631. The sequence goes on along the minus strand of NZ_JBSGCR010000013.1, from coordinate 180,606 downwards.
CGGCGAGGCACGGCGGGCGGTCCGCGAGACGAGCGAGGAGAGGGGGCCGAGCATGGCTTCCGTGCACATGACACCGGTGCCGCGCGGCAACGTCGTGGCCTACCGGGACGACGGGGTGCTGTCTCGGGCGATGGGCGCGCTGGTGGCAGGGCAGCTGCCGCCGCTGCCGCCCGCGGTGGTCGGGATGTTCGTGACCGGGGTGCTGCTGATGGTCGGCGTGGCAGGGTCGGACGGCCTGGCGGTGTTCGCGCCGGCGGTGGCGCTGCTGCTGGCCGGGCCGGGCAGCTCCCATCCGCACGACGGCCGGGTCGACTGGCTCGTCCCGCCGATCCTGCGGCTGACCGAGTACGGGTTCGTGGCCTCGGTGGGGTTCGCCCACGACGTGCCCCCCTGGTTGATCTTCGTACTGCTCGGCGCGATGGCCTTCCACCACTACGACCTCGTCTACCGGCTGCGCCAGCGCGTCTACCCGCCGCCGTGGCTGTCCACTTTCGGACTCGGCTGGGACGGGCGGATGCTGCTGATCGCGCTGGGCGCCCTCGCCGGGCAGGTGACGTTCCTCTTCGTGCTGCTCTCGCTGTACCTGTGGGGCCTGTTCGGGTGGGAGAGTGTCACCTGCTGGCTGGCCGCGCCGAGGACGGGGGTGGAGGCCGTGGATCTGGGGACACACGATTGAGGACACCCGGCAGACCTCTGATTACACGATCAGGGTCCGAAGGCAACTAACCTTTGGGGCCTAGGAGTGCCCGTCGAGGGGCTCACTTGAATTTTGAATGAGGAGTGCACGTTGCTGGGAATGGTGCTGGCCGCCGGGGCCGGACGACGCCTGCGGCCGTACACCGACACGCTGCCCAAAGCGCTCGTGCCGGTCGACGGAGACATCACGATCATGGACATCTCGCTGCGGAACCTCGCGGCGGCGGACCTGCGTGACGTCGTGATCGTCGTCGGCTACCAGGCGCAGGCCGTACACGAGCGCAAGGCCGAGCTGGAGCGGCGGCACGGTGTGAAGCTCACCCTCGTGCACAACGACAAGGCCGAGGAGTGGAACAACGCCTACTCCCTGTGGTGCGCGCGCGACTACTTCGACCAGGGGGTTCTGCTGGTCAACGGTGACACCGTGCACCCCGTCTCGGTCGAGGAGACGCTGCTCGCCGCGCCGGCGACCGGCGACATCCTGCTCGCGGTGGACGATGTGAAGAAACTCGCCGACGAGGAGATGAAGGTCACGCTCGACGCGGACGGCCACCTCAAGCTGATCACCAAGCTGATGGACCCCGCCGAGGCCGCCGGCGAGTACATCGGCGCCACCCTGATCCGCCCCGGCATCGGGGACCGCCTCGCCGACGCCCTCCAGGCCACCTTCGAGCGCGACCCGCAGCTCTACTACGAGGACGGCTACCAGGAGCTGGTCGCCCGCGGCGAGAAGATCTCGGTCGCCCCGATCGGTGAGGTCTCGTGGGTCGAGGTCGACAACCACGACGACCTGGCGAAGGCGCGGGAGATCGCGTGCCGATACTAGCCAGGATGCTGCCCGCCCCGCTGACCATGGAGGTACGGCGGGGCGCGATCGCCCAGCTCGGCACGTTGCTCGCCGACAGCCGGGTGGCGACCTCCGGGCGGGTGGCGGTGGCGGTGGGCGCGAGCCAGGGGGACAGGATCGCCTCGGTGATCGCCCCCTCGCTTGGCGAGGCACAAGTCTTCCGGGTGGCCGACGGGTCGGTGGACGCGGCGGTCTCGCTCGGCGCCGACCTGCGCAAGGGCGCCTACGAGGCGGTCGTCGGCATCGGCGGCGGCAAGACCATCGACGCGACCAAGTACGCCGCGTCGCTCGCCGGGATCCCCATGGTGGCGGTGGCCACCAACCTGTCGCACGACGGGATCTGCTCGCCGGTGGCGTCGCTGACGCACGACGGCGGCAAGGGCTCCTTCGGCGTGCCCATGCCGCTGGCCATCATGGTGGACCTGGACTTCGTCCACGACGCGCCCCCGTCGCTGGTCCGCTCCGGGGTCGGCGACGTGGTGAGCAACCTGTCGGCGATCGAGGACTGGCAGCTGGGCAACTCCGAGCGGGGCGAGCCGATCGACGGCCTGGCCTGCGCGATGGCCCGCACCGCGGCGGAGGCGGTCATCGGCAGAGCCGACTCGATCGAGTCCGACGCCTTCCTGACCGTGCTGGCCGAGGCGCTCATCCTTTCCGGCATGGCGATGGTGGTCGCCGGATCCTCCCGTCCGTCCAGCGGCGGAGACCATGAGATCCTGCATGCCGTGGATCAGCTTTTTCCCGGCACCTCCAATCACGGCGAGCTCGCCGGGATCGGTGCCGCCTTCTGTTTCTTCCTCCGCGAGGACTCGCGGAGGCTGACCCAGGTCGTCGGCTGCCTGCGCGGGCACGAACTGCCGGTCACCCCCGCCGACGCGGGGCTGACCGAGGGGCAGTTCACCGAGGCGGTCATGCTGGCCCCCTCCACCCGCCCAGGGCGTTACACGATCCTGGAGCACCTGCGCCTGTCGGAGCCGGAGATTCGCGATCGGGTGGGGGATTATGTCCGGGCCGTCGGTCGCTGAGTTCCGTGCGGTCGCCCAGCCGCACTCGACAATGGGCCGCAACAGCGGCGAGCACTGGGCCGGCTCGCTCTACATGCGGAAGCTGTCGATCTACGTCACCTGGTTCCTCGCCAAGACGCCGATCACCCCCAACCAGACCACCTGGCTGATGATCCTGTCCGGGCTGCTGGCGGGCGTGGTCCTCGCGCTCCCCGGCCTCGGGGCCGCCGTCGGCGCGGCCCTGCTGATCCAGCTCTACCTGCTGCTGGACTGCTCCGACGGCGAGCTGGCGCGGTGGACCGGCCGGACCTCCATCACCGGCGTCTACCTCGACCGGGTCGGCCACTACTTCGCCGAGGCCGCGCTGCTCATCGGGCTGGGCTTCCGGGCGTCGGAGATCCTGCCCGACTGGTACACCGTGATGGGCTTCGCCGCCGCGCTCGGCGCCATCCTGATCAAGGCGGAGACCGACCTGGTCGACGTGGCCCGCGCCCGCTCCGGCCTGGTCGCGGCGACCGAGAGCTCCGCCGAGCAGTTCCGGTCACGCGGCCTGGGCCTGGCCCGCAGGGCCGCGGCGGCGCTGAAGTTTCACCGGGTCGTCCAGGCGGTCGAGCTCTCCATCCTCGTGGTGATCGCCGCGCTCTGGGATCTGCTCAACGGCGGACTGGCCGCGACCAGGGTGCTGGCGGTCGCCTGCGTCGTGGTCGCCGTGGTGCAGATGGCCCTGCACCTGGTGAGCATTCTGGCCTCCCGGCGGCTTTCATGAGGAACCGAATGGCGTGCCGGCGCGTCGTAGGTGCGAACACCTTGCCGTTTGGTGGGTGTTCGCCTGCGGTTCCGATACGCTTATTTCTCGGTAAAACAGAAAGAGTTACCGAAGCCAGCATTGCCCCGCCCAGCAGACTCGGTGATCATGAAAGTATGCTCCGTACGTGCTCTCGACGCGTCAAGGCGATGACCCGTTGAAGATCTCGTGCGTCATCCTCACCATGGGCAACCGCGTCCCCGAGCTGGACCGGGCTGTCGAGTCCGCGCTGCACCAGACGGACGGCGACGTGGAGGTCGTCATCGTCGGCAACGGCGCGGACGTCCCCGAGCTGTCGGTCGGCGTGTCCGCGGGCTCCTCGGCCTCGATCAAGACGGTGCGGCTGAGCCACAACACCGGCATCCCGGCGGGCCGCAACCGCGGCGTCGAGGAGTGCTCGGGCGACGTGGTCCTCTTCCTGGACGACGACGGCTGGTACGCCTCGCCCGATGTCGTCTCCCACCTGCGCGAGCGCTTCTCCACCGAGCACGACCTCGCGGTCATCTCCTTCCGCGTCATGGACCCCGAGGGCGGCGTCGGCCAGCGCCGCCACGTCCCCCGCCTGCGCGCGGGCGACCCGGAGAGGTCCTCCCCGGTCACCACCTTCCTGGGGGGTGCCTGCGCCATCCGCCGCTCGGCCTTCCTCCAGGTCGGCGGCCTCCCCGAGCGTTTCTTCTACGCGCACGAGGAGACCGACCTGGCCTGGCGGCTGCTCGGCGAGGGCTACCGCATCGAGTACGACGCCCAGACCGTCATGTATCACCCGCAGGTCCCGCCGACCCGGCACGCGGACTTCTACCGTCTCAACGCCCGCAACCGTGTCTGGCTGGCCCGCCGCAACCTCCCCTGGCCGCTGGCCGCGCTCTACCTCCTCAACTGGATGGTGCTCACCCTGATCCGCGAGCGCTCCCGCACCGCGCTGCGCGCCTGGTTCACCGGCTTCGCCGAGGGGCTCCGCGAACCCGCCGGAGAACGTCGTCCGATGGGCTGGAAGACCGCCTGGCGCATGCTCCGCCTGGGCCGTCCCCCGATCGTCTGACCCCCGTACGCCCCCGTCCGGCCGCGAGACTCGGGGACCACAGGGCCTTCGGCTGTGGAAACCGGACCTTCGTCCCTTTGCTCCTTCCATACTCCGCGCGATCCTGGAGGAGGTGGCAACGGTCGGAAGGGAAACAGACACGGTGGACGTCATAGACATGATCGACCAAGCGCAGAACACCGCATCGGTCAAGCGGGTCTTCGGTGAACCCGTCACCCAGGACGGTGTGACGGTCATCCCCGTCGCCCGGGTCGCCGGAGGGGGCGGCGGAGGGGGCGGAAAGCAGGAGGGCGAGCACCCCTCGGAGGGGACCGGAGGCGGGTTCGGCCTCGGCGTCACACCCGCCGGTGTGTTCGTCATCAAGGACTCCCACGTCCGCTGGCAGCCCGTGATCGATGTCAACCGCATCATCCTCGGCGGCCAGCTCGTCGCCGTCGTCGCCCTGCTGACGGTCCGAGCCATCGTGCGAATGCGCACCAAGACGACGAAGAGCCGATAGCGCTCCGGGGTCGCCCTTCAGGACGCGCTCGGAGAACCGCTCGCCGGCCGGGCTGTACCGTTCACTCCCGGCGAGGGGTGCTCCGCGCACGCGCCACTCCCGGCGCGCCCCGGACCGGCGTGTTCCCGATGCGGAGGCGGGGGCTCGGCGGTGGGGGCCGCCGAGCCGTACCGGCTTCCCGCTGTTACCACTCGCCCGGGTCGGACCCGAAGCAGTCGGGAGAGTCGGCCACTCTAAGGACCGTCAGGGCGGTGGTGGTGCCGCAGGTGGCGGTGGGCGCCAGGGGCGGAGCCGGGTCGGCGGAGGCGGGGGCGGTCAGCGCCACCGAAGAGGTGCAGACGACGATCAGGGCCAGGACGGTCAGGCGCACGATGCCGCGCATGCGGGGTCCTTTCTGAGGGGGGAGGCGGGTCTCCAGGCCGGTGCGGCGAGTAAACCCATGGTGACGGAAGGTAATGTAGCAACCACGGAACGTTTCCGTAGCCCTTTGGGGAGACGGAATCGCGCTGGAGACGTCGTCCGTACGATGCGCGGGAAACGCCCCGGCGGTGGCGGGACTCCCGGTGACCGGACTCCCGGTGACGGGAGCGCCGGTTCTCCCGACCGGCGGGGGCCTAAAGCTCCTTGGCCTCGCCGAAGGTCATGGTGAGCCGGGAGGTCGTGGCGGTCATCACCGCGTGTTTGGGCAGGCCGAGCTCGCTCAGCTCCTTGGCGACCGGGTGGTTGCCCAGGCGGATCAGGGCGCCCCCGGGGCGGGTGCGGACCCTTCGGGGGGACATCGACCAGGAGGTGCGGCGGGTGACGCCGTCCAGATGGGTGTAGGCGTCGACGGGGGCCATCGCGCCGCCGACGGGCACCGGGAGGCCGGGCTTGACGAGCAGGTCCAGCACCAGGCGGCCGTCCTTGCGGACGATGCACCGCTTGTAGAGGGAGGACAGGCGCAGGTCGATGTCGGCCAGTTCCTTGGGGAGGCCCCAGATCGCGCGGCCCGCCTCCAGGGTGAAACGCCGGTCGACGGGGAGCCAGTGGACGAACGCCCCGGCTCCGGTCCTGCGTAGCTCCGACAGGCCGCCTCCCAGACCCCGGCGGGGTGGCGGCCCCGTGTCGGGCCGGATGAGGAAGGCGACGCCGAACTCCCGGTAGGCGTCCAGATCGCCGTCGACGTAGTCGGCGAACCCCAGCACGCACAGGGCCTTGCCGGGCAGCACCTCGGCCACGTCCAGCCCCGAGTAGGCGATCACCGCTCGGGCGGCGTCCGCCCTGACCAGGTAGGAGGCGCTGCACGCCGTGGCATTCCGGATGCGCACCGGTGTGGAGATCTCACGTCCCTGGATCAGATGGCGTGCCATGCCTCCAGTAGATCAACCCTCACGCCGGACGTCACCGGTTTCCCCGCCCGTTTCTCCATCAGCCCGACGAACTCGCCCGTGTGGTCGGGCCGGTGGATGTGTTGGCCGGCTACCGGGGAACCCGGGCTGAACGCTTCCTGCGGGCGGGGGAATCGGACGGCCGGCGGTAGAGCCAGACCAGGCGGGGCTCCAGCAGCCATCGGAACAGTGTGCGCGTCTGCGGCAGGCACAGGACGAAGGCCAGTAGGAGCGCGCTCGACGCGAGCGCCAGCACGCCCAGCGGGCCGTGCAGCCAGGAGACGCTCAGCCAACCCTGGTCCTTGGCGATGAGCACCAGGACACCGTGGAGCAGGTAGGCGTAGAGCGTGCGGGTGCCCAGCTCGGAGAACCACGTCTCGCGCCGGGGCACCAGCGCGAGCACCGCGACGGTCAGGACCAGCGCCGCGACCAGTACGGCCCCGCGCACGGTGAGCCCCATCCACCAGTTCAGGTGCATGTGCTTGAAGCTGTAGCGGAAGTAGACCGGGTCGAGACCGACGCGGGGGGCGATGAGGACGGCGATCCCCATGCCGGCGACGACCGTGACCCCGGCCGCGATCCGCACCCAGAGCGGTTTGAGCAGGTCGAAGTGTTCCGGCTTGAGCAGCAGCCCGAGCACGTAGAACGGGAGCAGGCCGAAGAAGCGGTCGAGGCTGAAGTCACCGGAGATCTCCGAGAAGCCCGCCACCATGTAGATGGTCACCGCGACCAGCAGCGGTTGCCGCATCCGCGTCCAGATGGGCGTGGAGATCCGCCAGAGCACTAGGGCGACCAGATACCAGTTCAGCCAGGCCGGGTCGATGATGGTCAGGGTCCACTTCTGGCCCAGCGCGTAGCGGAGCAGCGCGTAGCCGATCTCCACGAACGCGTAGGGGACCAGCAGCGTGTCGACCAGCTTGTTGATCTTGGCGTTGGAGTTCCAGAAGTTGCGCCCGAGATAACCGCTGATCAGCACGAACGCGGGCATGTGGAACGTGTAGATGAACAGGTACGCCGACTTGGCCGAGTGCGCGGCCAGGGTGGGCACCAGCGAATGCCCGGTGACGACCAGGGCGATCAGGACAAACTTCACGTTGTCCAGGTACGGCTCGCGCTTCTTCCTGGCCGGGGGAGCGGAGGGCTTCTCCGGCGAGTCCCTCTGCGGCTCGGGGAACGGCTGCTGCTCCAGGAGAGCCCGCCGTTCCGCCTCAGGTTCCGGCAACCGGCTGGAGTTCTCCCAGTAGGAGAAGGGGCGTTCGGGGGCGGGTGGGGCCTCCTGCGGCTGGGCCTGGGGCACCCCGGCCACCCACGCCGGGGTGTGGGGCGCGGGATGGGCCGCGCTCTGGCCGGGGGCCTGAGACGGTTGCTGTCCAGGGGCCTGGGGAACACCGTGCTCCGGCGACCACCCCTGCCTCGGGGGCCGGGGGATGCCCTGCTCCGGTGACCACCCCTGCTCTGGGGGCTGATCGGTGCCGTGCTCCGGCAACCGCTGAGGGAAGCCGGGCTCCGCCGCCCAGTCCCGCTCCGGCATCTGGGGCGGCGGGGCCGGGGAAGCCTGTGACCAGTCCTGTCCTGGCCCCTGAACCGATGGGGGCGGGGGAACCTGGGACCAGTCCCGCTCCGGCATCTGGGCCGGAGGGGCCGGGGGAATCTGTGACCAGCTCTGTCCCGGTCCCTGGGGCGGCGGAATCTGTGACCGGTCCTGGTCTCGCCGCTGGGGCGGTGGGGCGGCCTGCTCCGGTGACCGGCCCTGCTCCGGCCTCTGGACGGGTGGGGTGGGTGACCAGGCGGGGTCCAGCGGGTCCAAGGGGCGGGTGGTGGGGGTGGTGCGGGGCGCCGTGTCAGGCCGCCTGGCGGAGGCGGCCTCCTGCGTGTCCTGATAATGCGTTCGCGCGTCCGGGTGGGGGGTCCGCGTGTCCTGATGGTGCGTTCGCGAGTCCGGGTGGGGGAAGCCCGGGTGGGCCGTTTGCGTGTCCGGGTAGGGCGTTTGCGTGTCCGGATGGGGCATGCCCGGGTGGGGCGCCTGCGTGTAGGGATGGGACGCCTGGGTGTCCGGGTAGGGCGTCCGTGTCTCCCGCGCGGCCGACGACGGGGGCGGCGGATAGGGGGCGTTCGTGCCGAACGCCGGAGACGCCCCGGGGGTGGGATAAGGCACGTGTGCCCCATGGGGGGGATAGGGCGCCTGCGCTCCGGGGGCGGCGGGCGGGGGGAGCGGCTGCGGGTCGCGGTAGGCCGGGAAACCCCATGCGGTGACCTCCCCCGCCTCGTCGTCGGTGTCCCGGTCGTCCTGACGGTCCCCCCAGGCGGGAGCGGGAGCGGGGACGCCGTGGCCGGACTGCTCCGGCCACGGCGTCCGGGGTGCCGGAGACGGCTGCGCGTGCTCGGGCATCGGCCACGGGGCGGGTGTCCGGCCCTGTCCGTCGGCGGACCCGCCGGTGTCGGCGCCGGAGGCGTCGTCATCCCCGGGGGTCGGTACCTGGAAGGGGGGGCGGGTGTCGCTCACGGGGAAAACGCTCAGCTATCTGTCGGAGACTGGGAAAGTCGGACATACCAGCGAAGTCGCCCAGGAGCACCGGGGGGCGCGGCCACGTGGCGGGGGTTACCTCGCCGACCCGACCACCTTAAGTGTTCATGGGGTCGGTGTCGCACACGTGTCACGTGTTTCCCATGGTTCCCGGCGAATCGTGATCTTCACCGGACGACGGATCCCCGCCGCTCCCACCCCTGTTCCCCGGCTGCGGGCTGGGGGTTCGCCGGGCGAGACCCTTCCCGCCCGGCCGTGGGACGGGAACTCCGGTGAAGCGCCCGATGCCCGCCCTTGACACCACCCGGTCCGGCCTAAGAGGAGCCGGGAGCCCGCCGCGTAGAGCAGGATGGATGCGGCCGTGCACTCCTGACGCGGGCACGGACTCGGAACTGATCGTGTTGGAGGACGAGGGGCACGGGATCATCGGCCCTGACAACTGGATGCGTGTCCATACGCGTGTGCTGGAGGCGATCAGCAGGTGAGCGGAGGAGGAATCGCCGTGGGCACGGGCGCCGGGAGGCGGCAGTGGAATCGCGTCTGGGGCTCGTACTCCGTCAGCGCCGCGGGCACGGCCGTCGCGACCGGGATCTTCCCGATCATCGCGATCGTGGAGTTGAACGCTTCCCCGGCCGATGTCACGGCGATGGCCGCCGTCTCCGCCGTCGCCGGTGGCGTGATCGCGACCTGGGGATCACGGGTGTTCGGCCGCTTTCCGGTCGTCAGGGTGCTCCGGCTCGTCGAGACAGCCCAGTTCCTCATGATGGCCTCGCTACTGGTGGCCGCAGCCCTCGGCGGTCTGACCTTCGTCCACCTGGTGGCCGTCGCGACGTCGCAGACCGTGGGCCACATCGTCTACGCCGCGGGGTTCAGCCTGCACATGAAGCTCGTTCTGCGCGATGAGGAGTTCATCGACGCCAACTCTCGTGTGGAGGCGACCAACTGGTCGACGCAGACCATCGGACCGATCGTCGGCGGAGCCCTCGTCAGCGCCCTCGGCGTCTTCGTGTCCGTGGCCGTCGACGCGGTCAGCTTCCTGGCCGCCGCACTGGGCCTGGCCCGGGTGAACGGACCGGCACCGGTGGAGGCTCCCACCCCGGACGGATCCTCACCCTCACCCCGTGGCGGGGGCCTGCGGCATATCTGGCGGACCCCGACGCTCCGGGCTCTCTACCTCAACGCCATGACACTGGGCGGCGGCCTCCTGATGGCGTCCCCCCTGCTCGCGCTCCTGATGCTCCGCGAACTTCACCTGCCCCCCTGGCAGTACGGTCTGTCCCTCGGCCTTCCCGCGGCGGCCGGTCTGGCCGGCGCGTTGAGCGCCCAGGCGATCAACCGGCGGCTGGGCGGCGACCGCGCGCTGCTGGTCTTCGGCGCGTTACGCGGCCCCTGCCTGTTGCCCCTGGTGTTCGTTCCGGCGGCACCCCACCCGGCACTCGCGATCGTGCTCGTCTCGCAGTGCGCGCTGCTGTTCGCGGCGGGAGTCTTCAATCCGGGATTCGCCACCACCCGGCTGCGCGTGTGTCCCACCGATCTGATCACGAGGGTCACCTCGGCCTGGTCGGCCTCGGCCAAGGTGGTGCAACCGGCGTGCATCGCGGCGGGTGGCCTGCTGGCCGCCCAATGGGGCCTCCGATCGGCGCTCATGGCCGCGGCGATACTCGGACTCCTCAGCGCGGTGATGTTGCCCTGGAGGCTTCTCAGGCGATAAGCCACACGCGGCGCTCGTGATCGTCATAACCCTTCGGTGAGCCTGGGCGGGGAGGCGCGGAGCGCCGCCAGGCCAGGTCGATGCCGTCGAGTTTTCCGGCCCTTGCGTGAGTCAGATGGCTCCTGAACTGGAGTAACACGTTGTGCGACGTAGCGAGATGAATCGCCTTAGGCCGCTAGCATCTTCATCACCCGTTCGACTGCTCGTCGACTACTGGAGTTGCCACTGTGACGTTGCCGCGTATCGGAGTTGTCATCGTGACGATGGGCACTCGCCCTCGGGAATTGGACGCTCTTCTTGCTTCGGTGGCCAATCAGAATGTGCCTCCTGAGCGAGTGGTGCTGATCGGCAACGCGACCCCGCTGACCGAGGTTTCGGAGGACGTGACCAAGGTCTCGCTGAAGGAAAACCTCGGCTGCCCAGGAGGCCGCAACGTCGGCCTGGAGCTTCTGTGCGAGTCCGGTGAGGTCGACGTCATCGTCGAGTTGGACGACGACGGATTGCTCATCGCCGACGACGTGTTCAGCAAGATCCGGCAGCTCTATGCCTCAGATCCAGCCCTGGGGATCGTCTCCTTCCGGATCGCGGATGAGCAAGGTGAGACTCAACGCCGACACGTCCCGCGGTTGCGTGCCGGCGACCCGATGCGCGGTGGCCCTGTGACCGCCTTCCTCGGTGGTGCGCATGCCCTGTCGGTGCCGATGCTCAACGAGATCGGCGGCTGGCCTGGGCAGTTCTTCTTCGGGCATGAGGAAACGGACCTGGCTTGGCGGGCGCTCGACGCTGGATGGAAGATTATTTATGAGCCCAGCCTGGTTCTCCAACACCCCAAGACGTCCCCGACCCGGCATGCGATGTATTACCGGTTGACCGCCCGGAATCGTGTTTGGCTCGCGAGGCGGCGTCTGCCTCGTCCCTTGGTTCCGGTCTATCTTGGCGTATGGATCTTGCTCACTCTCTTTCGAACTCACTCCGCTTCCGGACTGAAGACGTGGGCTGCAGGACTTTTGGAGGGGATGCGCACTGACTGCGGCGAGCGCAAGCCCATGAAGTGGGCCACTGTGTGGCGCATGACCCGGTTGGGGCGCCCGCCCCTGATCTGAGGATCAACGCACTACGGACAGTCCACCTTGGTAGCCGGTGACGGCCAGAGGGTGCCGATTCAGGCAGCGCGTCGCGCCACCTGTCGTCGTCAGCGTTCCCACAGCGCGCGAATCGTTGTGATCACCTGGTCGATCTGGGGATCGGTCATGGCGGGGTAGCAGGGCAGCGATAACCGCCGGGCGGCGGCGGCCTCGGTGACCGGCAGGGGCTGGGCGGTGCCGCCGGAGTAGAGCTGCAGGGTGTGCACGGGGCGGAAGTGCTGGCTGGTCGCGATGTGCTGGGTGCGCAGGCGTTCGGCCGTCTGGTCGCGGGTGAGCGGGGCGTGGGCGGGATCAATGAAGATTGAGTAGAGGAACCAGCCGGGCTCGACGCCGGGCAGGACGATCGGTGTGGCAAGGCCGGGCAGCCCGGCCAGGGCTCGGGTGTAGGCGTCGGCGATCTCGGCTCGGCGCGCGGTGAAGGCCGGTAGCTTCCGCCATTGCGGGAGCCCGACCGCGGCGGCCAGATCGGACATGACGTATTTGAGGCCTGGTATGGTGACCTCGTAGTCGGCGGTGCGGCGTCCGTTGTGGCGCTGCCATACCGAGGCGTCGATGCCGTGCCGGCCCAGCAGCCTAGCCCGGTGAACGAGGTCGTGGCGGCCGACCAACATGCCACCCTCGCCGGTGGTGATCACCTTGTTGGCGTAGAAACTGAACGTGGCCAGGTCCCCGACCGTCCCGGCGCGCAGCCCATCGCGGCGGGCCAGCAGCGCGTGAGCGGCGTCCTCGATCAGGAGAAGCCCGTGCCGGTCGGCCAGGTCGCGGAAGGCGGCCAGATCGCAGGGGTGGCCGCCGTAGTGCATGACCACGATGGCCTTGGTGGCGGCGGTGATCGCGGCCTCGGTCTGCTTGGGGCAGACGTTGTAGGTGTCGGGTTCGACATCGACGAAGACCGGCCGTGCCCCCACCTGCCGCATCGCGTTCGGCGCGGCGCAGAACGTCAGGCTCGGGGTGATCACCTCCTTCCCGTCGCCGATCCCGGCCGCCAGCAGCGCCAGGTGCAGGGCGGCGGTGCAGGAGGAGACGGCGAAGGCGTCTTGCACGCCGAGATCATCGCGAACGGCCTGCTCCAGCCTGGTCGCCTTAGGACCGTGGGTCAGCCAGCCCGATCGCAGCGTGTCGGTGACCTCGGCGATCTCTTCTTCTCCCAGGGATGGCCAGCTCCACGGCACCTCCACCAGGTGGCGGGTCTGTGCGGTCATTGCAGAACACCGCCGAAGGCGCAGGCGTACTCGGCGAGCCCGCCGGCGTGCACGGCCTGGTTGCCGTAGACGCTGGCGGAGGACACGAACACCACACGCCGTACGCTCGGTGCCGCCGCGGCGGCTGCCAGCATGTGTTGCGTGCCAATGATGTTGGCCTTGATGGCGTCCAGCGGATGACGGGTGCACGCTGCCACGTCCGCCAAGGCCGCAGCGTGGATAACGTAGTCGCACCCGTCGATCAGCGTGTGGACCATGTCGGGGTCGGCGGCGATGTCGGCGACGTGGAAGTCCCTGTCGTCCAGGCTGATCCCGAAGTGGTCGTGGTAGACCTTCCGGGGGTAAGCGTCGATCTTGCACACTGACACCGGTCGCGCGCCGATCCGGCGCAGCTGGGCCGTCAGGCGGCTGCCGATCAGGCCTCCGGCTCCAGTGACCAGCACTCTCATGCCCGCGAGTTGTTTCAGGGACATTGTGCGCTCACATCTCCTTCTGGGATGGCGCCCGCCCCCGGTACGGAGGAGGCCGGTTCGTGCCCTTCCACCGAAGCCGACGTGACCAGTGCCCCGGGAGGGCTCACGAGGGGGCTCACAAATCACGGACCAGGTTCACGCCCAGCCCCCGCGGCGTTACGGTGAGTTCACTTCGCGGGTCCACCGCCGAGCCTCCAGGAGGTCTCGTGGCCGTACACATCACCGACGTGCCCCACGCGTCCGGACACCGCCCGAACCTGGCGCTGGAGAAGCTGATCGTCGCCTCGGGCGCCAGCCACAAAGCACTGGCCGCGCGGGTGAACCAGCACTGTCAGGCACTGGGGAAGCCCACCAGTTACACCCACACCTCCGTCGCCAACTGGATCTCCAGGATGACCCCGCGCCGGCCCGCCCCACAGGCGATCGCCGCAGCCCTGGCCGAACGACTCAGCCGTCCCGTCAGCGTCGCCGAGATCGGCATGCCGCAACCGTCGACAACCGCCCCCGAGATCGCGTTGGATTTCCCTCGTGAGCTTTCGTGCGCCATCGACACCGCCACCGTCTGGTGGACCCTGGGAGATCAGGTGAACCGCCGCGAGTTCAGCCACCTGGCGTTCGCCGCCGCTGCCTTCACCATGCCCACCACCCGGTGGCTCGTCCAACCCGCCGACGACAATGCCGCCACCGAACTCCCCCGACCAAGGGCCCGCCGCGTCGGCGCCGCCGACATCACCGAGCTTCACGAGGCCGCCGAACACGCCCGCCGTCTCGACTCCAAGTACGGCGGCGGCGCCTACGGCGCGTCCATGGTGGGCGCGTGCCTGCGCGACCGCGTAGTCCCCCTGCTGTCGGGCACCTACTGCGACGCCGTAGGCCGCGACCTGTTCGCCGTCACCGCCCAGCTCGGCCGCCTGGCGGGCTACTCGGCTTGGGATATCGGCGATCAGGCGCGCGCCCAGCGGCACTACGTCCAGGCCCTGCGACTGGCCCGCGCCGCCGGCGACGTTGCGCTCGGCGGCTACGTGCTGGCCTCCATGTCGCTCCAGGCCGGGCTCAACGACTTCTGCGAGGAAGCGGTGGACATGGCCCAGGGCGCATACGAGCGCGCCCGGCACTGCGCGACCTCCCGCACCCTGGCGTTCTTCAAGCTGGTCGAGGCCCGTGCACACGCCCGCGCCGCACGCCTGCACGGACGCGCTCACGTCGGCCGGGCCGCGGGGCTGGCACTGGCCCGATCCGAGACACTGCTCAGCCAGGCCCGCCCCGGCGACCCCGACCCCGACTGGATCGACTTCTTCACCCACGCACGGCTGGCCGCTGACGCCACCGAGATCCACCGCGACCTTCGGATGCCGCACATGGTGATGCGGTTCGAGAATCTGGCCACCATGCCCGCCGACACCTACACACGCTCCTGCGGCATGCGCAACGCCATCGTCGGATCCGCCCATCTCCAGGCCCGCCGTCTCGACGAAGGCTTGCAGCACGGGCGCCGCGCCGTGGACATCCTGTCCCACGTCGCCTCCACCCGCTCCCTTACCTACGTCAGGCACTTCCTCGAAGCGTTGAACCCGTGGAACGCCGAGACCTGCGTGCGGGAGTTTCGCCACCGTGTACGTCAGGAACTTCGTGTCCCCGCATAGAACAGCGGGAGGCCGGCCGCATGCGAACGGCCCATCCCGATCCTGTCGGAGCGCTGGGTCATGGCACGGGAACAGCGCCTGGCCGGCTGACCGGCCAGGAGAACCCGGTTATGGCATCCCGCGTACGGCGAGATGGTTCTCCTGGAAGGCTTACGCACGCCGTCTGGTGAAGGGGGAACCGCGCCTTCGTCAGAGGCAGGGGTTGGTGTTGGCGTCGACGACGTTCTCCTTGATGCTGTCCGGGATCTTGATGGGGGAGGCGACGCCCTTCCAGTCGGCGCCGATGACGAGCTGGATCACCGGTCCGCCGGCGGCGGTGCCCGCCGTACCGGTGGCGGGGGGAGTGGCGCCCGTGCCCGGGGTGGATGTGGCGGCGGGCTTGTAGGGCTCCACGGTGTTGGGCTTGATCTTGCCCGCGGCGGGGACGATCTTCTCCTGGTGCAGCAGCTTGGCGGCCACGGGCTGGGCGTAGTCCGCCCCGTCCTCGGCGTTCTTGGCGTACAGCACCTTCGTCTTCGGCTGGTCGGCGCCGGTGGGCAGCTGGGCGTTGCCCACCTCGACCACCGTGAAGCCCTGCGCCGTCAGCGCTTCGGCGACCTCCACGGCCCTGCCCGAGGTGTTCGTGCCGTTGAGCACCTGGACCCTGACCTGGGCGGGTTTGATCGCGGGCTTGGCCGGGGCCTCGGTCTCCTTGCCGGTACCGGTGCCGGAGGGCTTGGGCGTCGCGGTCGGCTGCACCTCGATGTCGCTGCGGATCGCGGCGAACAGCTGGTCGGCCTGCGGCTGGGCCCACTCGACCCGGCCGGGGTCGGGCGCGTAGGGCCTCCACGGCACGGTGACCGACTTCAGCCCCTTGGCGGTCAGAGACTTCGCGCTCTGCGCGATCTCCAGGAGTCGCGCGGTGGTGAGGTTGCGGTCCATCGTCACGGAGGAGGTGGCGGCCTCAAGGAAGGCGGTCAGCTTGCCGAGGTCGGTGAGGAGGTCGGAGCTGGTCGCCTTCTTCATCACCTGGGTGAGGAAGACCTGCTGGCGTTTGATCCGGCTGATGTCGCTGCCGTCGCCGAGCTGGTAGCGGGCGCGGACGTAGGCCAGGGCGGTCTCGCCCTGCACCGTGTGCTTGCCCTTGGTCAGGTCGAGCTTGGCCTTCTTGTCCACCACGTCCTTGGGCAGGCAGATCTCGATGCCGCCGAGGGCGTCGACGATGCCCTTGAACCCGGAGAAGTCGACCTTGACGAAGTGGTTGATGTGGATCTGGGTCAGCGCCTCGATCGTGTCCCACGTGCAGACGATGCCGCCGTCGTTGAAGGTCGCGTTGATCTGCCGGAGACCGGGGGGAATGATCGCCTTGGTCCTGGGGTTCTGGCACTGGGGCGCCTGGACCATCGAGTCGCGCGGGAAGCTGACCAGGGTCGCCTTGTCGCGGTTCGGGGAGATGTGCAGGAGGATGATCGTGTCGGTCCGCTCGCCCTGCCCCTGCAGGTGCTGGCCGTACTTCTTGTTGCCCGCGCCGTCGCGGCTGTCGGAGCCGACGACGAGCACGTTGAGCGCGCCGGTCTCCGGCGGGCGGTTCGCGCTGAGCATGCCCTCGACGTCCTCGCGCTTGATGTTGCCCTCGATGTCCCGGTAGAACTTGTAGCCGGTGAGGGTGCCGACGACCATGACGCCGGTCAGCGCGATGCTGACCCAGGCCCCCGCGCTCAGCCGCCTGGCCTTGCCACCGGTGCCGCCCGGCCTGCCGTGGCCCCCGGAACCGCCGTGCCGGGGGGGATCGCCCTGCGGGGTGGGGTTCTCGGGTGGTGATCCACCGTCGTGGCCCGCGTGCCTGGAGCCCCGGCGGCCGGGGATGGCCGGTGCGGTGTTCCGAGCGCTTACGGCGACGTGCCGGTGGTCGCTCATGCGATCTCCTCGCTCGGCGGCAACGTCCGGGGCTGTTTCAGCTCGCTCATCGCGCCCAAAGAGTAGGTCACGGGGCGAGTGCCGGGAGTCGTGATGGTGCGAATTTGGTCATGACCGCCCCCCGCAGCCTCCGTGATGATCCGGCCGCCCAGCATACTCAAATACGGACATTTATTGGTATGTTAGTGAAGGAGGGTTTACTCAACGCAAGCGCCGCCGCGAGGCACGCGACCGGTACGGCGGGCAGCACGTACCGGTAGTCGAACTCCGCCACCGCCGCCGGCATGACGAGCAGCACCGTCGCCGTCGTCCAGGGCGGCAGCCACGCCGTGGAGGCCGGGCGGAACCGCCGGACACCGGCCGCCACCGGGGGAAGAAGCAGGATCACCAGCACCGCCGCGCCGGGCAGGTGGGCCACCCGCTGGTAGGCCCGCATCCAGCCCGCGTAGGGCTCGACGATCCGGGTGTCGATCGGGCCCCGCTGGTAGCGCTGGGCGAACCCGGCGCCCACCATGGCGGGATAGCGGCCGGGCGGTGCCGGCGGCTCCGCGGGGAACTCGTAGTAGTCGTAGATCTCCTGATCCGGGTAGACCGGACGGCCCAGGGTGAACGAGCGGGCCAGCTCCGAGGTCACCGAGCCCAGGTAGTCGAGTGGCTGACTGCGGACGGCCAGCGACGCGAACCGCCCGGCCAGCGTGTCGTTCTCCCGGGTGAAGGTGATGCCGGGCAACCTGACCAGCGGTGAGTCCTGGCTCCAGACATACTCCTGGGCGGGGGGCCGCTCCCCGGGCGGGCGGGGATCGCAGAGCACGGCCAGGTCCGCGGGCGGCCTCATCACCGCGCAGTCGGCGAAGGTCATCGTCTTGGCGTAGAGGAAGACGCCGTTCGCGCCCACGAGGCCGATCCGGTGGTAGGTCGCGTGGAACCAGGCCCCGTACCCCAGGATCGGCAGCGCCGCCGCGGCCAGCATGACGGCGGCCGTGGCCACCCGCCCCCGCGCCCGGTAGATCAGCCAGCCCGCGAAGACCACGACCAGCGGCAGCCCGACCGTCCTGGTCAGCGTCGCCGCCGCGAGCAGCAGGCCGATCCCGGCCGCCGCCCGTCTCCCCCCGGCCGGTGAGACGGCGAGGCAGACCGCGGCCGTCACCAGCGCGGCGAACAGGGTGTCGGAGACCAGCAGGTGCTCCAGCTCGATCTGGTAGGCGTCCAGCAGCGCGGGGACGGAGGCGAGGACCGCGGCCCAGCCGGGGGCGCGCAGCCGCCGGGCGGTGACATAGACCAGCACGCCGACCCCGAGCCCCAGCAGGTGCTGGACCGCCGCGACGAGCGCGAAGCTGTGAAACGGTTCGAGCAGGCGCAGGAACATCGAGTATCCGGCCGGGCGGACCAGGTCGGGCCGGGGTCTCAGCGCGGTGACCACGTAGGTGTAGGAGTCGGGGAACCAGAGCGCCGGCCGGTAGCCGAGCATGGTGATCACCCTCAGGACGGCCCCGGCGCCCAGCACGCCCAGGAACCACCGGTGCCGCCGCGCCCACCCGATCACTCTTCGCCCCCTCCGTGTGCCGCGCGTACGCGACAGGGTCCGACGCCCCGGCCGTTCCGCCGAGGCCGATCCCCCGTGTGCCGCGCGTACGCGACCGGGTCGCGCCAGATCGGCGCACGCCCCTGCCGTCCCTCCGCATGCTGCGCGTACGCTACCGGGTCGCGCCGGGCCGATGCGCGCCCTCGTCGCCTCCACCGGGGGCTGCCGCTACGCTCGGGGCCAGCTATGAGGATCGGCCGGTGGGATCGGAGGCGCGGGCCCTCGGCGGGCAGGGTGCTCGCCGTGCTGTCGACCGTGCCCGCGCTCGCGCTGGCCGGTTGGCTGCTCGTCGCGCTGCCGCTGCTGCTGCTCGGCTGGTTTCGCCCCGCCGTCGCCCTGCCGCTCGGCCTGACGGCCGCCGTGCTCCTGTGCCGGTACGGCCTGCGCCGCCTGCCGGCGACGGTCGAGGCGTCCGCCCGGCAGACGGGCGGGGTGGTCGCCGTGGCCCTGGCCTCGGGGATCTTCAACGGCCTGCTCGGCAGCGAGCAGCTGATCGTCCGCCGTGATCCCGCGACCTACGCGCAGTACGCCGTCTGGCTGGCCCGCCACGGCTCGCTGCCGATCCCGTACCAGGAGGCGGCCTTCGGCGGCGCGGATCCGGCGCTGCGTTTCGGCAGCATGGGCTTCTACGACTTCGGCGGCGCCGTCGTGCCGCAGTTCATGCCGGGGCCGCCGATGATCCAGGCGGTGGGTTACTGGCTGGGAGGTGTTCCCGGGCTGCTGCTGGTCCCGGCGCTGCTGGGGGCCGCGGCGGTGCCGGTCCTGGCGGGGCTCGTCGCCCGGCTGGCCGGCGCCCGCTGGGCTCCGCTCGCCGCCCTGGCGTTCGCGGTCAGCCTCCCGATCCTCTACACCTCGCGTGCCACCTTCAGCGAGATCCCGTCCCTGATCCTGCTCTTCGGCGGTCTCGCCCTGCTGCACGACGCCCGGTTCGGGCCCCGCTCCGACGCCGCCGTGGCGGCCCTGGCCGGTCTGGTCTTCGGACTGGCCGTCCTGGTCAGGATCGACGGCCTGAGGGACGTGCTTCCGATTCTCGCCTACGCCGGGCTGCTGATCGCCCTGCGCCGGATCGGTGACCGCGCCGGGGGCGGGCTGGGCGTTCCGCTGCTCTGCGGCCTGGCCGTGGGCGCCGGGCTGGGGCTGGTGGCCGCCTATCTCCTGGCCAGGCCGTACCTGAACTACCTGTCGGGCTCACTCAGGCCGCTGCTGGCCATCTGCGGCGCGGTCCTGCTCCTCACCCTGGCCGCCGCGGCCCTCGCCCCGAGGCTGGTGTCCCCGCTGCGGCGTCTCGCCGGGATCCGGCGGCTGCCCGATCTCGCCGCGGGCCTGGTGGTGGTGGTCATGGCGGCCTTCGCGGTCCGGCCGTGGCTGCAGACTGTGATCCGGTGGCCGCTCACCCCGGACGACCGGCTGACCTACGGATTCATCGAGCGGACCCAGCGGGCGAACGGGCTGCCGATGGACGGCTCCCGGCTCTACTACGAGGAGTCGCTCCACTGGGTGATCTGGTACGTCGGGGCCCCCGCGGTGGTGCTGGCCACGCTGGCCGCGGCCCTGCTCACCCGCAGGCTGGTCAGGGGGCGGGAGCCCGGCTGGCTGCCGCCGCTGGCCGTCGTCGGCTGGACCACGGTCGCCACGCTCTATCTCCCCTCCATCACCCCCGACCAGCCGTGGGCCTCCCGGCGGCTGGTCCCCGTCGTCATCCCCGGCCTGATCCTGCTCGCGGTCTGGGGGGTGCGATGGCTGTGCGACCGGGCCCGCGGCATGGGTTACGGCCGGTCCGTCCAGAACGGCGTCGCCGCCGCCGGCGCGCTGCTGCTCCTCGTCCCGCCGGTGGTCACCTCGGCCGGGACGGCCTTCACCCCGGTTGAGCGCGGTGAGCGCGCCGCGGTCGAGGCGATGTGCGCGGCACTCCCGGCCCGCGCCTCGGTGCTGATCGTGGAGCGGGTCACCGGTGACCGGCTCACCCCGGTCGTCCGGAACACCTGCGACGTGCCCACCGCCCGGGTCGTCCTCCGGCAGGGCGACGTCCCGGGGTCGGCCGACGTCACCCGGCTGATCCGCCGCGTCCGCGCCGCCGGCCGCGTCCCGGTCCTGCTCGCCGTCAGGGCGGACCAGCTGGCCCTGTACGGCGAGCCGGTCCAGGTCATGAAACTCCGCACCCGCCAGGATGAGCGCTCCCTGGTCGACGCCCCCAACGGCACCTGGTCGATGGCCGTCGACACCTGGATGGCCGTTCCCTGACGTTCCGTTCCCCGGAGGAGAACGCCCTCACGGAGGGGAAAAGCAGGGAAAGATCCAGGGGAAACCGGGCGAGAAGCGCTTTTCGGCGCCTGAATGTGGGTCCGGCCCCCATCCGGGCAGAGTATCCTCGCCCGACGTGAGCACGCCCGAGACTTCCGAGAGTGAATCAGCTGTGGACGCAACGCCGTACGTCACGATCGTCCTGCCCTGTTACAACGAACAGGACCATGTGATCGACGAGGTCGAGCGCATCTGCGAGGCCATGGACCGCAGCGGCTACACCTACGAGCTCGTGGCCGTGGACGACTTCTCCACAGACCAGACCCTGGCCAGGCTCACCGAGGCCGCGCCGCGCTTTCCGAACATGCGAATCCGGGCGTTCCACCGCAACGGCGGCTCCGGCACGGTGCGCAGGATCGGCACCCAGGAGGCGCGCGGCGAGATCGTCGTGTGGACCGACGCGGACATGACGTATCCCAACGAGCGCATCCCCGAGCTGGTCGCGATCCTGGAGAAGGATCAGACGATCGACCAGGTGGTGGGCGCGCGGACCACCGAGGAGGGCTCCCACAAGTTTCTGCGGGTGCCGGCCAAGTGGTTCATCCGGAAGGTGGCCGAGCGGCTGGCCGGTCAGCGCATCCCCGACCTCAACAGCGGGCTGCGGGCCTTCCGCAAGTCGGTCGCGCGGCCGTACCTGCGGCTGCTGCCCCCGGGGTTCTCCTGCGTGACCACGATCACGCTGTCGTTCCTGTCCAACCAGCACGACGTCTTCTACCTGCCGATCGAGTACAGCAAGCGGGCCGGGAAGTCCAAGTTCAGCTTCATCTCCGACGCCTACCGCTACATCCTGCAGGTGCTGCGGATGGTCATGTACTTCAACCCGCTCAAGGTGCTCATGCCGCCCGCGCTCTGGCTGGTCGGCATCGGCCTGGTCAAGGGCGTCGTGGACATGGTCCGCTACGGGTTCTACCTCACCAGCAACACCATCGTGATCTTCCTGTCCGGCCTGCTCATCGGCTCACTGGCCCTGCTGGCCGACCTCATCGTGCGCTCCAGGAGCGAGTAGATGCGGATCGCGATCGTCGGACCGGCCCACCCCTACAAGGGCGGCGGGGTCGCGCACACCACCGAGCTGGCCCACCGCCTGCTGGGCGCCGGGCACGACGTGGTGATCGAGTCGTGGCGGGCGCAGTACCCCTCCTTTCTCTATCCCGGCACGCAGACCGTGGACACCCCGGACGGGGCGCCGTTTCCGAACGTCCGCCGCGACCTCGACTGGCGCCGCCCGGACGGCTGGGTCCGCTGCGGCCGGCGGCTGGCCGCCGCCGACCTGGTGATCCTCGTGCTGCTCAGCCCGGTGCAGGTGCCGCCCTACCTGGGGCTGCTGTACGGCCTGCGCCGCCGGACCCGGGTGGTCGCGCTCTGCCACAACGTGCTGCCCCACGAGCGCAAGCCGTACGACACGCCGCTGATGAGGGCGCTGCTGCGCAGGGTGGACGGGGTGCTCGTCCACTCGGAGCGGCAGGCCGCGCTCGCCCGTGGGCTGGGACCCGCCCCGGTGACGGTGGCCGAGATGGCGCCGCACCTGCCGGCCGGGCTCAGATCCCGGGACAAGGGCGCCCGGACGGTGGCCAACCGGCTGCTCTTCTTCGGCCTGGTCCGGCCGTACAAGGGGCTGGACCTGCTGATCCGCGCGCTGCCCGAGGGGGTCTCGCTCCGGGTGGCGGGGGAGTTCTGGGGCGGTCTTGAGGAGACGGAGGCGTTGGTCGCCGAGCTCGGCCTGACCGGCAGGGTGGAGCTGCGGCCCGGCTACGTGGCCGACGGGGACGTGCCGGGGCTGTTCGCGGATGTGGACGCGCTGGTCCTGCCGTACCGGAGCGGGACGGCCAGCCAGCAGGTGTGGCTCGGCCACGAGCACGGGGTGCCGGTGATCGCCAGCCGGGTGGGGACGCTCGGCGACCACGTCACCGACGGGGTGGACGGGCTGCTGGTCGAGCCCGGTTCGGTGGAGGGGCTGCGCGCGGCGCTGACCGCGTTCTACCGGCCGGGTGAGCCCGGCCGGCTCCGCGCCGGGGTCAAGGCCGTGGACCCCGAGCCCTACTGGGCCTCCTACCTCGCGGCCCTGATCCCGGAGTGAGGTCCGGCGGGGGCGCGGTCCGGGAAGGAGACCGGCCTGGGAACGGGTGTGGTCCGGGGCGGGGTCTTGAGCCGGGAGCGGATCCGAGATTCCGGGTCGCCGCCGGGAGAGGCGTTGCCCGGCGGCGGGGGGCGGGCTCGCCGGTACTCTTGGGCGTCGCGGAGTCAACGAGGAGTCGCGGAGTCAGCGAGGAGTGGTGGGCGGGCGATGGGCGACGGCAGACGGGTGGCGCAGCTGGAGTACTCCGAGTTCCAGGCTGCCATGCTGGACGAGGAGAAGCGCCGCCGTAAGGCCGCCAAGATCGTGGCGGTGCTCGGTCACTTCCTCGGGCGGGACGAGAACGTCCTGGAGGGCCTGACGGTCGCCGACATCGGCTGCTCGGCCGGGTTCATCGCCGACGAGCTGGCCGCCGCGGGCGCCCGCCGGACGTTCGGCGTGGACATCGACGTGCCCGGCCTGCGCAAGGCGGCCGGACGGTTCGGAGGTCGGGTCGAGTTCGTCTGCGCCGACGGCACCGCGCTGCCCTTCCCCGACCGCTCCATCGACGTGCTGGTCTTCAACCACATCTACGAGCACGTGGTGGACCCCGACGCGATCATGGCCGAGATGCGCCGGGTGCTCGCCGACGACGGCGTGCTCTACCTGGGGCTCGGCAACCGGCTCGGGGTGATGGAGCCGCACTACGGGCTCCCGTTCCTGTCCTACCTGCCGCCGTCTCTGGCCGACCGCTACGTCCGGCTCTCCGGCCGGGCCGACAGCTACTACGAGCGCTACCGGACCCGGCGCGGCCTGCGCAGGATGGTGCGTGGCCTGCGGGTGTGGGACTACACCTTCCCGGTGCTCGCCACCCCGGCCGCCTTCGCCGGGTCCGAGCTGTTCCCCGGCGCGGTCGGACGGGCCGCCGAGGGCGTGCTCTCCCGGCTGCCCCGCGCCGTCCTGCGCGGGCTGCTGCCGGTGGTGCCGACCTACCTGTGGGTGGCCACCAAGAGCACCCGCCGCCCGGCGGGGGCGGCCCTGCCCCAGCCCCCCGACCCGGTCCCTCCGCTGTGAGACGGCCGGTGGCGAAACGGCCGGGTGTGAAACGACCGGTGGTGAAACGCGCGGGCGTGAAACGGCTGACGGCGGAGCGGCCGACGGCGGAACGGTCAGTGGTGAAACGGCCGGTCCGGTGAAGCGGCTGATCCGCATCGGTTTCCTGCTCGTCGCGCTCGGGTTCGGCGCGTGGGCGGTGGTGAGCAAGTGGGACGGGATCCGCGCCGGGTTCGCCCAGCTGTCCTGGCAGGCGCTCGCGCTGTCGCTGGTCGCCGTGGTCGCGGCGCTGTGCGGCGGGATGATGACGTGGCGGTCGCTCCTGGCCGACCTCGGCTCGCCGCTGCCGTTCCGCCCGGCGGCGAAGGTCTTCTTCGTCGGCCAGCTCGGCAAGTACATCCCCGGCTCGCTCTGGCCGGTGCTCGCCCAGATGGAGATGGGCCGGGAGCTGGGGGTGCCCAGGTCGCGGAGCGCGGCGGCGTTCTTCCTGACCCTGCCGGTGCAGCTCGGCAGCGGGCTGGTGATCTCCGGGGTGACGCTGCTGGCCTCCCTGCCGGGGTCCGCCGCGCCGTACGCCTGGGTGTTCCTGCTGATCCCGGTGCTCGCGGTGGTGTTCGAGCCGCGTGTGATCAACGCGCTCCTCACGTTCGGGCTGCGGAGGCTGGGGCGGGAGCCGCTGGAGCGGCCCCTCACCCGCGCGGGCATGCTCACCGCGCTGGGCTGGGCGCTGCTCGGCTGGACCGCGTACGGCCTGCACCTGGCGGCGATCGTCCACGACTTCGGCCTCTCCGGCGCGTCCCTGATCCCGTTCTCGGTCGGGGCGTTCGCGCTGTCCTGGTGCCTGGGCATCATGACGTTCGTGGTCCCGGCCGGGGCGGGGGTCCGGGAGGTCGCCATGGTGGTCGTGCTGGCACCCGTGCTGGGGGAGGGGCCGGCGATCACCGTGGCGCTCTGCTCCAGGATCGTGATCATCCTCGGTGATCTCGTCTGCGCGGGCGCGGCCGGGGTCGCCGCCCGCCGCGACGTCGGTCCCACGCACGATCAAACAACCGGAAAACCCGTGTGATTTACCCCACCCCTGCGCACGCTCGCCCAATAGAGTGAGGAGCAGATAAGACAACCGTCCCGCGTGGACTTTGAGGGGAGTGATCGTTCTTGACGCCCCGAGTGCTCGTCGACGCGGCCGCGGTTCCGGCTGATCGCGGTGCCCTGATCAGGTATGTCGACGGACTCGTCGCCGCACTGGACCGGGCGGGCGCCGATGTGGCGGTCGTCTGTCAGCGCGCCGACGTCGAGCGGTACGGGGCGCTGGCCCCCTCGGCCCGGATCCTGCCGGGGCCGACCGGCATCGTCAACCGGGCCGCCAGGCTCGTCTGGGAGCAGACCGGGGTCCCGCTCCTCGCCCGGCAGGTCGGCGCCCAGGTCATCCACGCCCCCTATTACTCGATGCCACTCCGCTCCGGCCTGCCGACCGTGGTGACCGTGCACGACGTCACCTGGTTCACCGAGTCGTCACAGAACAGCACGGTCAAGGCGTCGTTCTTCCGCTCGGCGACCCGTACGGCCGCCCGGCACGCCTCCAGGGTGATCGTGCCCTCCAAGGCGACCAGGGACGAGCTGATCCGGGTGCTGGCGGCCGACCCGACCCGGATCGACGTCGCCTACCACGGCGTGGACCCGCAGCTGTTCCACCGGCCGTCGCCGCAGGAGGTCAAGCACGCGGCCGACCGGCTCGGCCTGCACGGCACCCCGTACGTGGCCTTCCTCGGCCCGATGGAGCCTCGTAAGAACCTGCCGAGTCTGATCCGGGGCTTCACCCGCGCCGTCCGGGACCTTCCGTCCCCTCCGGCCCTGGTGCTGGCCGGAGGCGTCCCCGACGCCGGAGTGGAGGCCGCGGTGGCCGAGGCGCCCTCGGCCGTCCGGGTGATCTGCCCGGGTTACCTCGCCTTCTCGGACCTGTCCGGCTTCCTCGGCGGCGCCCTCGTGGCGGCCTTCCCCTCGCGGGGCGAGGGCTTCGGGCTGCCGGTGCTGGAGGCCATGGCCTGCGGCGCGCCGGTGCTCACCACGCACCGCACCTCGCTGCCCGAGGTGGGCGGCGACGCGGTCGCCTACACCGAGCCCGACGACGCCGACATCGCCGAGGCGCTGCTCACACTGCTGTCGTCGCCCGAGCGCCGGGAGGTCCTCTCCGAGGCCGGTCTCGTCCGTGCCAAGGAGTTCACCTGGGAGGCCTCGGCCGAGGCGCATCTGGTGTCCTATCAGCGCGCCCTCGAACAGTGAGTTAACCTCTCGGGATGACGGAGACACCTTTACCGGAGCTTGAGGCGATTCTCCTGGTCGGGGGGCGGGGGACGCGGCTGCGTCCGCTGACCCTCGGCACGCCGAAGCCGCTGCTGCCCACGGCCGGGGTTCCCTTCCTGGCCCACCAGCTCGCCAGGGCCCGCTCGTTCGGGGTGCGGCGCGTCGTGTTCGCCACGTCCTACCGGGCGGAGATGTTCTCCGAGGCGTTCGGGGACGGCTCGGCGTTCGGGCTCCGTCTCGAATACATGACCGAGGAGACCCCGCTCGGCACCGGCGGCGCCATCAGGAACGCCGCCGAGGCGCTGACCTGCGGTCCTGACGCGCCGGTGCTGGTGCTCAACGGCGACATCCTGTCCGGCCACGACATCGGCGACCAGGTCGCCAGGCACGTCGCCAGGCGGGCCGCGGTCACGCTGCACCTGACCGAGGTCGAGGACCCCTCGCGGTTCGGCTGCGTGCCGACCGACGCCGACGGCAGGGTGACCGCGTTCCTGGAGAAGACCCCCAACCCGGTCACCAACCGGATCAACGCCGGCTGCTACGTCTTCACCCGCTCGGTGATCGACGCGATCCCGGCCGGCGAGGTCGTCTCGGTCGAGCGCGAGACCTTTCCCGGCCTGATCGAGGACGGCGCCCTGGTGCTGGGATACGCCGACGCCTCGTACTGGCTCGACGTGGGCACGCCCGCCGCCTTCGTGCGGGGCTCCCGCGACCTGGTGCTGGGCCGTCTCGCCTCGCCCGCCCTGCCCGGCCCCCCCGGCGACCTCCTGGTGCTGCCGGGCGCGACGGTCTCGGCAGAGGCCAAGGTCGACGGCGGCTCGGTGGTCGGCGCCAGGGCGGTCGTGGAGTCCGGCGCCCAGGTCTCCGGCAGCGTGCTCGGGGACGACTGCGTGATCCGCGCGGGGGCCTCGGTGGCGGACTCGGTGGTCGGCCCCGGAGCCGAGATCGCCTCCGGCGCGGTCCTGCGCGACGTGGTGATCGGTGATCACGCGGTGATCGGCCCCGGCAACGAGCTCCTGGGGGGCGGCCGGGTGTGGCCCGGCGTGGTGCTTCCCGAGTGCGCCGTCCGCTTCTCCAGCGACATCTGACCTCCGCCGCGTGCCCGGGGCGAGGGTGTGGTGAGGGAGCGTGAGTGGCGGCCCGGTGGGCCGCTCGACCTCTGGGCGACCCTCGAACCGCACCGGCGTGGCGGCGGGGATCCCACCTGGCGGAGAACGGCCGACGGCGCCGTCTGGCGCACCTCGCGGACCCCGGAGGGGCCGGGGACGCTGCGGGTGGCGCTGCGGGACGGACAGACCCCCCGCTCCGTCGCCGGTCGGGGGATCGGCGACGGCCTCGGCCCGTTCGCCGGTGCGGCCATCGGCCCCGTCGGCGGCGCCGTCGTCGGCGCGGCCTGGGGACCTGGCGCCGGCTGGCTGCTGGAGACGCTGCCCGCGCTGCTCGGGGCCGACGACGACCTCTCGGGGTTCGTCCCGGAGCACGACGCGCTCCGGCGCGCGGCCAGGCGTCACGCGGGGCTCCGGATCGGGCGGACCTCCCTGGTGATGGAGGCCCTGGTGCCCGCCGTGCTGGAGCAGAAGGTCATGTGCGACGAGGCGTGGCGGGCGTGGCGGTGGCTGCTTCACCGGTACGGCGAGCCCGCGCCGGGACCCGCGCCCGAGGGGATGCGGGTCTTCCCCGAGCCCGAGGTGTGGCGGTCGATCCCGTCGTGGGACTGGCACCGGGCGGGGGCGGAGGCCGTACGGGCCAGGACGATCGTGAACGCCGCCCGGCACGCCGCCAAGCTGGAGGCGGCCGGTGACAGCGCCGAGACCGATCGGCTGTTGCGGGCGCTGCCGGGGGTCGGGGCGTGGACGTCGGCGGAGGTGCGGCAGCGCTCGCACGGCGACGCGGACGCGGTCTCGGTGGGGGACTTTCATCTCCCCGCGCTGGTCGGCTGGTCGCTGACCGGCCGGAGGACCGACGACGCGGGCATGCTGCGGCTGCTGGCCCCTTACCGGGGGCACCGCCACCGGGTCAGCAGGCTGCTGGGGCTGAGCGGTGAGCGGCCACCGGCTCGCGGGCCGCGGATGCGGGCACGCGACTATCGCGCGTTCTGAACCGGAGGCCCGGCGAGGAGGGGGTCTTCGGACCTCCAGTCGCGGCCGTCGCGGGTGTCCGCCCCGATCAGCGGCGCCAGGGCGGAGACGGCGGCGAGGGCGAGAAGAAACCAGATCATTTTCGGCTCCTGGGGATGTCCCGGGGGTTTTCCCGGAGGCCTCTCCAGTGTATGCAGGCGCAAGCATTTACGTCTATTGAAACTTGCTTGACGATGTGCTTAAGCATCTCTGAACTGTCGACATCGTCGATACGGTACCCAGCGCCGCATCGGTGACAGACGGGTCGTAATGTGCCGTCATGAGCGTCAACCCCACCGATACCGCGCTGCGCCGGTCTCTGGCCCGAGCTCGCGACGGCAAAGCTCTTGATCTGACCGAGGCCACCGTCCTGCTGCACGCGAGAGACGAGCATCTCGCCACCCTGCTCGAACACGCCGGACGGGTCCGTGACGCGGGCCTGGAGGCCGTGGGGCGGCAGGGGATCGTCACCTACAGCCGCAAGGTCTTCATCCCGCTGACCCGGCTCTGTCGCGACCGATGTGGGTACTGCACGTTCGCCACCGCCCCGCACAAGCTGGAGAGCATGTTCCTGGGCCCCGACGAGGTGCTGGAGATCGCCGGGCAGGGGGCGGCGCTGGGGTGCAAGGAGGCGCTGTTCACCCTGGGCGACCGGCCGGAGGACCGCTGGCCCCAGGCCCGCGAGTGGCTGGACGCGCACGGCTACGACGACACGCTGTCCTACGTCCGCGCGATGGCGGTCAGGGTGCTGGAGGAGACCGGGCTGCTGCCCCACCTCAACCCGGGGGTCATGACCTGGCGCGACCTCCAGCGGCTCAAACCGGTCGCGCCGTCGATGGGCATGATGCTGGAGACGACCTCACGGCGGCTCTTCGAGATCAAGGGCATGCCGCACTACGGCTCACCGGACAAGGACCCCGCGGTACGGTTGCGCGTGCTGGAGGACGCGGGGCGGACGAACGTGCCCTTCACCAGCGGAATCCTCATCGGCATCGGGGAGACGGCCGAGGAGCGGGCCGAGTCGCTGTTCGCGCTGCGCAGGGTGGCGCGCGAGTACGGCGGGCTCCAGGAGGTCATCGTCCAGAACTTCCGCGCCAAGCCGGACACCGCGATGCGCGGCATGCCCGACGCCGACCTGCAGGAGCTGGCCGCCATGATCGCGGTGACCCGGCTGGTCATGGGGCCCCGCATGCGGGTGCAGGCCCCGCCGAACCTGGTCGACTCCGAGTACGAGCTGATGATCAGGGCGGGCATCGACGACTGGGGCGGCGTGTCCCCGCTGACGCCCGACCACGTCAACCCCGAACGCCCCTGGCCGCAGATCGAGGACCTCGCCGCCCGCACGGCCGCCGCCGGGTTCACCCTGCGCGAGAGGCTGACCATCTACCCCGAGTTCGTGCTGGCCGGTGAGCCCTGGCTCGACCCGCGCCTCCGCGCCCACGTGGCCGCCCTCGCCGACCCCCGGACCGGTCTCGCCCGCGAGGACGCCGTCCTCGTCGGCCGTCCCTGGCAGGAGCCGGACGGCGGCTTCGCCGCCTCGGGCCGTACCGACCTGCACACCGCCGTGGACACCGAGGGCCGCGCCGCCGACCGGCGCGACGACTTCGACAACGTCTACGGCGACTGGGACGCCCTCAGGGAGCGGCTGCCGGCCCCGGCTCCGCCCGGCGCCGGCACGCCCGCCGCGCTCCTGGGCGAGGTCCGGCGGGCGCTGCGGCAGGCCGCCGACGACCCGGCGGCGCTGACCGACGCCCAGGCGCTCGCCCTCCTCGACACGGCCGGCGACCAGCACGGCGCGGGGGCCGACGACGCGGCGCTGGAGGAGCTCTGCCGGATCGCCGACGACCTCCGCGCCGAGGCGGCCGGTGACGACGTGACCTACGTGGTGAACCGGAACATCAACTTCACCAACGTCTGCTACACCGGCTGCCGCTTCTGTGCCTTCGCGCAGCGCCGCACCGACGCGGACGCCTACACGCTGAGCCTGGAGCAGGTCGCCGACCGGGCCTGGGAGGGCTGGCAGGCGGGGGCGACCGAGGTGTGCATGCAGGGCGGCATCCACCCGGACCTGCCTGGCGACGCCTACTTCGACATCGCCAGGGCGGTCAAGGCCAGGGTGCCTCGGATGCACGTCCACGCCTTCTCCCCGATGGAGGTGATCAACGGCGCCAGCCGTACCAACCTGTCCATTGAGGACTGGCTGGTAGCGGCCAGGGAGGCGGGCGTCGACTCGCTGCCCGGCACCGCGGCCGAGATCCTCGACGACGACGTGCGCTGGGTGCTGACCAAGGGCAAGCTGCCCACCAGGGAGTGGGTCGAGGTGATCTCCACCGCCCACCGGGTCGGCATCCCGACGACCTCCACGATGATGTACGGCCACGTGGACACCCACGCCCACTGGGTCCAGCACCTCCGGCTGATCCGCCGCATCCAGGAGGACACCGGCGGGTTCTCGGAGTTCGTGCTGCTGCCGTTCGTCCACCACAGCGCGCCCATCTACCTGGCCGGGATCGCCAGGCCCGGCCCGACGGCCCGGGAGAACCGGGCCGTGCACGCGCTGGCCCGCATCCTCCTGCACGGCGCGATCGCGAACATCCAGTGCTCCTGGGTCAAGCTTCAGGACGATCTGTGCCGGCAGGTGCTCCAGGGCGGGGTCAACGACCTCGGCGGCACGCTGATGGAGGAGACGATCAGCCGGATGGCCGGGTCGGAGAACGGCTCCTTCAAAACGATCACCGACATGGCGGCCATGGTCGCCCCGACCGGGCGGCGGATCCGGCAGCGGACCACCTCCTACGGCGTGCCGGACGCCGAGCGGCTGACCGCGTCGGCGGCCAGCGACGGCGTCTGCGGCAGCGTACGGGGCCTGCTACCGCTCGAACAGGTGTGACGGGCTCCCGCTCACCGGACGTTGAACGCGGCCCGAGCGCGTGAACCTCGCCGAGTCTCCGCACTCCGCGCGGTCCGCCCCCGGGCCGCGTTCGATGTGGAAAGGCGTCTCGGGCCGCTTTTCGCGAGACGTTTCCCTCCCGTATGCCGGACACGCCGCGGCCCTCAAGGATGAATATTGAATTTCCTGATGTATTCGGAAGAATTTACCCCTCCCGCATAACGTGTTATGTCGGATGAGTTCGGACTTAACCGCCGACGGTACAGAGGGAAAGGGGGCTGAAGTTCGGATAGGGCGGCTTCCAGGTCCAGAGGGGGATTCTCCGTTGAATGGTGCCGGCCGGGTTCTCAATGTGTTCACAGCGTGTGAACCCTCTCCATTTCCAATGCGCCCCGGAGGTAATGTCCAGGAAAACAGCCCCAAACGGCGAGAGGAGCCCGGAGATGAGCGTTTTCCCGGAGCCGGATCCATCCGCGTCCCCGCGCATTCGATTCGGTGCGGAACTGCGTAAGGTGCGGCTTCTGTCGGGGCTGAGCCAGCGCAGGCTGGGCGATCTCATCCACACGTCGGTCAGCCACCTCAGCATGATCGAGAACGGCCGCCGGGCCCCCACCCCGGACCTGGCCCGCAAGGTGGACGTGGTTCTCGGCAGGGACAGGGAGCTGACCGACCTGCTCGACTGGCTGAACCGCGCGGCGGACCAGCTGCCCCGCTGGTTCCGCCCCTGGCTGGACTTCGAGCGCGAGGCGGAGTCGCTGCACGTCTGGGAACTGTCGATGGTCCCCGGCCTGTTCCAGACCGAGGAGTACGCGCGGGCGTTGATCGGCAACGAGCCCGGGGTCACCGAGGAGCAGGCGGAGGAGCGCCTGACGGCTCGGCTGGAACGGCAGAACATTCTCAACCGGACCAAGCCGCCGATGATGTGGGTGGTGCTGGACGAAAGCATCCTGCACAGGCCCGTAGGCGGTCCGGAGGTGATGAAAAACCAGTTTCAGCATCTTTTGAAGCTGGGGGAAAGGCCCCACATCCTGCTTCAGATGCTTCCCTATGAGGCTTACAGCACGGTGGGGCTGCTCGGCAGCTTCGTCATCGCGGAGATGCCGAGAGGGGCCCGCCCGTGGCCTACATCGACTCCCAGAGCACGGAGGACCGAGTAAGCGATCGGTCAGAGGAGGCGAAAGCCTTAGTATGCAGGCACGGCGTGATCAGGGCCGACGCCCTGTCCCGGCGCGAGTCACTCAGCCTGATTAAGGAGACGATGCGCAAATGGACGACTTGACCAGGGAACTCCCCACCGCTCAGTGGCGCAAGTCCAGCCTGTCCGGCGGCGATGGAAGTAATTGCGTCGAAGTCGCCGCCCTTTCCGACGGTCGTCGTGCTGTCCGTGACACCAAGGACCGCACCGGCCCGGCGCTTGTTCTCACCGCCGACGCCTGGTCGGCTCTCACCGCCGCCATCAAGACCGGTCACCTCGACTGACGGCGACGCCGTAGGCGGGCACGCCGTGCCGCCCGCTCCTCTTCGACCGGCCGTAGGCCGCGCTCGCGCCGCCCGAAGGCACGCGAGCGCGGTCGTGGCGTGCCCCTACCGAGCGGCGACGGGCCCGCAGGACCCGTAGGCCGAACTCGCCAGGCTCGACGACGGCGGCGGGCGGCTCCCGCGCCCCACCCCGGTCAACAAGTCCGACGTCCCCCTCGTGAGATGAGGCGCCTGCCCAGCCGTTGCGCCGGAGCCTCCACGAAACGCCATGTCAGCGCGCTGAGCCCGAACAGCGCCCCCATCACGCCCGCCAGAGCCACCAGCCGCAGATCCAGCGGCACGGCCAGCGGTACGGGCCAGAACCGCTCGACGCTCTCCAGCGGCAGCGGATGAAGCAGGTAGATCGGTAGCAGGGGTGGGCATGGGTTTCCGGATCGTTTCCCTTTCTTTACGTAGTCGTTGAACTACCCTGAGTGGCGAAATTCCGCTTCCCTCAAGGTAGGAGTGTGTCCATGGACAGCTCGAACGGCCGGGTTCTCGTCGTCATCGTGCTCGCGACGGTCCTGTTCCTCGTCGGACGGCGCTTCCAGCGGACCGTGGACATCTGGGCGGGGTGGGGCAAGGCGATCAAGGCGGCGGCGGACGCGACGGCGAAGATCCCGGGGGCGAAGGCGACGGCCTGGGCCGCGCTCCGGGGCATGATCGTGGTCGGCCTGGGGGCGCTGGTCCTGTTCGCGGTTCTGACCAACGCGATCCGCCACAGCTGACAGCCCCGGCCGTCACAGGGGGTTCGTGACAGGCGGGTTGGGTGAGCGTCGGCCGTCTCGCCGAGGCGCCCGATCCGCGGGCGGGCCGGAGACGGCCCGGCTCGCGCGGCCGCCGACCGCCGCGCAACTCCCGGCTAACGGGTGACGATGAAGTCGGCGGCCTTTCTCGGGGCGCGGTCGCGGGGCGGGGCGGCCGGGTGGCCGATGGCGACGGCGCCCATCGGGTCCCAGTCCGGAGGCAGGTCGAGCACCTCTCGGACCACGTCGCGGCAGAACATGGTGGACGACACCCAGGCCGAACCCAGGCCCTCCACCGCCAGCTGGACCAGGAGGTTCTGGACCCCGGCGCCCGCGGCGACCACGAACATCTCCCGCTCCGCCGCGTTGCGCCGGTCGTCGCGGTAGGTGTGCGAGCCCTCGGCGACCAGGCAGGGCACCACCAGGTACGGCGCGGCGCGCAGCACGTCCCCACGCCTGACCCGCCGGGTGATCGACTCCGCGGAGAAGCCGTCGCCGCGCAGGTCGGCGATCCACGCCTCACGCATGGCGTCGAGCAGCCTCCGGCGGGCCTCGGGCGACTCCAGCAGCACGAACCGCCACGGGGTCGTGTGGTGCGGGGCCGGCGCGGCGATCGCGGCCTCCACCGCCCGGCGGACCGCGTCGCCGTCCACCGGCTCGGCGGAGAACTCACGGACGGTCCTGCGGGCGAAGAGCACGTCGCGCGAGCCGTACCGGAACATGTCGTCCTCGGACCGCCGGACCAGCTCGCCGACACCGGGGCCGTCGGCCTCGGTGGTGTACTCGGCCGCGCCCCGGATCACCGCCACCGGGGTCTGCGCGAGCTTGCCCTTGACCAGGTCCCCGGCGGCGGCGAACTCGTCGGCCACCGCGGTCACGGTCACCTCCAGCGCGTTGCCGTGGTCGTCGGCCATGCCCCGATAGTCGAGCACGGGCGTCACCCCGGCCACGCCGACGGCCATGTCGGTCTGGCCGTTGCGCCAGGGACGGCCGAAGGTGTCGGAGAGGATCACGCCGACCGAGACGCCGAGCCGTTCCCTGACACGCGCCCGGACGGCCGAGGCGGAGGCGTCCGGATCGACCGGGAGCAGCACGACGGTGCCGGGCTCGGTGTTGGAGGCGTCCACCCCGGCGGCGGCCATGACGAATCCGTGCGCGGTCTGCGCGATCACCGTCTCGCCCCGGCGGGCGACGACCCTGGTGGTCTCGGCCGCGATCGCCTCGTCGCGGCCGACGTCCCGGCGGACCCGGCCCTCCGCCTTGCTCGCGATTTTGGAGGTGACGACGAGGATGTCGCCGTCACGCAGGTACGGCGCGGCCTCGGCGATCAGCTCCCCGACGTCGTCGCCCTCCCGGACCTCTCCGATCCCGGCGACGGGGAAGACCTCCAGCGGAGTGTCGCTCCGGCTGCTCGGCCCGCGGCGGATGCCGCTCATCGGGCATCCCCCATCCGGAAGGTGCTCTGGGGCCCGGTGTTCCGGGACGCGGCGAGATCCTTGGCCAGGGTGAGGGCCGTGCGGGCGATGGCCGCGGTGGACTCGGCGTCATGCATGATCAGGGGGCGCGCCTGGACGCGCACGCCGTCGAGGCGGACTCCGGCGTCCTCCTCGGCGACCAGCCAGCCGTCGATCAGCGGCGAGCCGTACAGTTCGAGCACTGCCTGGGCGGAGCTCTCCGCGCCGACCGCGCGCAGGCAGGCGTCGGCCATGCCGCGGACCGGGGCGCCGCCGACGATGGGGGAGACGCCGACGACCGTCTTGGGCTCCAGGGCCTCGCGGACGCCCTTGATCTGCAGGATCGTGCCGATGCTGACCACCGGGTTGGACGGCGGCAGGATCACCACGTCCGCGTCGGCGATGGCCTGGAGCACGCCGGGGGCGGGGCGGGCGGCGTCCGCGCCGACCAGGATGATCTGCTCGGCCGGGACGGAGGCGCGCAGCCGTACCCACCACTCCTGGAAGTGGATGGCCCGGCGGCCCCGCTCGTCGGAGACGACCACGTGGGTCTCGGTCCGGTCGTCGCTCATCGGGATCAGCCGCACGCCCGGCTGCCAGCGGGCGCACAGCGCCTCGGTAACCGCCGACAGCGGGTATCCGGCCGCGAGCATCTGGGTGCGCACGATGTGGGTGGCGATGTCACGGTCGCCCAGGCCGAACCACTGCGGCTCCATGCCGTAGGCGGCCAGCTCCTCCTTGACGACGTGCGACTCCTTCTGCCTGCCCCAGCCCTGTTCCTCGTCGATGCCGCCGCCCAGGGTGTACATCACGGTGTCCAGGTCGGGGCAGATCTGCAGGCCGTAGAGGGTGATGTCGTCACCGGTGTTACCGATGACGGTGATTTCGGAGTCGGGGGCGGCGCTGAGCAGGCCGCGCAGGAAGCGGGCGCCGCCGATTCCACCGGCGAGGGACACGATGCGCATGCCGCCCAGTCTTTCATTGCTCCGCCCGCGATGCTTCGAAGGCCCCGCCCCAGGCCCGTGCCCGCCGGACGTTCTCCGGCAGACCGGCCGATTGGTTGGGCGGCACCCTCCAGACGTCGTGATCGGACGCTCTTCCCAGAGGGTGGCGGCCGGTCGGATCGTCGCCCGTGCGGACGGCGCCGGCGCCGGTCACGCGCTGGCAGCCGCCGACGGTGAAGCCCTCGTCCGAGCCGCGCGTCGCGGGTGAGGGGCCGGGCCGTCGGCCACGTGACCGCGCAGGTCGTCCGGGCTGAGGGGATTGGCGCCACGGGGAGGTCCTCGACCCGGAGTCCGAGCCGCGCCTCGCGGGTGGCGGACGGTGGATTCGCCCCCGGCGGGGGATCGGTGAGGAGACGAGGCCGTCACGGTAGGGTCCGTGGCCGGACAAGCCGTCGCCGCGGGGTGGCGGTCTCCGAACAGCCCGGGTGTTTCCGGAACGGGGCCGTTTCGGGGAGGCGGGGCTGTTTCCAGCGGGACGGGGTGGTGGGGAAACGCGTCGGTCACCTCTGTGCTCCGATCTTCCTCGTGCCTTCCCTCCCTCTTCTTCGCGATCTATCGACGGTGTGCCGGGAGCGCCTTGTCTTGATCGTTATGAGGGACGTCTCCGCTGGCAGGAGTGCCTGTCGGGCTGCCCGAAATATGTGTCAATAGTATGCAATGAAGCACTTATGAGATTCGTAGGGTTCCTGGGGTGACCGACACCTAAGTCAGGCATGTGCAAAACTTGGCCCGGGTTTACCTAAGAACCCTTTGGGGGTAGTTGTGATCAATGTCGAGGCTGACCGGCTCCGAGAACCGGCGGCGTGGCTCATGGTCGCCGTGGCGTCCACGCGCGTTCTCATCGGCATCGAGCGTCTGCTGTTCGGCACGCCGTCCCTCAAAGACGCCTCCTTCGCGCTCCGCGCGGCCGGACACGTGGAGGACCTCACCTCGCCGGTGATCCCCGCGCTGCTCGTCGGCGCCGTGCTGCTGGCCGGGCACGCCGGGCCGGCCATCGAACGGCTGAGGCTCACGATCCAGGTGGCCGTGGGCACGCTCGGGCTGGCGGTGCTGTTCGGCACGGTCGGCCTGTTCGGCGGCCTGTTCGCCGGAGAGA
This sequence comes from Streptosporangium sp. NPDC004631, assembly GCF_053601935.1. NCBI lineage: Bacteria > Bacillati > Actinomycetota > Actinomycetes > Streptosporangiales > Streptosporangiaceae > Streptosporangium > Streptosporangium sp. NPDC004631. The sequence goes on along the minus strand of NZ_JBSGCR010000013.1, from coordinate 143,640 downwards.
CGGTCCTGCGGGAGAAGGCGGAATTCCTGGTCGGCAGCCTCCCGGCTCTCGCGCTGACCGCGATCGCCCTGTTCTACCTGCTGCCGAAGGCGGCCCTGGCCGGCTCCCAGGGCGACGCCCTCTCGTCGGGCGACCTCCGGGCCGACACCGGCTCCCGGCGATCCCGCCAGCAGCGCCCCCAGGAGCCCCGCTTCCAGGAGCCCCGTCAGGAGCCCCGTTCGCAGGAGCAGCGGTCCCTGGAGCAGTACGGCGCCGCGCACGGGCACCTCCCGCATGGCGCGCCCGTCCACCCCCAAAGTGCGCCCGTCCACCCCCAGGGCGGCCAGTCGCCGCAGGGCTTCCACCCGCAGGACCCCGCGCAGGGCGGCCCCGCCTACTCGCAGGAGCAGACGCCGCAGCAGGGGCTCCGCTCTCCGGAGCAGGGCGCCCCGCAGGGCTTCCAGCAGCATGAGCAGGCCGCCCCACAGGGCTTCCCGTCACATGACCAGGCGCCGCAGCAGGGCTTCCACGCCCAGGAGCAGACGCCGCAGCAGGGTCTCCGCTCCCCGGAGCAGACGCCGCAGCAGGGCTTCCCCTCTCCGGAGCAGGGCGCCCCGCAGGGCTTCCAGCAGCATGAGCGGGCCACGCAGGGTGGGCACGCCTACCCTCAGCAGCAGTTCCAGCCCGTTCCTCAGCTGCCCTACAGCCCGCCGGCGCTCCCTCCCGCCCCCGCCTCCTCCTCTGCCGAGGGGCACGGCGGCCCGCAGCAGGCCCACGGCTACCCCGCGCCGTCGGGCGACGTGTACGGCGCGCCCTACGGGCAGCCGGCCGAGAGCCAGCCCTACGGCGGCTGGTCCGGCTCCCATGCCCAGTCCCCGGCGCAGCCCGCCCACCAGGCTCCCGCGGCCGCGACCGAGGTGTACAACTCGGGCTCCTACCCCCCGGGCTCCTACGTTCCGGCCGACGCTCAGCCCCAGCCCCATGCTCAGCCCCAGGCCCCTGGGCAGGCTCAGGCCACGCTGTACGACCCGCCGCCTTCCGTCTACGACCCGCCGATCTACTCCGAACGCTCCCAGTCGTCGGTCTACGCCGACCCGGCGGTCTACGCCGAGCCGTCGCCTCCCGCCTACGTCCAGCCGGCCGACTCCCGGCTGACCGGCTACTCGCACCAGTCGGAGCAGCCGACCTCCTTCTACGGGACGCAGCCGGCGGCCTCGCCGTACGCGTCGGCCGACAGCCGGCCGCAACCGTCCTTCGACAGCCAGGCGCAGCACTCCTTCCCGCAGTCGCCGCAGCCGGAGCAGCAGGGGTCGTTCTACGGATCGCAGCCGGAGGCCCCGGTGGCGTCGCCGTACGCGTCGGTCGACAGCCATCCGCCTCTGTCCTTCGACAGCCAGGCGCAGCACGCCTTCCCCCCTCCGCCCGACGACTACGGCCAGCCGCCCACGGGCTACCCCGGCTCGGAGTACGGCCGCCAGACCGAGCCGAACCTGCGCTACTCCGCGCCCGCGCCCGCGCCCGCGCCTGACCCGGTGGACCCCCGTTCCCAGCAGATGGCGCAGGCATACCAGCAGGCGGAGAGCTACCAGCAGCAGTCACAGGGCACCGATCCGCAGCTGAGGCCGGAGTACACCGGTTCGCAGCCGGGCGGCTCCTACGACGACCCGTTCGGCCATCCGCAGACGCCTCCGGCGCAGCAGCCGTACCAGCAGGGCGACCACCGGTGGGATTCGCTGGCCGAGACGGCGCCCCGGCTGGACACGAGCGCCTACCGGGGAGACCCGCTCAGCGGGCCCAGCCCCGTCGCGAGACCGTGGGACTCCCAGCCCATCGACCCCACCGCGATATACAAGCCCGAGCGCTCGGCTCAGGTCACGGGGGAGGAAACTCCGGATAGAGAGAGGGTGGGTCCCGGTCAGGAGCAGAACATGTCCTGGTACGGTTCCGACCGCCGGGAGCACTGAACGGGCCAGGTGATCGTCACGGGAGTCCGGGCGATCGCCACCATGGCAGGCACACGACCCAGAACCGGGGAGAGCAGGTCTTTCCCCGGATACCGGCATGCCGCTTGACGTCACACAGGCCACGCGCGTGTAATTACACACGTGTTGTTACGCCTTCCTCTGGCGTGGGTAAGAGGGGGGCGTTCATAGGGGGGCTCCATTTGCGGGCGGGCGGCAGGGAGGTGTGCAGTGGCCGACCTGGTCATCGCACAGGACAGCATCGCTGAAGAGCAGCTTGGCTGGCAGGAACGCGCGCTCTGCGCGCAGACCGACCCGGAGGCGTTCTTCCCGGAGAAGGGGGGGTCCACTCGTGAGGCCAAGAAGGTGTGTCGCTCATGCGAGGTGCGTGCCGAATGCCTTGAGTACGCGCTCGAACACGATGAGCGATTCGGCATCTGGGGTGGGCTCTCGGAGCGGGAGCGCCGCAGGATCAAGCGTGAGGCGGTCTGACGAATCTGAGAAGGCAGTCCAGGGCGCCCACTGAGGGCGCCTGAACATATATCGATGGGTCACGTGACCGACGGTCACGTGACCCATTTTTCGTGCATCGGACATAGTCCGACATAGGGTGCCGTATCGTTGTCGCCGATCAACAGCCCTTCCTGAACACGGGACGTATGTCCAGCACCGACTCCCCGCACCCCCCTCCCACCGTCACCGCGATCGTCGTGTCCCACGACGGCGCCCGCTGGCTGGGGGAGACCCTTGACGCGCTCCTTCGGCAGACCCGGTCGGCGGACCGGATCGTCGGGGTGGACAACGGCAGCCGTGACGACAGCGCCGCGCTGCTGACCGGCAGGTTCGGCCCCAACGCCGTGCTCACCCTCCCGCGCTCGACGAGCTTCGGCCAGGCCGTCGCCGAGGTCCTCGACCGGCTGAGGCCCACCGGGGGACAGGAGTGGATCTGGCTGCTCCACGACGACTGCGCGCCGGACGACGGCGCCCTGGAGGCCCTGCTGCGGGCCGCGGACCGGGATCCCAAGGCCGCGGTGCTCGGCCCCAAGCTCCGTGACTGGCTGGACCCGCGGTTCCTGCTCGAAGTCGGTGTCACCGTCGGCCGGACGGGCCGCAGGGACACCGGGCTGGAGGCGCGCGAGCTCGACCACGGCCAGCACGACGACGGAGTCAGGGACGTGCTCTCGGTCTCCACAGCGGGGATGCTGGTCCGCAGGGACGTCTGGGAGGAGGTGGGCGGACTCGACCCGTTCCTGGCGATCTTCCGCGACGACCTCGACCTGTGCTGGCGCGTCAGGGCCGCCGGATACCGGGTGTGGAACGTCACCGGGGCGGCCGCCCGGCACGCCGAGGCGGCCGCCCGGCGGCGGCGCCGCATCACCGTCAGCGGCGACCACCCCCGCCGTCTGGACCGCCGCAACGCCGTCTTCGTGGTCATGGCGAACCTGCCGCTCAGGTCGCTGCCCTGGGCGCTGGTCCGCAACCTCGCCGGCTCGCTGCTGCGCACCCTGCTGTTCCTGATCGCCAAGCAGCCCGCCGACGCGCTGGACGAGATCGTCGCGCTCGGCTCGGTGCTCGGCCACCCCGTCCGGCTGCTCAAGGCTCGCAGGGCCCGCGCCGGGGGCCGCGGACAGGACCGCGCGGAGGTCGCGAGGCTGCTCACCCCACCGGGCGCGGGCTACCGGCGGCTGATCAACCGGTTCCAGAGCTACCTGGCCGGAAGCGGTTTCGCGGAATCCGCCGGGCGGCACCACGCGGTGACCTCCCCGCAGGAGGACGGCGAGGAACTCCTCACCGACACGGGAGCGGTGCGGCGCCTCCTCGGCAATCCGGGGACGCTGCTCTTCCTGGCCCTGACCGTGGTCACGCTGGTCGCCGAACGGAGCCTTCTCGGTGGCGCGCGGCTGGGCGGTGGCGCGCTCGTCCCGGTGATCGGCGGCTCCTCCGACCTGTGGGACCTCTACGTCGCCGACCACCATCCGGCGGGGCTGGGCGGTGACGGGTGGGCCCCGCCGTACGTCGCGGTGCTCGCCGCGCTCTCCACGGTCCTGTTCGGCAAGACCTGGCTCGCGGTCTGGGTGCTTCTGCTCGGCTGCGTGCCGCTGGCCGGGCTCTCCGTCTACGCGGCGACCCGGTCGATCGTTCCCGGCCGGTGGACCCGCGTCTGGCTGGCCTCCTGCTACGCCCTCCTCCCGGTCGGCGCCGGGGCGGTCGCCGCCGGACGGCTCGGCACCGCCGTGGTCTTCGTCCTGCTGCCGGGGTACGCGGCGCTGGCCGTCGCGGTGCTCACGGGCGGCCGCCGGGGGCGCCGCGCCGCCTGGAGTCTCGGACTGCTCCTGGCCGTCGGCACGGCCTTCGCCCCGCTCGTGTACCCGCTCGCCCTGACCCTCGGCGCGCTGGCCGTACTGGCCCTCCCCCGCAGGGGCCTCGCCGTCTCGGTGATCGTCGCGTTCGGGGTCCCGGTGGCGCTGCTGTTCCCCTGGCTGGTCCAGGTGGTCGGCAGTCCGGGCCGGCTGCTGCTGGAGGCCGGGCTGCACCGGCCCGGTCTGGTCGACGCCGCGCTGCCGGTCCCCTCGCTGCTGATGCTCAGCCCCGGCGGCCCCGGCATGCCGCCGCTCTGGGTGACCGCCGGGCTCGTCGCCGCCTGCCTGGCCACGCTGCCGATGCGCGGCAACCGCATGATCATCGCCATCGGCTGGGGGGTCGCGATCTTCGGCCTGCTGGTGGCGATCCTGGTCAGCCGGACCCCGGTCACCTCGCCGAACGGCGACGCACAGGCTCCCGCCTGGCCGGGCGTGCCGCTGGCCTTCGCCGCCGTCGGCCTGCTCGTGGTCGCCGCGCTCGGAGCCGGCCGGGTCGCCGAGTTCCGGGCGGCCGGCGGAATGCGGAGGATCGCCGCGTTCGCCGTGGTGGGGGTCGCCCTCGCCACGCCGCTTCTCGCGGCGGCCGGCTGGGTCAGGGAGGGGGTCGCGGGGCCGATCAGCGGGAACGTGCCCGACGCGCTGCCGGCGCTGGTGACGGTCAACTCCTCCGGGGGTGAGCGGACCCTGCTCCTGCGCGCCGGGGAGAGCGGCTTCGGCTTCGCCGTGCTGCGCGGCCGTACCCCGCTGATCGGCGAAGCCGACATCCTCACGCCGCCACAGGACCGCGAGCGGGTCGCCGTCGCGGCGGGTGGGCTGGTCTCGGGGCGGGGCGGTGACGACGCGCGGGTGCTGGCCTCCTACGGCGTGCGGTTCGTCGTGGTGAGCCCGCCGGTCACCCCGGAGATCAGCCGCGCGCTGGACTCCCAGCCGGCCCTGGCCAGGATGAGCCTGTCCCGCGCCCTGGGCGTGTGGCGACTGACCCAGCCGGTCCCTGCGTCCCCGGCGATTCCGGTATCTCCGGCGGCCCCGGTGTCCTCGGCGCCCCCGGCCTTTCCGGCGCCCTCGGCCTCCCCGACGGCTCCGACCTTCCCGACGGCCCCGGCCTTTCCGGCGGTCCCGGGGTCCTCGGCGGCGTCGGCGGCCCCGGACGACCCCTGGCACGGCCGCTGGCTCTGGGCCCAGGCCGTGATGGTGCTGATCGTCTCGGTACTGGCCGCGCCCGGCTCGCGGGCCGACGCCGACGGCCGTGCCCCGTCCGAGACGCCCGACTCCGTGAGGGAGCCCGCCACCCGATGAAATTCCTGACCGAGAACCGGTTCGGTCTCCTCGGACCGGTCCTGGCGGCCCTGCTCGCCTGTTACGGCGTGGCCTCCGTGACCAGGCCCGAGCCCCTGCCCGACCCCGCCCCCGGGCTGCGGAAGGTGCCCGTCGCCTCCGTGACGGCCGTCTGCCCCGACTCCGGCCACACCACCGTCGGTGTCGTCACCCCGCCGGGCAACGGCGGCCGGGGTGTCGCGACGCTCGCCGCCGGTGGCAGGACCCTCACCACCCTGGAGAGCCCGGGTGTCCTCCGGCGGGAGAAGGTTCCCGCCGGATCGGGGTCGCTCGTCCTCACCGCCACCGGGAGCATGGCGGCGGGCCTGGAGTCGGCGCAGACCCGCAGGGAGACCTCGGGCAGACACCGGGGACTGGCCGGGGTGCGGTGTGTGGAACCGGCCGCGAGCACCTGGCTGGTCGGGCCGGGCCCCGCCGCCGCCGACGTCACGCTCCATCTCGCCAACCCCGACCTGGCCCCGGCCGCCGTGGACATCACGATCTACGGCGGGGAGGGCATGGTGGTCGGCGACTCCGGCGGCACGATCATCCTCAGACCGGGCGAGAGTCGTACGATCGATCTCAAGGACCTGGCCCCGTCGCCGCTCGTCATGGCGGTCGAGGTGCGCACCGGCTCCGGCCGGGTCACCGCGGCGGCTCGGGCGATCATGTACGGCGGGCGGGGCGTCGACTGGCTGCCGGCCTCCGCGGCCCCGGCCACCCGCGTCGTGGTCCCGGGCGTCCCCGGCGGCGGAGGCAGGCGCGAACTGCTGGTCGCCTCCGTCACCGAGGCCGGCACCCTGGTGGAGGTCAAGGCGCTCACCTCGGACGGGACCTACGCGCTCAAGGGGCGGGAACTGGTCGAGGTGCCCGCGGGGTCCGTCGCCGTCCTCGACCTGTCGAAGGCTCTCGCCGATCGGCCCGCCGCGCTCATGCTCACCTCGGAGGCCCCGATCGTGGCCGGGCTGGTCGTCACCGGGACCGGTAAGAAGAGCGATGTGGCGTTCACCTCGGGGGCGGACCCCATCGACCTGGGCAGTGTGGTCGCCGACAACCGCACCGGCGGGGAGAAGAGCTCCCGGCTGCTGCTGACCGCGCCGGAGGGCGCGGGGAAGGTGAGCGTACGGGTGGTGCCGCGCGAGGGGGCGGCGCCGGAGCCGTTCGAGGTGGAGATCGCCGCCGCGCGCACCCGGCAGGTCAGCCTGCCCAAGGTGGACGGCGCCTTCGCGGTGACGGTGCTGCCGCTCCCCGGCTCCGGCCCGGTGTACGGCGGGCGGGTGATGGACGAGCGGATCAAGCGCGGGCTGGCGCTGACCGTCCAGCCGCTGGCCGCCGCCCGAATCTGGGCGCTGGTCCCGCCGATGACCGAGTCCGCGGCCACCGTGCTGCCCTGAGTCGCGATGCGCGGGGCGGGGACGGGACCCGTGTGTGCGGAGTCCGCGACCACCGTGCCGCCCTCGGGCGTGAGGGGCCGGACGGGGCGGGGTCGGCGAGCCCGGGATCTCGTGGATGGGTACGGTGTTCCCGGGTCCCGCGAGCCGGAAACCCGGGACCGGGACCGGGAGTCGGGGAGGGGGCTCGGGCGTGCGGGTCGGGGGTCAGTCGTCCCCGTCGTATCCCGGGTCCACCGACTCGGGGGACAACCCCAGCAGCCCGGCGATCTGCTCCACCACGGCGTCGTGCACCATCGCGCCGAGCTGATCGCGGTCGCGGGCCCTGGCCTCCAGGGGACGGCGGTAGATGATCACGACGGCGGGGCGCTTTCCGGCGGCGGGCTCGGCCCGGCCGAACGGGATGGGCCCACCGCTGAGCAGTCCGGGGCCGTCGCCCAGGTCGATGATCGGGGGCACGTCCTCGACCGCGAACTCCACGGCCGCGAGCTGGTCGCTCCAGCGGGGTCTGAGCCGGTCCACCGCGTCCAGCACGAGATCGTCGAAGCGCTCGCTGCGAGACTTGGCGATCGGCACGTGAGAGGGCGCCAGCGGACCCCGCATACCGCGACCGTGCCGGTCGCGCCTGCGGGGGGGACGAGGTCTACCGGATGCCGAGCTCACGGGCCAAGCTTAGACGCGCCCGGAGCGAAGGTGTGAAGGGGCCGTTACAGGCGGGTGTAAGCCGTACAGGCGGGTCAAAGCCGGGACACGTGTCCGAATTGTGGCGACACGCTCGTTAAGAGCGCTCAGATAGTGGCGCCTCGGACGCTTACCGGATACGGTCCCACCGTGAGCCCCGTCCGCCGCTGTTCCCGCACCGCGTGTAGTCAGCCCGCCGTATTCACGCTCACGTACGTCTACGCCGATTCGACCGCCGTTCTCGGGCCCTTGGCGACGTACGCCGAGCCGCACTGTTACGACCTGTGCGCCGAGCATGCCGAGCGGCTCACCGCACCCCGCGGCTGGGAGGTCGTCCGGCTTCCCACAGACGGCGTATCACCCAGCACCGACGATCTCGAAGCCCTCGCCAACGCGGTTCGCGAGGCCGCCAGACCCGCCCCGACGAACGGCACCGAGCCGGTGGGGCAGGGGGTCGAGGTTGGGCGCCGCGGGCATCTGCGGGTGCTCCGTTCCGCTCAGCCCCAGCGCGACCGCTGACCCGGCTAGGCTGTGCCCAGCAGAGACGACAAAAAGGGGCGGAGCTGGAGTGGGCGACCTCGCCAAGATCTTCAAGGCGTACGACGTGCGCGGTGTCGTACCGGATGAACTGGACGAGGAGACCGCCGAGGCGGTCGGCGCGGCCTTCGTGGAGGTGACCGGGGCGCGGACCACGGTGACGGCGCACGACATGCGCGCCTCGTCCGGGCCACTGGCGGCGGCCTTCGCCCGGGGGGCGACCTCGCGCGGCGCCGATGTGATCAACGTGGGTCTTGGCTCCACCGACATGCTCTACTACGCCAGCGGCAGCCTGGGCCTGCCCGGCGTGATGTTCACCGCCAGCCACAACCCGGCCCGTTACAACGGCATGAAGATGTGCCGGGCCGGTGCCGTGCCCATCGGCGGCGACACCGGGCTGGCCGAGATCCGCGACCGGGCTGCCGCGCTGCTCGCGTCCGGCGCGGGCGGTGACGGTGGTGACGGTGGCGGGACCGTCTCCGGGCGCGACCTGCTGCGCGGCTACGCCGACCACCTGCGCACGCTGGTGGACCTCTCCGGGATCCGGCCGCTGCGGGTCGTGGTGGACGCTGGCAACGGCATGGGCGGGCACACCGTGCCCGTGGTGTTCGAGGGGCTTCCCCTGGAGCTGACCGCCCTCTACTTCGAGCTGGACGGCACCTTCCCCAACCACGAGGCCAACCCGATCGAGCCGGAGAACCTCCGCGACCTGCAGAAGGCCGTGCTCGACGTCGGCGCCGACATCGGCCTGGCCTTCGACGGCGACGCCGACCGCTGCTGGGTGGTCGACGAGCGCGGCGAGTCGGTCTCGCCGTCCACCATCACCGCGCTGGTCGCGGCCCGCGAGCTGGCCAAGCACCCCGGCGCCGCGATCATCCACAATCTGATCACCTCGCGGGGCGTTCCGGAGATCGTCGCCGAGCACGGGGGCCGCCCGATCCGCACCCGGGTGGGCCACTCCTTCATCAAGGCGGAGATGGCCAGGACCGGTGCGATCTTCGGCGGTGAGCACTCCGCGCACTACTACTTCAAGGACTTCTGGTCCGCCGACACCGGCATGCTGGCCGCGCTGCACGTGCTGGCCGCGCTCGGAGAGCAGGATCGGCCGCTGTCGGAGCTCCTCGCGGACTACGCCCGTTACGCGGCCTCCGGGGAGATCAACAGCACCGTCGCCGACCAGGCCGCCGCGACGGCGCGGGTCCGCGGGAGGTTCGCCGGTCGTGACGGCGTCACCTTCGACGAGCTGGACGGCATGACCGTCTCCGGCCCCGGATGGTGGTTCAATCTTCGTCCGTCCAACACCGAGCCGCTGCTCAGGCTGAACGCCGAGGCGGCCGACGAGATTCAGATGGCAGCGATCAGGGACGAAGTTCTCGCTGTCGTGAGGAGCTGAGCGAGTGAAGATCGACGACTGGCTGCTGGAGATCCTGGCCTGTCCGCACTGTAAGTCCCCGCTCCGCGCCGAGCCGGAGACGGACGAGCTGTCGTGCACCTCGGCCTCCTGCGGCCTGGTGTATCCGGTCCGGGACGACATCCCGGTGCTGCTGGTCGACGAGGCGCGGAAGTCGTGAGCTGGGAGCCCGATCGGCTCGACGATCAGGGTCGGTTGGCCGACGGCGACCCGTCGGGCATGCTCCGCGCGGTGGCGGCCTCGGCGGCGCAGGTCCGCACCTCCCACCGGGCCGCGCGTGAGGCGGGCCTCGGGTCGCTGGCCAAGGGGGGCCGGCCGCGGTCCATCGTGGTCGCCGGTATGGGCGGCTCCGGCATCGCCGGTGACATCCTCAACGCGGTGTGCGGTCACGGTGTCCCGCTGCCGATCGTGACCGTGCGCTCCTACCGGCTGCCCGGCTGGGTCGGCGGGACCGACCTGGTGATCGCGGTGTCCTGCTCGGGAAAGACCGAGGAGACGCTCGCGGTGGCGATGGAGGCCGTCCGCAGGGGGTGCCGCCTGCTCGTGCTGGGCGCGCCCGACTCGCCGCTGCACGCGGTCGCCCGGCAGTCGGGTGCGGCCTTCGTGCCGGTCGTCACCCGAGGGCAGCCGCGTACCGCAGTCTGGGCGCTCTCGGTCCCGCTGGTGGTCGCCGCCGCCGAGCTGGGCCTGATCCAGGTGGACGACGAGGTGTTCGAGGCCACGGCGGAGCGTCTGGAGGACGTCGCCCACCGGTGCCGCCCGACGAGCGAGTCCTTCATCAACCCGGGCAAGTCGCTGGCCATGGAGCTGGCCGAGACGGTGCCGATGATCTGGGGCTCCTCCTCGCCGGCCGCCGTCGCCGCCTACCGGTGGGCCTGCCAGCTCAACGAGAACGGTAAGTATCCCGCGATCTGGGGGGAGATCCCGGAGGCCAACCACAATCAGGTGGTGGCGTTCGACGGCCCGCTGGCCAGGCGGGACATCTTCGCCGACGAGGCGGGGCGGTCGCTGCGGCTGTTCGTGCTGCGCGACGTGGACGAGCACCCCCAGGTGGTACGGCGCCGCGAGGCGTCCGTACGGCTGGCCGAGGACCGGGGCGTTCCGGTCACCCAGATCGTCGCGGAGGGGGTGCATCCGCTGGAGCGGCTCGCGACCCTCATAGAGTTGGGCGACTACGCGAGTACATACCTCGCCATCGGGTACGGGGTCGACCCGACCCCGGTTTCGGCCATCACCGAACTCAAGGCGAGAATTTCACATTAGTATCCTGTCTCGTCTTTTATCGCTATATGAGTGGAGGCTGCCGTGAGCGCGGGCGGCGGTACTAAAGCGATCATCGCGGCTCTGGCCGCGAACCTCGCGATCGCGGTGGCCAAGTTCGGCGCCTATCTGGTCACGACCTCGTCGTCGATGCTCGCCGAGTCGATCCACTCCCTGGCCGACTCGGGCAACCAGGTGCTGCTGCTGGTCGGCGGGAAGCGCGCGGAGCGGGAGCGGACGGCCGAGCACCCGTTCGGCTACGGCCGGGAGCGCTACTTCTACGCCTTCGTGGTGGCGGTGGTGCTGTTCACCATCGGCGCGCTCTTCTCCCTCTACGAGGGCTGGGAAAAGATCCACGACCCGCGCCCGGTGGAGACGCCGATCGTGGCCTTCGGGGTGCTGATCTTCGCGATCGTCGCGGAGAGCTTCTCCTTCCGTACCGCGATCAGGGAGTCCAACGCGGTCCGCGGCGACCAGTCCTGGGTCCAGTTCATCCGGCGGTCCAAGTCGCCCGAGCTGCCGGTCATCGTGCTGGAGGACCTTGGCGCCCTGGTCGGCCTGATCCTCGCGCTGCTCGGCGTGACGGTGGCCGTGATCACCGGTGACGGTGTCTGGGACGGCGTCGGCACGATGGCGATCGGCGTCCTGCTCGCGATCATCGCGGTCATCCTCGCGGTCGAGACCAAGTCGCTGCTGATCGGTGAGAGCGCGGGCCCCGAGGTCGAGAGGCAGATCGTCACCGCGCTCCAGGGCGTGCCGGAGGTGGCCAGGGTCATCCACATGCGCACCCTCCACCTGGGACCGGAGGAGATCCTGGTCGCCGCCAAGATCGCGGTGGATCACGACGAGACGGCGGCCGAGGTGGCCCGGGGCATCGACGAGGCCGAGCAGCGCATCCGCGCCGCCGTGCCGGCGGCCCGCGTCATCTACCTGGAGCCGGATCTGGACAAGAGCAGGGTCAACGGCTCCCTCTGAGGTTCCCGAGGACCCCGGGGACGTCCGTGTCCCCGGGGTCCTCCCATGGGGAGGCGGTCCGCGACGGCCGGCGTGCGGGGCGTCTCAGGTGTGCGGGACGATCAGCCCCGACTCGTAGGCGTGGATGACGGCCTGGGTGCGGTCGCGCAGCCCGAGCTTGGCCAGCAGCCGGGCCACGTGGGTCTTGACGGTGTGCTCGGTGACCACGAGGTGCGCCGCGATCTCGGCGTTGGACAGGCCCCGGGCGATCAGGCGCAGCACCTCCGTCTCGCGAGGGGTCAGCGGGCCGGGCGGTGCCGGGCGGCGCCGGCGGGAGAACTCCGCGATCAGCCGCCTGGTGATCTTCGGGGCGAGCAGCGCGTCGCCGCGCGCCACCGTCCGGACCGCGTCGGCCAGGTCGTTCGCCCGGACGTCCTTGAGCAGGAACCCGCTCGCCCCCGCGGTGAGCGCGTCGTACACGTAGTCGTCCAGGTCGAATGTGGTGATCATGATGACCCTGGTCGTCTCGTTCTCCAGGATCCGGCGGGCCGCCTCGATCCCGTTCATCTCCGGCATCCGGATGTCGAGGAGCGCGACGTCCGGGTGGGTCTCCCCGGCCAGCCGGACCGCCCGCGCGCCGTCCGGGGCGGTGCCCACGACGGTGAGGTCGGGCTGCGCGTCGAGTACGGCGGAGAACCCGCGGAGCACGATCGGCTGGTCGTCGGCGACCAGCACGCGGATCCGTCCGTCCGGTGCCGCGGTGGGCGGGGGGCCGGCCCGCCGGGGCCGCCGGGGCCGGTTGGAGGAGACGGGCTCGCCGGGGTGGCCTCCCTGAGGCGCGTCCGGCGTGTCCGGTGTGCCGGGGGAGGGGGTGACGGGGGACATGGCGGAGATCAGTCCAGAGGTAGGCCGGCCTGGATGAGGAAGCCCCCGGTGGGGCCGGGACCCGCGTTGAACCAGCCGCCGAGGGCCAGGGCGCGCTCGCGCATGCCGACCAGGCCGTGCCGACCGGCATGCCCGTCCGGCGGGTCCGCGGCGGGGCCGGGGCCGTTGTCGACGATCCGCAGCACCAGCAGGGCGGGGCGGTAGGTGAGCTCGATCGAGACCCGGGCGCCGGGGGCGTGGACGCGGGCGTTGGTCAGCGCCTCCTGGACGATCCGGTAGGCCGAGACGTCCACGGCCTGCGGGACCGGCACCTGCTCGCCGACCACGTCCAGGTCCACCTCGCCGTCGTGCCGCCCGACCAGCTCGGGAAGCCGCGCCAGCCCCGGTTGTGGCGCGGTCTCCGGGGCGGTGGGGACGTCGGCGCGGAGCACGCCGAGCAGGCGGCGCATCTCGGTGAGCGTGGTGCGGGCGGAGGTCGCGATCTCGGCGAACTCCCGCCTGGTCCGGTCGTCGAGGTCGTCGAGCGTGTAGGGCGCGGTCTCGGCCTGGACGGCGATCAACGACACCGAGTGGGCCACGATGTCGTGCATCTCCCGGGCGATCCTGGCCCGCTCGGCCATCGCGGCCCGCTCCCTGAGGGTCTCCAGGTTGTCGGCGCGCACCTCCTTGATCTCGGTGCGGCTCCGCCGTACGTCCGCGAGCAGGGCGGTCGCGATCATCACGCCGAGGAACACCGCGACGACGCCGCCCCCGGAGTGGAGACCGATCGCCCTGTCGAGCAGGAGACCGACCGCCCTGTCGAACAGTACGACGAGGACGGAGATGAGCGCCGTCAGGGCCCATGCGCCTCTCCGTCCGAGCCGGCGCAGGAGCGTGTAGAAGGACAGCACGCCCGAGAGGGCGACGGCCAGGGGGAGGCTGGGCGGACCTATGTTGATCACCCCCAGCCCGGCGCCGAGCAGGGTCAGCAGGAGGGCCGGCCAGGGGTGCCGGCGGCGGACGGCCTGCGGCGCGGTGGCCAGCAGCGCGGGCAGGACGGCGATCGTGCCGTGGCGCATGCCGGCGGTCTCCAGCACGGCGAAGCCCGCGAGCAGGGCGGCGACGACGATGTCCGTGAGGGGTGATTCGATGACCCGCCGGAGGTCGAAGGCCGAGATTCGCCTCTCGGCCCGGCTCAACGTGGTGGTGACATCCATGGGAGGAATTGTCTCGATCAGGGGGATACGGCGTCGTCACTCCTAGGAGCGACCTTGGAGCAGGCGCAGCGCCTTCTCCTTCTCGAAGTCCAGCGCCCGGCGCGGGGCCTGGATGCGGCCGATCCGCAGCCCCAGATCCCGTACGGCCTGCGCCACCGAGGGCTCGCTCAGCACCCGCAGCGCGAAGGACAGCTCGGCGGGGGAGATGTCGAACCGCTTCTCCAGCTCCATGCTCTGGGCCACGGCCGCGAGCTCCTCGGGGCCGAACCGCCGGTGCGCCCCCCGGCTCCTGACCGGCGGGAGCAGGCCGAGCGCCTCGCGGTAGCGGAGCATCCGGGGGGACATGCCCAGCCGCCTGGCGGCCTCGGTGATCCGCATTCTCCGGCCTTTCCGATGAATCTTACATTCTTGTGTCAGATTAGCGGTTCGTAAGGTGCGCCGCGCCGCGTCGGCCACCTAAACTCACACCGTCGACTTTTCCGGTGGAGTGGCCGCCTTGCCCGGGAGCGAAGCAGGATCGTGAGATCGGCGAGGGCGCGAGGCGAGCGAGACCATCAACCAGAGGGGTAAATTCATGGACTTCAAGGTCGCCGACCTTTCCCTTGCGGCCTTCGGGCGCAGGGAGATTCAGCTCGCCGAGCACGAGATGCCGGGTCTGATGGCCATCCGCAAGGAGTACGCCGAGGCCCGGCCGCTGGCCGGGGCGAAGATCATGGGCTCGTTGCACATGACCATCCAGACAGCCGTGCTCATCGAGACGCTGGTCGCGCTCGGCGCCGAGGTCCGCTGGGTGAGCTGCAACATCTTCTCCACCCAGGACCACGCCGCCGCGGCCGTCGTCGTCGGCCCGGCGGGCACCGAGGACGACCCGCAGGGCGTTCCGGTCTTCGCCTGGAAGGGCGAGACCCTGGAGGAGTACTGGTGGTGCACCGAGCAGGCGCTGCTCTGGCCCGGCGGTGACGGCCCCAACATGATCCTCGACGACGGCGGCGACGCCACCCTGCTCGTCCACAAGGGCGTCGAGTACGAGAAGGCCGGCGCCGTCCCCACCGCCGCCGAGGACGACGCCGAGGAGTGGAAGGTCATCCTCGACCTGCTCCGCCGTACCGTCACCGACGAGAAGAAGTGGACCGAGATCGCCTCCCGGATCAAGGGCGTCACCGAGGAGACGACCACCGGCGTCCACCGCCTCTACGAGATGTTCAAGGCCGGCTCGCTGCTCTTCCCGGCGATCAACGTCAACGACTCGGTGACCAAGTCGAAGTTCGACAACAAGTACGGCTGCCGCCACTCGGTCATCGACGGCCTCAACCGCGCCACCGACGTGCTGATCGGCGGCAAGGTCGCGGTCGTGGCCGGCTACGGCGACGTCGGCAAGGGCTGCGCCGACGCCCTCAGGGGCCAGGGCGCCCGGGTCATCGTCACCGAGATCGACCCGATCTGCGCGCTCCAGGCGGCCATGGACGGCTTCCAGGTCACCACGCTGGACGACGTCGTCGGCATCGCCGACATCTTCGTCACCACGACCGGCAACTTCGACATCATCACCGCCGACCACATGGCGAGGATGAAGCACAACGCGATCGTGTCCAACATCGGCCACTTCGACAACGAGATCGACATCACCGGCCTGGCGAAGACCCCCGGCATCGTGAAGCAGGAGGTCAAGCCGCAGGTCCACACCTGGACCTTCCCCGACGGCCACGCCATCATCCTGCTCGCCGAGGGCCGCCTGATGAACCTGGGCTGCGCCACCGGCCACCCCTCGTTCGTCATGTCCAACTCCTTCACCAACCAGGTGATCGCCCAGATCGAGCTGTTCGCCAAGACCGAGCAGTACCCGGTCGGCGTCTACGTGCTGCCCAAGCACCTGGACGAGAAGGTCGCCCGGCTCCACCTCGACGCGCTCGGCGTGAAGCTCACCACGCTCACCAAGGCCCAGGCCGAGTACATCGGCGTGGACGTCGAGGGCCCCTACAAGCCCGACCACTACCGTTACTGACCGACCGTTCCACCGGGCCCCCGCGAGCTCCGCGGGGGCCCTCGGGCAATCCGGGGAGAGACGTGGACAGCGCGCTGACCGCCGCCGGTGAGCGGCGGATCGGATGGGCGGCCCGGGCGATGCCGGTGCTCACCGCGATCGGGGAGCGGTTCGCGGCCGAGCGTCCGCTGGACGGGCTGCGCGTCGCCGCGTGCCTGCATGTGACCGCCGAGACCGCCGTGCTCATGGGCGCGCTGAAGGCGGGCGGCGCCGAGATCGCGCTGGCCGCCTCCAACCCGCTCTCCACCCAGGACGACGTCGCCGAGGCGCTGAGCGGCCACGGCATCGCCGTGCACGCCAGGGCCGGGGTGGACCGGGAGACCTACTACCGGCACATCCACCGGGCGCTCGACATCTCCCCCGACCTCGTCGTCGACGACGGCTGCGACCTGGTCAACATCCTGCACACCGAGCGGACCGAGTTGCTGGAGACGGTCTCCGGAGGCTGTGAGGAGACCACGACCGGGATCATCAGGCTCCGGCAGATGGCCGCCGAGCACGCCCTGCGCTTCCCGGTCGTCGCCGTCAACGACACCCGGACCAAGCGGATGTTCGACAACCGGTACGGCACGGGCCAGTCCACCCTCGACGGCATCATGCGCGCCACCAACACCCTGCTGGCGGGCAAGACCGTGGTGGTCGCCGGGTTCGGCTTCTGCGGCCGGGGCGTGGCCGAGCGGGCCAGGGGCCTGGGCGCCCGGGTGGTGATCACCGAGATCGACCCGGTCAAGGCGCTGGACGCCTCGCTCCAGGGGTACGACGTCCAGCCGATGGCGAGGGCGGCCCGGGTGGGGGACGTGTTCGTCACCGTCACCGGCAACCGCGACGTCATCAGGGGCGAGCATCTGACGCTGATGAAGGACGGCGCGATCCTGGCCAACGCCGGTCACTTCGACGTCGAGATCGACGTCAGGGCGCTGGACGAGCTGGCCGGGGCCATGCACCCGGGGGTGCGCCCCAACACCGACGAGTACGTCCTGGCCGACGGCCGCAGGCTTCTGCTGCTGGCAGAGGGCCGCCTGGTGAACCTGACGGCCGCCGAGGGGCATCCGGCCGCCGTGATGGACATGTCCTTCTCCGCCCAGGCGCTCGCGGTGGCCTGGCTGGCCCGCGAGCGCCTGAGGCTGGCCCCGGGGGTCTACGACGTGCCGGAGGAGGTCGACGTGGAGGTGGCGCGGCTCAAACTGGCCGCCGCGGGCATCGAGGTGGACAGCCTGACCTCCGAGCAGGAGGGCTACCTCCGCTCCTGGCGCCTGGGCTCCTGACGTCCTCTCCCGCCCTCAGGCGGCCGTCCGCATCTCCAGCATCCGGCGGATCTCACCGGCCTGGGTGGCGGCGATCTCGTTGGCCAGTTCCTCGATCCTCAGGTGTGAGCCGGCGGTCAGCACCTGCTCGGACATCGTCAGCGCGCCCCGGTGATGGGCGATCATCAGTTGGAGGAAGAGCCGGTCGAACTCCCCTCCCGAGGCGGCGGCGAGGGCCTCCATCTGCTCGGGGGTGGCCATACCGGGCATGCCGGCGTGGCCCGCGTGATGGTCCGGCAGGCGCTGGCCCTGCTCCCGCAGCCAGGAGGTCATGACCTGGACCTCCGGTAGCTGGGAGTCCTTGATGCGCGAGGCCAGGCTTTTCAGCCTCGGGGTGCCGGCGCGCGCCGGAGCCAGGATCGCCATGTCGAGGGCCTGCCGGTGATGGACGATCATGTCCTGTACGTATCTCACGTCCGCCGCGTTGGCCGTGGGGGTCGGCACGGCCGTGGCGGCCTCGCTCGGACCGATCGTCCTGGCCGGCTCGCCCGGCCTCCCGGGCGCGATGACAGGGGCGATGGAGCCCGCGGAGGGCGGCGCCGGGTCGGCGGTGCACGCGCTGAGGGACAGGCCGGCCAGGACGACAAGAACGGGCGCTACGCGCACCAGGCCTCCTTTTTCACACTCCGGTGAGAGAAGACCTTAACCTTCTCCGGGAAACCCGGTAAAGGCCGCATATCGGAAAAATTTACTGACACTATGACAGCTTGTCTGATCTTCCGTTGAGGTGAACCATTTAGTCGTTTATGTGACCTTTGTGGCACATAGGGAAGGAGGCTCGTAGTGGTATCTCCTCTCGGGAAGGGCCTGGGGGGCCGGTTCCCGGTCATGGGCGCGGTCGCGACGGCGGTGGCGGTGGCGATGGCGTTGGCCACGGCGCCCGCCCAGGCCGCCGACATCCCGCCGCCGGGACAGGTCGTCACCAGCCCGAACGTGTCGCACGTGACCAACGTGCCCAAGCCCATCGGGCTGGGAAGCACGATCAACTCCGACATCGCCTTCCAGGGCGACTACGCCTATGTCGGCAACTACGGCGGGTTCTCGATCTACGACATCGAGAACCCGAAGCAGGCCAAGGCCGTCAGCGCCGTCATCTGCCCCGGCTCCCAGATGGACGTGTCGGTCTACGGGAACCTGCTGTTCACCGCGGTCGACTCCTCCCGTAACAACGACTCCTGCAGCAGCACCTCGCAGAGCGCGTCGATCAAGGAGTCGTGGGAGGGTGTCCGGATCTTCGACATCACCGACAAGAAGAGTCCGAAGTACATCAAGTCCGTCGAGACCAACTGCGGCTCGCACACCCTGACCCTCGTTCCCGGCAAGGGCAGGGACCGGCGGAACGTCTACCTGTACGTCTCCTCCTACAACCCGAACGCGACGTTCCCCGACTGCGCGCCGCCACACGACAAGATCTCGATCATCAAGGTACCGCTCCGCACCCCGACCGACGCCGCGGTCGTCAGCACCCCGGTCGTCTTCCCCGACGGCGGCAACGAGACCCAGCCCGGCCTGCTGATACCCACCAGCGGCTGCCACGACATCACCGTCTACGCGGAGAGGGACGTCGCGGCCGGCGCCTGCATGGGTGACGGTGTGCTGTTCGACATCTCCGACCGGGCCAATCCGGTGGTCACGGCCCACGTCACCGACCCGAACTTCGCCTTCTGGCACTCGGCGACGTTCAACAACGAGGGCACCAAGGTCATCTTCACCGACGAGCTCGGGGGCGGCGGCGCGGCCACCTGCAACGAGACCACCGGGCCCAACCGCGGTGCCGACGCCATCTACGACATCACCGGCGGCGGGCTCGTGTTCAAGAGCTACTTCAAGATCTCCCGCTACCAGGCCGACACCGAGAACTGCGTCGCGCACAACGGCTCGCTGATCCCGGTCAAGGGCCGCGACATCCTGGTCCAGGCGTGGTACCAGGGCGGCGTCTCCATCATCGACTTCACCGACTCCGCCGACCCGAAGGAGATCGGCTTCTTCGAGCGCGGCCCCGAGCCCAACGGAAATAGGGGCGGCATCTGGTCGGCCTACTACTACAACGGCTACATCTACGGCAGCGACTTCCACCACGGACTCGACGTCCTCAAGATCAGTGACCCCCGTACCGACCCGGCCAGGCGGGTTCACCTGGACCGGCTGAACGTGCAGACCCAGGCGTCCTACCACGGCCACGACGACTGACAGTGATGTCGAAGGTGAGCGCCTCCCGGTGGGATCCGGCCCGTCGACCGACCGGCCACGGTGTCCTCAACGGGATCCGCCGGCCCTGACCGGAGGCGTTCACCCGCACTCGCCGGACGCGGCGCGTGACCCCGTAGCGTCCCTTGGTCCGCGGTGAACCCCGACCTCGGCGCCGAGCGCGCCCGGACCTCAGGCGGGCGGGGCGAAGCCGCCCGGGGTGATCGGAGCCGTCTCGGATGAGGGGGACGGCGCGGGAGGCGGTGACGGTGGCGTGGGCGGCGCGGTCACGGGACCGGGCGGGTAGGGCCGCGGCGGGTAGGGCGCCGGTTGGCCGGGCCACTGCTGGGCGGGCGGCCTCATGCCGGTCTGCTGCGCCAGCCGTACGTGATCGCGGCGGCGGCGCTCGGCCAGCACGGCGGTCAGGTAGGCGAACGGCGGCACCCTGGCCGGTGGGGGAGGGGAGACGAAGGCCGACATCTCGGTGGAGATGCGCACCCCCATCTCGTGCTGGACGGTGGGCGACAGATCGTGCCAGCGGGTGAGGTACTGCCTCGCGGTGGCGGCCACCCCCTCCGGCAGCCGGGAGAGCTCCAGCGTCGCCGCCCACGCGGCGAGCTGCGGTGGCATCTCCAGCGGCGGGCCGTACCGCCGGGGACCGCGCTCGGAGATCACGATGGTGCCCGCGAAGATGTCGCCGAGCCGCTTGCCGCGCTCCGAGATCAACGAACTGATCAGCGCGGGGGCGCCGCTGAGCATCCAGAACTCCAGCATGCCCGCCAGTCCGCGGAACAGGGCCTGCCGGAAGCGCTCGGGGCCTCCGTCGTCGCTGACCACCCGTAACCCGAGCGCGAGTTTGCCCAGGCTGCGGCCCCGAGAGAGCGTCTCGAAGATCACGGGGTAGCCGACGATCACGAGCACGGTGAACACGATGAAGATCATCGTGGTCAGCGCCATGTCGAGGTCCTGGGCGAGGGCGCCGAGCAGGAGGAACGCGCCGAACAGCGCCACCAGCTGGACCAGCATGTCGATGAGCAGTGCCGCGGCTCTGCTCGGCAGCTGGGCGATCCGGACTTCGACCACAACGGCCTCGCCGGTTACGACATCGGACACACCAGCACCCTACCTATGCTCGGTTGCTCGGTCAGGCCGCGCCTTCCCGGTGGCGTCGGCCGTCGCCGATCGCTTCCACCGGATTCCCACGATTCGCGCTCCGCTCTCAACCTAACAGGGACCTTGTGGGCCGAGAGAGACGAAAAGGGTCCTCGCCGATGACGGATGAGGACAGGTGACGGATGAGGACGAGGCGTTCTCCGGCATGTTGCGGGGTCCCTGGACCCCGATGAGGAACAGTGGGCTGCTGCGGGTTACCGTCTCGCTCGCCCAGACCCTTTCGGGGGAGTTCACCCACATCCGTGCCACGAGCCAGGCGCGGCGATCGCAGCGGACCGCCCGTCGTGCGGCCGACGCCTCCGGGGATCGTGATCTGCGGGTGTCGGTGCGCGCCTCGGAGGCGTGGAACTCGTTCGCCTCCGGTTACCCTCCCCAGCTCAGCCTCCGTCTGCTCGATGACGCCATACGGATCTCGGGCGGCGTGCCCAGCGCCGCGCTCGCACGTACCTACGCGGCCCGCGCGACCATGCTCGCCGCGCAGTCGGCCGAGTGGGGAGGCGACGGAGCGGCGGCCCGTACGGCGCTGGATGATCTCCGGACGACATGGGACCGGCTGCCGGACCGCGCCACCGCCGACGAGCTCACCTACTGGGGCTTCACCGAAAGAGCGCTGCGTTTCACCGAGGCGGAGGTGTTCGCCCTGCTGGGCGACACACGGGAGGCCGTACGCGCCGCGGACCGCGCGTACGCCCTCTATTCGCCCGCGCTCGTCCACGGCATCGCCAATCTCCGGCTCATCCGGGCACACAGCCTGATCCGTGAACGCGAGGTCTCCGAGGGCCTCGACCATGCCCTCACCGGCGTTCAAGGGCCGCCGATCACCCCCTACCGGCGCCGGATCATCGGTCACGTCATCGAGGCGCTCCCCGAGCAGGCCCGCACCCTGCCCGCCGCCCGGGAACTACGCGCCCTGACAGTGGCGGCCAAGGGGGCGGCCTGACGATGAGAATGCGGTGAGCGCCTCCCGGTGGCATCCGTTCGCCGGGTGTTCGACCCGATGATCCACCCGAAGACGGCCCGGCGGCGGAGGTGGGCTCCAGGGCATCGTCCGGTGCCCCGGAGAGTTCCCCACCTATTCGGGAACAGGGATATTCGCGGCCCTGGTCGACCGGTGCCGGGCGGGCCCGGTCCGGGTGGAGTGGGGAAATCGGGGATGTGGCTACGCTTTCCGGGTGGACATCGACGTCTTTGTGAGCGCGCACCGCCCGGCCTGGGATCGTATGGAGGAGTTGATCCGGCGTCGCAGGTCGCTGGACGGCGCCGAGGTCGACGAGCTGGTGGACCTCTACCAGCGGGTCGCCACGCACCTGTCCATCGTGCGTTCGGGGCAGGCCGACCCGATCCTGGTGGGACGTCTGTCGGCGCTTGTCGCCCGTGCGCGTTCGGCGGTGACCGGTGCCCATACCCCCGCCTGGCGGGAGTTCATCCGTTTCTTCACGGTCTCCTTCCCGGTGGTCGCCTACCGGGCCCGCTGGTGGTGGCTCGCCACCGCCGCCGCGTTCCTCCTGGTCTCCACGGTCGTCGCCGTCTGGGTGGCGGGTGATCCCGCGGTCCAGGCCGCGGTCGGCACGCCGGAGGAGATCACTCAGCTCGTCGACCACGACTTCGCCGACTACTACTCGGAGCACCCGGGGACCTCCTTCGCCGGTCAGGTCTGGGTCAACAACGCCTGGGTCTCGATGCAGGTCATCGCCATGGCCGTCCTGCTCGGCCTGCCGATTCCCTACATCCTGTGGCAGAACGCGGCCAACGTGGCCGTCTCCGCCGGGCTGATGGCCTCACGCGGCAAGCTGGACATCTTCTTCGGCCTGATCACCCCGCACGGCCTGCTGGAGCTGACCGCGGTCTTCCTCGCCGCGGCCGTCGGCATGCGCCTCGGCTGGACGGCGGTGAACCCCGGCCCCCGCAAACGCACCGAGGCCCTCGCCGAGCAGGGCAGGGCGGTGATGAGCGTGGCGCTGGGCCTGGTCGTGGTGCTGTTCGTCTCCGGGCTCATCGAGGGCCTGGTCACCCCCTCGGGCCTGCCCACCTGGGCGCGCATCGGCATCGGGGTGGTCGCGGAGGCGGCGTTCCTGGCCTATGTGATCTTCTTCGGCCGCCGCGCCCTGGCCGCCAGGGAGACCGGTGACCTTGAGCGGGCCCCCGACCTCGCACCGAGCGCCGGATAGGCTCCCCCGGGTGCTGAGCGGAGGGGGCGTGGGCTCGAAGGGGGCATGGGCGTGCGACGGTCAGAGGCGGCCCGCGGCCTTCAGGGCCAGATAGGCGTCCGCCAGAGCGGGGGCGATCTGCTCGGGGGCCGCGTCCACGACCTCCACACCGTGGCGACGCAGCCGGGCGGTGATCCTGCGCCGGTCGGCGTTCTGGCGCTCGGCCGCGGCGGCGTTGTAGACCAGCTCGGAGGTGCCGCGCCCGGCCGCCATCACCGCGACCTGGGGGTCGGAGACGGCCGCCAGGAGCACCAGGTGGCGGGAGGAGAGCCGGGGGAGGATCGGCAGCAGCCCCTCCTCCAGCGACGCCGCGTTCAGGTCGGTCAGCACGACGACCAGGCAGCGCCGCTTGGCGCGGGCCAGGACGGCCGCGACCATGCTCGCCGAGTCGGCCTCGATCAGCTCGGCCTCGATCGGGGCCATGGTGTTGACCAGCGTCGACAGCAGTTCGGTACGGCCGGCGCCGGACACCCAGGCCCGCACCGCGCGGTCGTGGGCCAGGAAGTCCACCCGGTCACCGGCGCGGGTGGCCAGCGCGGCCAGCAGCAGGGCCGCGTCCATCGACCAGTCGAGCCGGGGCCAGCCCGGCACGACCGCCGCCCCGCCGTACAGGTCCCCGCCTCTGGGGGGCTCTCCCGCCCGCGGGATCGGAGCGGTGCCCACCCGGCCGGCCGAGGTGCGCCCGGTGTCCAGGACGATCAGCACCCGGCGATCGCGCTCGGGGCGCCAGGTGCGCACCACGACGTCGTTGCGGCGGGCGGTGGCCCGCCAGTCGATCGACCGGACGTCGTCGCCGACCACGTACTCACGGAGCGAGTCGAACTCGGTGCCCTGCCCCCGGACCATCGACGGATGTCTGCCCTCCAGCTCCCTGAGCCTGGACAGCTTGGCCGGCAGGTGTTTGCGGCTGAGGAACGGCGGCAGCACCCGGACCGACCACGGCACCCGGTGGGAGCCCTGGCGGCCCGCGACGCCCAGCGGGCCCAGCGTGCGCACGGTGACCGTGACCGCCTCGCGGTCGCCCCTGCGGGTGGGGGTAAGCGTGGTGACGAGGCGGCGGCGCTCCCCCGGGGGCACGTCCAGCGCCAGGCGCCGCGGCGTGGCCCCGGCGGAGGGCGGCCAGGCGTCTCTGAGTACGCCCCGGGCCCGGCGGGGGCCGGGGTTCTCCACGATCAGCTCGACCGTGGCGGTCTCGCCGAGCCGTACCAGCCGGTCGCCCGCGCGGCTGAAGCGCAGCCCGCGCACGCCTCCGGCCAGCAGCAGATCCACCGCGACGAGGGCCAGGAGCAGCAGCGCCACCCCCGCCGTCGCCAGTGCGGGGCTGGGCGCGAACAGCACGGCCACCGTGCCGAGTAGGGCCAGCAGCGCGGCCCGTCCTGTCAGTGCCATCGGTCAGCGGGGGACGGGGACGGAGGCGAGGATGGCGTCGATCAGGCCGTCGGCGTTCGCGCCCTCCAGCTCGGCCTCGGGACGGAGCTGGATCCGGTGCCTCAGCGCGGGTCTGGCCAGCGCCTTGACGTCGTCCGGGGTCACGTAGGAGCGGCCGGACAGCCAGGCCCAGGCTCTGGCCCCGGCCAGCAGCGCGGTCGCGCCACGCGGTGAGACACCGAGCTGGAGCGACGGCGAGTGCCGGGTGGCCCGGGCGATGTCCACGATGTAGCCGAGCACCTCGGGGCCGACGTGCACCTGGCTGACCGCCGCGCGCCCGGCGTCCAGGTCCTCGATGGTGGCCACGGGCCTGACGCGGGACAGGTCGCGCGGGTCGAAGCCCAATGCGTGCCGCTCCAGCACCGTGATCTCCTGGGCGCGCTCCGGCAGCGGCACGGTCAGCTTGAGCAGGAACCGGTCAAGCTGCGCCTCGGGGAGCTGGTAGGTGCCCTCGTACTCGACCGGGTTCTGGGTGGCGGCCACGATGAACGGCTCGGGCAGCTTGCGCGCGCTGCCCTCCACGCTGACCTGCCGTTCCTCCATCGCCTCCAGCAGCGCCGCCTGGGTCTTGGGCGGCGTGCGGTTGATCTCGTCGGCCAGCAGCAGGTTGGTGAAGACCGGGCCCTGGCGGAACTCGAACTCCGAGGTCTTCGCGTCGTAGATCAGGGAGCCGGTTATGTCGCCCGGCATCAGGTCCGGGGTGAACTGCACCCGCTTGAAGTCCAGGGAGAGCGCGGCCGAGAGCGTCCTGACCAGCAGGGTCTTGGCGACGCCCGGCACGCCTTCGAGCAGGACGTGGCCCCGGCAGAGCAGGGCGATCACCAGCCCGGTGACCACCGAGTCCTGGCCGACGACGGCCTTGGAGACCTCGGCGCGCAGCGCGCCCAGCGCGTCCCTGGCCCCGTCCGCTCCGGGCACGGCCCCGCCGAACCCCGTTTCCGCCGGGTCGCCAGGTCCGGCCGGTCCACCTGACCAGGGCGGTACGGCCGGCCCGCTGTTCCGCGGTGGCGTGCCCTCCAGGCCGCCTCCGCCGGTCCCGGACCCCGGGTATCCGACGGCCGGCTCGCTGCGCTCGCTCACGACTCTCTGACCTGCCTTTCCAACATGTCCAGGTATGCGGCCAGGGCTATCAGCCCCGCCTCGTCGGTCGGCGGCGGGCCGTACAGCGCGGCGCCCACGTAGGCGGCCGCCTGTCCGGTCCGTTCGGCGATCGCGCCGACCTTCGCGTCCGGCCCGGCCGCCGACGGCAGCCCGAGCCGGGGGGTGATCCGGTCGACGAAACCGGTGCGGAGGGCGGCGGCGGCCCGGTCGCGGGCAAGTCTGGCCCGGTAGAGCCGGGCCCGGCCCTCCACGGTCTCGGCGGCCCTGACCACCACGGGCAGCCGCTCGGTCACCACCGGGCCGAGCCTGCGGCCCTGCCAGAGCGCCAGCAGCACCACCGCGAGGGCCAGTTGCGCCACGGCCCACTTGACCCCCGGGGGAACGAGGTCGTAGAGGCCCTTCCCGCCCGTGGCGCCGGGAACCGTCTCCGGGGCGGTCAGCCAGATCAGCGTGGGCCTGGCCCCTGCCAGGTTCATCGCCAGCGCGGCGTTGCCGTCCTCGGCGAGCCGCAGGTTGGTCATGAACTGACCGTCACCCACGACCGTGACGGTCCGGCCCTCGTCCGTATAGCCGACCAGGCTGGGCATGCCGTCGGCGAGATAGCAGCGGGCCGCTCCGGCGGGCGCGTCGAAGAGCACGCCACCCAGGTAGGCGCTGCCCGCCCTGGTCGCGGCCGGCAACGCGCACCCGGGTTCGCGTGAGCGGGTCCGTGCGCTCCGGCCGGGCATCACCCCGGGGGCGAGGATCCCCAGGTGTGACCGCGCGCCGACCACGAGCCGGTCGGCCGACATGGCGGTGAGCAGCCTGGCCTCCTCCTCGCCGAGGAAGGACGTGTCGGTGAGCAGCAGCGTGCTGTTCCCCGGGTTGGCGGCCTGTGCCTCCTGGACCGATGTGACCCGGACGACCCGCACGCCGTTGGCCCGGAGCAGCTGGGCCAGGCCCTTGCCGCCGGAGGGCGAGGTGTCGGCGGGGTCGAGCGGCCTGCCCCCGCCGGATCCGCCGCTGAGCAGCACGCCGGCGACGGCGCCGAGGATCACGATGAGCGCGACCAGCAGGATGCCCCGGCCGCCGCGCCAGACGCCTCTCGCGGTCGGCGAGGTGGAGGTCGAACCGGACAGCGGGGCCGTCCCCGGCCCCGCTCCCGGGGTTTCCGCTCCCCGGGCGACGCCGAGGCTCACGACGGGACCGCCTGCGCGGTGCGCGCCGGGCTCATCGAGCGGCCGTGTCCGGCGAGGTTCCCGAGGGGACGCCTCCTCGCGTGACGTCCGCCTCCATGGTGAGAGCGGGATCTCACGGTGACACCGCCTTCGCTGCGGGCGCGGGGGTGGGGCGGGCGGCGCGCAGGTGGTCGTCGAGGTCGCGGAGGACCTCGTAGCCGGCGGCCGTGCCCGGCACCTCGCCGTAGGTCACGTCGTCGAACACCCTGGCCGCCGAGGCCAGCTCGGCGGCCAGACGGGGCAGTGCGCGGCCGGCCTCGGCGGCGAGTTCTCCCGCGGTACGGCCAGGCGTGGAGTCGACGATGACGCGATCCTCCAGATCACGGGCGACGGCCCTGAGCCGTTCGCGGATCGCCTCGGCCCACCGGCCCTCCGCGGCCAGAGCCTCGGCGGCGTCACGGTGCTCGGCCGCGGTGCGGCGGCCGTTCCCGAAGATCCCCTCCTGCCGTGCCGTACCGCCCCGCGTCGTCCGTCGCGCGACCACGGCCAGGGCGACGGCGGCGGCGATCACCAGCGCGACGAGCACGATCCGCGCCGCCACGCCGCCGACGACGCCCACGGACTCCTGGTCCAGCAGGTCGCCGATGAACTGGTTCACGTTCCGCGTGACGCGGTCGAGTGCGGACTCCTTGGCGTACTCGGGTCTGAGCAGCTCAAGGACCGCCTCCCGCCGGGCCTGGCCGCGGTCGACGTCGATCGGCACCGTGACGTCGGCGGACACCACGGCGTTGAGGGCCGCCGTGGCGTCGAGAGGCGCCCTGTCGAGGAGAACCGTCAGGAACCGGACCACGGGGCTCCCCGCCCGGGGCCGCCGGGCGTGGCGGACGGGTCCCACAGGTCGTCGGCCGTCGCGTGCACCCAGCCCTGGCGCTGCTGCTCGATCGCCGCGGTCTGCAGCACCAGGTCGAACGCCTCGGCGCGCATCCTGCGGTCGGCGTAGAGAAGTCCGTTGACCCCGGCCTGGAACGGATAGGTGATCATCGCCGCGATGGTGCCGCCGATGGCGATCAGGACGGCCGCGCCGATCTGCGAGCCGATGGTCTCCTGCCCGAGGACGCCGACGACGCCTCCGGCGATGGTGAACGGGATGGAGAGCACCATGGCGACCAGTCCGGCGATGAGCTGGGTCAGCAGCAGGATGCCGAGGGTCCGCCAGAAACCCCCCTTCACCAGATACCAGGACCTGCTCAGGGAGGCGATGGCGCCGCGCCGTTCCAGCACCGTCGCGGGAGCCGCGAGCGCCAGGCCGGTGGTGACGGACAGGGAGTAGGCGAGGAAGGCCAGCGTCAGCAGCACCCCCACGCCGACCACCACCCCGATGTCGGCGCCGACCGCCACCAGCGTGTAGATCACCCCGACCGCCACGGCCAGGGGGATCAGCAGAAGCAGGACCTGGGCGAGTACCACCCCGAACAGCGCGGGCACCCTGCCGCGGGTCAGCCGCCAGGCCTCGCCCACCGTCATCCGGCCGCCGAAGACGGCGCGGCCCAGGATCCGGGTCAGCACACCGGTGAGCATGGTCACCGCGACGAACTGCACCGCGTAGGAGGCGAGGGGCGCGCCGTACTCGGCGAGGAAGCCCACCTGCGGCGGGCTGCCCTCCAGCGCGGCCGGATCCCTGCTCAGGACCGTGCCCATTCTGCCCAGGGTGATCGCCTGGCCGATCGCCACCGGGATCGCGCTCAGCGCGGCGGCGATCGCCGACAGGCCCAGGACGGCCTTCGGATTGGAGCGGATCAACTTGATCGCGCCGTCGAGGATGTCGCCGAGGCCGAGCGGGCGCAGCGGGATGATCCCGGGGCGCAGCACGGGCGGCTGCGGGCGGTAGCCGTACGGCGGCTGCCCGCCGTAGGGACCGTAGGGGCTGTGGGGATGGTGCTGGTACGGCGGAGGAGGCTGCTCGCCCTGCGGTTGCCGCGGCGGCGATGGTGGCGGGGGCGGCGCCGGGGGAGTGCCGGGACCGGCGCCGGGGGCGGTCCACGGCGAACCCGGAGCGTCGCCGTACGGCGGAGGTTGGTTGGGCGCCCAGCCGGGTGGCGTGTCGGGAGTGGAGCCGTGACCGTCTGACATATCCCAATCCTGACATGTGGCCACACTGGTTGTGCTGATCGGGAGATCACGGCGCGGTTTCACCCCGGGAGACCGGCGGAGATCCCCGAGGGATGGCCGAGACGCGGTCGTTTACCTCAGACTGGGAACGTGACCACCTCCGCTTGGCGTCCGCAGTCGCCGGGGCCGGAGGGGGCCGCGCGGGGGTGCTCCTGCGAGCCTTACGTTGTGTGCGCCTAAAATCTGGTACTCGGATGTCTGCTGGTCGGGCTGTGTCATCCAGTGGCTCGACAAGGGTAATCTTCGACAACCGTGCCGCTTACCCCGAAAACTCCCAAACTGCGTAAAACGAATGAGGGGCCATGAAAGGACGCGTGCTGGTCGTCGACGACGACGCCGCTCTCGCCGAGATGCTCGGCATCGTGCTGCGCGGGGAGGGTTTCGAACCTTCCTTCGTCTCCGATGGGGACAAGGCACTCGACGCCTTCCGTGACACCCGGCCGGACCTGGTGCTGCTCGACCTGATGCTGCCCGGCGCCGACGGCATCGACGTGTGCCGCCGCATCCGCGCCGAGTCCGGTGTGCCGATCGTCATGCTGACGGCCAAGAGCGACACCATCGACGTGGTGCTCGGCCTGGAGTCCGGAGCCGACGACTACATCGTCAAGCCGTTCAAGCCGAAGGAGCTGGTGGCCCGCGTCCGCGCCCGGCTGCGCCGCACCGACGAGCCGACGCCGGAGATCCTGCAGATCGGCGACATCACCATCGACGTCGCCGGGCACTCGGTCAAGCGGGAGGAGGAGACCATAAACCTCACTCCGCTGGAGTTCGACCTGCTGGTCGCGCTCGCCCGCAAGCCGCGCCAGGTCTTCACCCGCGAGGTGCTGCTTGAGCAGGTCTGGGGCTATCGGCACGCGGCCGACACCCGCCTGGTCAACGTGCACGTCCAGCGGCTCCGCGCCAAGATCGAGAGAGACCCCGAGCACCCCGAGATCGTGGTGACGGTCCGTGGTGTGGGCTACAAGGCCGGCCCGGCCTAAGTCCTCGCGGCCTTCTCCCCGGACCCCGGCATGCCCACACCCAGGAAGCGCCGCCGCACCCCGCTCCAGATGGTGCGCGGGATCAGGCGGCGTGCGCGGCGCGCCGTCGGCGGCGCGCGCAGGGGCTGGCGGCGCTCCCTGCAGCTGCGCGTGGTCACCAGCACGATGGTCATCTCCATCGTGGTGGTCGTCGTGCTCGGAGTCTTCCTCATGCAGGCCATCATCACCACCACCCTGGGGGACAGGGAGCGCGCGGCGAAAAGCGAGGCGCAGGCCGACCGCAAGGCGGTGCTCGGCTATCTCAACCAGCAGGACGGCGACGCCGCCAAGCAGTCGGCCGAACCGGGGCAGACGCTTCAGCGAGAGGGAGACAGCCCGCTCGGCCAGGCGGTCGCGGCGCTCGCGGGCCGGGCGGGGCCCGCGCTCCGGTACTCGGTGATCATTCGCAACGAGCACCAGCCGGGCGAGTTCTACGCCACCACCAACATCGATCCGGTGAGCATCCCGGTCAGGCTCCACCACGACGTGCTCAGGAAGTCGGCGGACGAGGAGACCACCCGCTACACGTCGCTGCGCTACAAGGGCAGACGCGACTCGGTTCCGGGCATGGTGATCGGCACCCGCCTGGACACCTACGGGACCGGGCTGGACGACGGATACGAGATCTACCATCTGATCTCGCTTGAGGAGGAGGAGAAGACCCTCACCTCGGTCCGGCGGATGCTCATCCTCGTCGGCGCAGCCCTGGTGCTGCTGCTGGCCGCGATCTCCTCGCTGGTCACCCGCCAGGTGGTCACGCCGGTACGGCTGGCCCGCCAGGCCGCCGAGCGGCTCGCGGCCGGGCACCTGGACGAGCGCCTGAAGGTTCGCGGCGAGGACGACCTGGCCCGTCTGGCCGCCTCCTTCAACGAGATGGCCGCCAACCTGGCGTTGAAGATCCATCAGCTGGAGGAGCTCTCCCATGTCCAGCGGCAGTTCGTCTCCGACGTCTCGCACGAGCTGCGCACCCCGCTGACCACCGTGCGGATGGCCGCCGACCTGCTCTACGACGCCCGCGAGGAGTTCGAGCCGATGGTCGCGCGCTCGGCCGAGCTGATGCAGAACCAGCTCAACCGGTTCGAGGCGATGCTCGCCGACCTGCTGGAGATCAGCCGCTACGACGCCGGCGCGGCGGAGCTGGACGTCGAGCCGGTGGACGTCAGGGACGTGGTGCTGCGCGCGGTCGGCGACTCCGAGGCGCTGGCCGAGCGCCACTCCACCCGGTTCGACCTGCGCCTGCCTGGCGAGCCCTGCATAGCCGAGATGGACAGCCGCCGGGTCGAGCGCATCCTGCGCAACCTGCTGTTCAACGCGATCGAGCACGGTGAGGGCCGTGACATCGTCGTTCTGGTCGGAGCGGACCGGGACGCGGTGGCCGTGGCCGTACGCGACCACGGGGTGGGCCTGAAGCCGGGTGAGGAGAACATGGTCTTCGACCGGTTCTGGCGGGCCGACCCCTCCCGCGCGCGGACGATCGGCGGCACCGGCCTGGGACTGGCGATCTCCCGTGAGGACGCGATACTGCACGGCGGCTGGCTCCAGGCGTGGGGTGCCCACGGGGAGGGCTCCCAGTTCCGGCTCTCGCTGCCGAGGGTGGCCGGGGCGCCGCTGCGCGGCTCACCGCTGCCGCTGGTCCCACCGGAGGTGGAGATGCGGCGGACGTGGCGGGGGCACATGACACCGGTGCTGGCACCGGCGGCGGCCGACGGGGGGCGCGATGCGGACTAGGACCGGAGGACGGGCCGGCGTGACACGGGCCGAGATCGACGGGCGGCCGGGTGTGACGCGGGCCGAGGCCGGCGGGCGGCCGGGCGCGGTGCGGGCGGGAACCGGCGGACGCGCGGGCGCGGTGCGGGCCGGGACCGGCAGGCGCGTGGGCACGGCGATGCTGGTGGCCGCGCTGACCTGCGGGGGGACGGCCTGTTCCGTGATCCCCATCGGGGGCGGGTCCATCGCCGTGGACAACGTCCGCAAGGGCAATCCGCTGGGCGACCCGTACGCGCGGGTGATCGCCGTGCCGCCGAACCCCGGCTGGTCGGCCGAGGAGGTCGTCACCGGGTTCCGGGCCGCGATGGCGAGTGTCGACGACCCGAAACGCGACATCGCGCGCCGTTACCTCACCGACGACTTCGCCAAGAAGTGGGACCCGCACAGCGGGGTGACGGTCTACAAACAGGGCGAACCCCTGGCGGTGCAGGCGGGCCTGAAGGAGAGCCGGGTCACCCTGAAGGGCACCGTCACCGCGATCATCGACCAGGACGGCCGGTACCGGCCGAGCGGCGGTCTTCTGAACGAGCCCTTCTCCCTCGTCAAGGGGCCGAACGGCTGGCGGATCAGCGCGGCGCCCCAGGGGCTGCTGCTGTCGGAGGCCGACGCCGACCGCGCCTACCTCAAGGTGGATCTGTACTTCCTGGATCCGGGGTGGAAGGGCCTGGTGATCGACCAGGTCCGGGTGCCGATCGACCCCACGGCCAACTTCGCCAAGACGACGGTCGAGCGGCTGCTCGACGGGCCGAGCAGCTCGCTCAAGGGCGCGGTGCGGTCCGCCTTCGACGGAACCGAGCTCATCGACGTCACCACACAGAACAACCGTGTCGTGGTCAACCTGACCAGGCGGGTGGCCGCCGATCTGGTCGGACCGATGTCGGCCCAGCTCGCCGCGACGCTCGCCGAGCTCACCAAGGGCGGCTGGGGCTTCGAGGTCAGGGTGGGCGGTGAGCCGTACTACACCGACAACCCGCTCTCCATCGACGCCCAGGAGCAGTCGACGTTCGATCCCTGGACGACCCCCGGCGAGATCTATCCGTACTACATGGCCGACGGCGCGCTGTGGCTGCTCGGCAAGGAGAAGACCGGGCAGCCGGTGCCCGGTAAGGCGGGGGAGAAGGACGGCGCCCGCGACCACCCGGCGATCAACTCCCAGGCGCAGGTGGCCGCGCTGTCGGGGGGCGACAGACGCATCGCCGTCGCCCCGCTCGTCACGGGCGGGCAGTGGCAGGAGTGGGTCACCGGCGACTCCCTCGCCCCGCCGTGCTGGGACCGCTACCAGACGATGTGGACGGTGAACCGGCGCGACGACCACACCTCGAAGGTGATGCGCTTCCGGGACGGGCAGCGCTACGAGGTCTCCGCCCCCGACCTGGAGACGGTCTACGTCACATCGCTCAAGGTCGCGCGGGACGGGGTGCACGTAGCGGCGGTCGTGAGGGACGCGCAGGGTGAGCAGGTCAAGATCGGCACGGTCATCGGCCAGGGGAACGCCACCCGGATCGCCAACCTGCAGCTGGTGGTGCCCGCCGAGGGCAAACAGACGATCAAGGACATCGCCTGGAAGGACGGCAAGACCCTCTACGTCCTCACCGGCAAGTCCGAGCTGCTGGAGGCCTCGGTCACCGCGGCGCCCAAGTCCCTGGCCTCCGACTCGCGGATCCAGACCATCACCGCGCTGGACGGCTCCCTGCTGGCCGGAGCCGTGGACGACGACAAGAAGCGGCAGATCCTCTACTGGACCTCCGCCAAGTGGGAGCCCCTGGTCAAGGACGAGAAGGGCTCCCAGGACTTCGCCCCCAACGGCCCGTCGGCCCCGGCCTACCCCCTGGGCTGAACCCCGGCCCTCGGCACCCGGCACCCCGGCGGCGGGCCCGGTCCTTTCCCGGGTGCGTCGTTCGCCTGGGCGGGAGGGGCCGTTTGTCGGTGGGGCCTGGCACGGTGGAGCCGTGCCGACCGCCCTGCTCGACCTGGTCCTGCCGCCCCGCTGCGCCGGATGCGACGCGCCCGGCTCCCTCCTCTGCCCCGGCTGCACGGCCGAGCTGCACGGGCAGCCCGTGCGAAGGATGCCCGACCCGTCCCCGGCCGGCCTGCCCGAGTGCTGGTCGGCGGCCGTCTACGCCGGTGCCGCGCGGGGGGCGATCCTCGCCTACAAGGAGCGCGGCCGTACGGCCCTCGCCCGTCCGCTGGCCGGGGCGCTCGCGCTCGCGGTGGCCGCCGCGGCGGGGGAGCGGCCGGTGGTGCTCGTCCCGGTGCCGAGCGCGCGTCCGGCCGGCAGGCGGCGCGGGCACGACCCGGTGGACCGGCTCGCGGAGCTGGCCGCCGGTTGTCTCCGCGGCGCCGGGTGGCCGGCGGCGGTGGCGAGGATGCTCACTCAGCGCCGCCGTCTCGCCGATCAGGCGGGGCTGAGCGCGCTCCAGAGGGCCGAGAACCTCTCTGGGGCATTCGGGGTTACGGGTGGCCGGAACGGGGCTGTGGCACGTTCCTGGGGCGGCGTGGGGGCGGTTGTGCTGGTTGACGACGTCGTCACCACGGGTGCGACCCTCGCCGAGGCGGCCAGGGCACTGCGCGAGGCCGGTGTCACGGTCTCACTGGCCGCCGTGGTCGCCGCGACACGCCGGAGAGTAAGAAAGATCGAATTATCGGGTATCACGGAGGGTAACGGATCGTAAAGGGTCGGTGCGGTGCCGGCCTCACTCCGAAGTCATACCTCCCTGTCCCGGTCGGCAGCCTGTGGCCGCCCGACAGATATGAGAAATCCTCATATATCTGGATATCGGCCCGCCGAAGAACCCCTCCCCGGCCCCGGCGTTCCCGGCGGGGATGACGCAAAGTGATCCTTCGGGCGGCTGCCAGGCTGACATTCGGTCGGTATACGGATAGCGTCTGAGCCATGGCACCCGCTCGGGTCCGTGGTTGCGCCGGACCGACCCCCTCAGGGGAGTCGGCCTGGCTAGCCGATGCCAGCCGCAGGCCAAACGGTCCACGTAAGACGACTTCTCGTCGGTCGATCACGGTGCGGCTTAGAGGTAAGTCCTGCCTTCCCGAGGAGCCAGATGTTCCTCGCCAGAAGAGAAGGGCATGTAGTGGCAAAGAGCTGCGAAACCCTCAGCAGGCGGATGTGGGGACGAAGACCAGGTCGGCCGAGCGGGTGCCGCTAGTACCACCGTCGGGATTCGAAGGGGGCTGTGCATGGAAATCATCGTCAAGGGTCGGCACACCGGAGTGAGTGACCGATTCCGCGACCACGTGACGACCAAGCTGGCCAGGATCGAGCGCCTGGACAACAAGCTCATCAGCGTTGATGTGGAGGTGACCAGGGAAACCAACGGCCGCATCAACGGCCCGCGGGAGCGGGTCGAGCTCACCATCCACTCACGCGGTCCCGCCGTGCGGGCCGAGGCCGCGGCCGACGACCGCTTCACCGCCCTCGACATGGCGATGGGAAAGCTTGAGGGAAGGCTCCGGCGCCTCGCCGACCGACGCAAGATCCACCACGGCAACCACTGTCCCCCCTCCGTCGCCGAGCTCACCGCCACCGCGCTCGCCCAGTCCTTCGAGGCCGAGGCCGAGGCCGTCCAGCCCCGCCCCGTGTCCGCGCACAAGCCGGCCGCGGTGGCCGAGGCCGAGGCCGACCTCTCGGAGGACCGGGCCGTCGTCCCGATCGAGATGGAAGGCGACGGGCCGCTGGTGGTCCGCGAGAAGCACCACAAGGCCGACCCGATGACCATCGACCAGGCGCTCCTGGAGATGGAGCTGGTCGGCCACGACTTCTACCTTTTCCGTGACAAGGAGAGCGGGCAGCCGAGCGTCGTGTACCTCCGGCAGGGCTACAACTACGGCGTGTTGCGGCTCGTCGAACCCTGAACGGACGCGTTCGAAGATCCTCTCCGACCAACCCCAGGACCGGAAACCCGTGTAATCATGGCGGTCCAACGGCTCTGGCCCCCCGAGGAGGAGGCGTGACGGAATCCGACGAGGCGACCCGCCCTGCCAGGCGAGGTGACCCGATCCGCGTGCTGATCGTCGACGATCACGCGCTGATCCGCCGAAGCCTGGAGATGGCGCTGGCCGCGGAGGCGGACATCGAGGTGGTCGGTGAGGCCAGCGACGGTCAGGAGGCGGTCGAGCTCGCCGACCGCCTCACCCCGGACGTCATGCTCATGGACGTCCGGATGCCCCGCAGAAGCGGCATCGAGGCCACCCGTGAGATCAAGGCATCGGTGCCGAGCACACGGATCATCATGCTCACCGTGAGCGACGAGGAGGAGGATCTCTTCGAGGCGATCAAGGCGGGTGCCACCGGCTATCTGCTGAAGAACGTGCAGCTCGACGAGGTCCCCGAGGCGGTGCGCGGGGTCCACGAAGGGCAGTCGCTGATCAACCCGGCGATGGCGGCCAAGCTCATCACGGAGTTCGCCAACATGAGCCGCAAGGAGGCCGAGCGGCCCCCCCAGCTTCCCGTCCCCCGACTGACGGACCGGGAGATGGAGGTGCTCCGCCTGGTCGCGAAGGGCATGAACAACCGTGATATCGCCAAGCAACTGTTCATCTCCGAGAACACCGTGAAGAACCACGTCCGCAACATCCTGGACAAACTGCAACTCCACTCCCGGATGGAGGCGGTCGTCTACGCGGTCCGCGAGCGAATGCTCGAAATCACCTGAGAGACCTGTGGGTGGTGACCGGCCCACCGGGCACCACCCACACGTCCCAGTCCTACCAGCCCCACCCCTCTGGGGTCCGGCGGTTCACCGGTCCCGGGTCTCAGCGGGTCAGAGCCCTCTCAAGGGGCGCCGCCAGGTCCGGGTCCACCCGCTCGACCCGGACGTCGTCGCAGCCGACCCAGCTCGCCGCCTCCCGGAGGGCGTCGGCCAGCGACTCGACGGCCCCACGCCGGTTGACCCCGGGTTCGAGGCCGATCTGACGCGCGACGAGGGTGGACCCCTCCCGGGCGGGGTCGATCCGGCCTATCAGCCGGCCCCCGGCGAGGACGGGCATGGCGAAGTAGCCGTGGACCCGCCGATCCCTCGGGACGTACGCCTCCAGGCGGTGGGTGAAGCCGAACACGCGGGCGGTGCGGGCCCGGTCCCAGACCAGGGAGTCGAACGGCGAGAGCGGTGTGGTGCGGTGGCGGCCCCGGGGCTCGCTCCGCAGGGCGGCCGGGTCGGCCCAGGCGCTCGCCGACCGCTCGGGCCAGCCGGAGACGCGCACCGGGACGAGGCCGGCGGCGCCGTCGAGCAGCGCCCTGTCCAAAAGGGCGCCCTCGGGGAGCTTGAGGCGGAGGAAGTCGACGAGGTCGGCGCGGGTGGCGACGCCGAGCGCCCGCCCGGCGATCCGGGCGAGGCGGCCGACGCACTCCGCGTCGGTGAGCTCCTCGGCCAGCAGGTGGGCGGGGACCGCGCGCTCGGCCAGGTCGTAGACGCGGCGCCAGCCGGTACGGCGGGTGCAGACCACCTCGCCGGTGTTCAGCAGCCACTCGACGGAGATCTTCGAGTCGGACCAGTCCCACCAGGTGCCGCCGTTCTTGGCGCCCCCCATGTCGGTCGCGGTCAGCGGGCCGTTCTCGCGGACCCGATCGAGCACCTTGTCCACGTCGGCGGGCAGGGCGTGCCAGTGCTGCTTCCTGGCGCGGAAGTATCTGCGCCGGAAGGCGTAGAGGGGCCAGTCGTCGATCGGCAGCACGCAGGCGGCGTGGCACCAGTACTCGAAGGCGCGGGCGGGATCGTCCCAGTAGGCCAGCTCGACCTGCCGTCTGCCGACCGCGCCGAGCCTGGCGTAGGCGACGAGCTCGTGGGAACGGGCCAGGACGGAGATCGTGTCGAGCTGGACCGCTCCCAGCCGGCGCAGGGTCGCCGCGGCCCCGCCGCGGCGGGCGTCGGCGCCCAGGAGGCCCTGGGCGCGCAGGATGATCCGGCGGGCCTCGTTGGCGGAGAGCTCCAGTGTCGAGGCCGGTCCGGGAGGCGTCATGGCCGGTCCGGGGAGAGGGCCGGCGCGGGGGCCGGAAGGCGGGCGGGGAAGGGGGGCCGGGAGGGGGCCTGGGAGGGGAAACGTGTCGGCATGATGCGGAGGCTAGCGCGCCGCACCGACGAAAAGGCTATGCCGGTGTCCTTCGGGCGGGCCCCGCAGGGCCGTACGGCGCGCGCGGGGCGTCCGCCACGACATCCTCGAAGACCTGGAGGGCGAGGGCGGGGATCCCGCCCATGACGCGGACGGCCGAGACGGTGTCTCCCCCGGTTCGCGACGCGCCGGAGGCCTCCGGTTGTCGCGATACGCGTGGGCAAACCGGCATACCCTTTAGGGTGAGTACTACTCCCTATAAAAAGGACGCTGGGAACTCCGTGGACGCGAAGAGCGTCTTTCAGGGTGGCTGTGTCCGGTGGTAGAACCGCCTACGATGGCAGCGGAGAACCATGTCTCGTCCTCATCCGGGCCCGTCCGGCCGCGGAAGACCTGCGAGGAGCTTTACCTAAAGTGCCAGCCTTTCTCGATAAGATTCTTCGCGCAGGCGAAGGCAAGCTTCTGCGTAAGCTCAAGCGGATCGCCGACCAGGTCAACTCCATTGAGGACGACTTCACGAGCCTGACCGACGCCGAGCTCCGCGCACTCACCGCGGAGTACAGGCAGCGCCATGTCGACGGCGAGTCCCTCGACGACCTGCTTCCCGAAGCCTTCGCCACCGTCCGTGAGGCCTCCCGGCGTGTGCTGGGCAAACGCCACTTCGACGTGCAGATCATGGGCGGGGCCAACCTGCACATGGGCAACATCTCCGAGATGCGCACCGGTGAGGGCAAGACCCTCACCTGTACGCTCCCCGCCTACCTCAACGCGCTCTCCAGCAAGGGCGTCCACGTCATCACGGTCAACGACTACCTGGCCAAGCGTGACGCCGACGAGATGGGCCGGATCCACCGCTTCCTCGGTCTGGAGGTCGGCGTGATCCTGGCGAACATGCCGCCGGATGAGCGTCGCAAGCAGTACAACTCGGACATCACCTACGGCACGAACAACGAGTTCGGCTTCGACTACCTGCGCGACAACATGGCCTGGTCGCTGGAGGAGTGCGTCCAGCGCGGCCATAACTTCGCCATCGTCGACGAGGTCGACTCGATCCTCATCGACGAGGCCAGGACGCCGCTGATCATCTCCGGCCCCGGCGAGCAGTCCGGCAAGTGGTACGCCGAGTTCGCCAAGATCGTGCCCCGGCTCCGCAGGGGCACCGAGGGCAAGGACGGCGAGGAGAACACCGGCGACTACTCCGTCGACGAGAAGAAGCGCACCGTGGGCATCTTCGAGTCGGGCGTGGAGAAGGTCGAGGACTGGCTGGGGATCGACAACCTCTACAAGCCCGAGCACACCCACCTGGTCGGCTTCCTCAACAACGCGCTGAAGGCCAAGGAACTCTACAAGAAGGACAAGGACTACATCGTCGTCGACGGCGAGGTCCTGATCGTCGACGAGTTCACCGGCCGAGTCCTGCACGGCCGCCGCTACAACGAGGGCATGCACCAGGCCATCGAGGCCAAAGAGAGCGTAAAGATCAAGGACGAGAACCAGACCCTCGCCACGATCACGCTGCAGAACTACTTCCGCCTCTACGCCACGCTGTCCGGCATGACCGGCACCGCGGCCACCGAGGCCAACGAGTTCCACCAGACCTACAAGCTCGGCGTCGTCCCGATCCCGACGAACCGGCCGATGGTCCGCAAGGACCAGGCCGACGTGGTCTACAAGACCGAGGACGCCAAGTTCTTGGCCTGTGTCGACGACATCAAGGAGCGCTACGAGCGGGGCCAGCCGGTCCTGGTCGGCACCACCAGCGTGGCCAAGTCCGAGCGTCTCGCCAAGGAGCTCAAGCGCAAAGGCGTCAAGCACGAGGTCCTCAACGCCAAGAACCACGCGCGTGAGGCGGCGATCATCGCCGAGGCGGGTCGCAAGCACGCCGTCACGGTCGCCACCAACATGGCCGGCCGGGGCACCGACATCATGCTCGGCGGCAACCCCGACTTCCGGGCGGACTTCGAGCTGCGCGGCCGGGGCCTGGACCCGGTCGAGACCCCCGAAGAGTACGAGAAGGCCTGGGCCGAGGCGCTGGAGAAGGCCAGGGAGGCCGTTCAGGCCGAGCACGACGAGGTCACCGATCTCGGCGGCCTCTACGTGCTGGGCACCGAGCGGCACGAGTCGCGGCGCATCGACAACCAGCTCCGCGGCCGGTCGGGGCGCCAGGGCGACCCGGGCGAGTCGCGCTTCTACCTCTCGCTCGAAGACGATCTCATGCGCCTGTTCAACTCGGCCAGGGTCGAGATGATCATGACGCGGCTGAACATCCCGGACGACGTCCCGATCGAGTCGGGCATCGTCTCCAAGGCCATCGCCTCAGCTCAGCACCAGGTCGAGCAGCAGAACTTCGAGATCCGCAAGAACGTTCTGAAGTACGACGAGGTGATGAACCGGCAGCGCAAGGTGATCTACGCCGAGCGTCACCGGGTGCTGGCGGGCGCGGACCTGCACGAGCAGATCCGGGGCTTCATCAACGACGTGGTCAGCGAGTACGTCGCGGGTGCCACCGCCGAGGGCTTCGCCGAGGAGTGGGACCTCGACAAGCTCTGGAAGGCGCTCGGCCAGCTCTACCCGATCACCCTCACCGTCGACGGGGTGGCCGAGGAGGCCGGTGGCCGTGAGGAGCTCACCGCCGAGATCCTCGCCGACCAGGTCAAGGCCGACGCGATGGCCGCCTACGACCGCCGCGAGGAGGAGCTGGGCGCGGAGACCATGCGGGAGCTGGAGCGCCGGGTCATCCTGTCGGTCCTGGACCGCAAGTGGCGCGAGCACCTCTACGAGATGGACTACCTCCAGGAGGGCATCGGCCTGCGCGCGATGGCGCAGCGCGACCCCCTGATCGAGTACCAGCGCGAGGGCTTCGACATGTTCTCCCAGATGCTTGACGGCATCAAGGAGGAGTCGGTCGGCTATCTGTTCAACCTTGAGGTCGAGGTGCAGACCAACCCGATCGTCGAGGAGCACGACGCCCACGAGGACGAGTCGATCGCGGAGACCCGCTCCATCATCGCCCGGGGGCTGCGCGGTCCGCAGCGCCCCGCCGAGCTGGAGTACACCGCGCCCGGCGAGCGCGGCGAGGTCGAGCACACCAGGGTCAGCAGCAAGGCGGAGCGCGACGCCTACGGCAACGTCGAGCGCAACGCCCCCTGCCCCTGCGGCTCCGGCAAGAAGTACAAGCGCTGCCACGGCGACCCCAAGCACGTCGAGGCCTGACCACGGGCCGGGGAGAATCCACCCGGAGGGCCCGCACGGCTGTGCGGGCCCTCCGGCTTTCTCAGCGGGCCGCCTCGAACCTCACGGGGTCGCCTCGAAGTCGGTGCAGAGCCAGCGCACGCCCCGCCGCTCCAGTCTCAGCGCCAGCCCCCGCGACCGGTCGCCGCAGTTCACCAGGACGCACATCTCCACCACCCCGTCTCCGGGCTGGGACACGTGGGGCCGGCCGACCAGCGGTGGCCCGGAACAGTTGATGATCTTTCCGCTCCTGGCCAGCTCGGCGCCGGCCCGGTCGGTCAGGTGCGAGAGGACACTCGAAGGGGCCCGCCTGCCCGCCAGCACCTCGGCGACGGCCTGGCCGAGGGCCCGCAGCCGGCGCTCGTCCGGAATCGCGCCCGGCGGCCCCCAGATCAGGGCGTGCCCCGCCTCGGTCTCGACCGGCGCGGGGTCGAAGGCGAGGGCGAGCGCCCCCTGCACGTACGGCGGGCCGCCGGGCCCGGCCGGAATCGACGGAACGCCCGGGAACGGCCGCTCGTCGTCGTAGGGCGGTTCGGCCGTGGGGGAGGAGGCGAGGCGGGGCAGCGGCACCGGCCGTGGGGGGCGTGGCATGGACGGACTCCGGCGGTCGTCGGCGGAACGGACACAGCTATGAGTTTCCGGTCCACCGTCCAGATACGCCGATCGCCAGCTTCCGGCGGCACCCCGGTGTTTTACCCCGATAGGGGAGGGAAGATCGGTCCAAGCTGGATTGGTTCCGGCCGGTGACCGGACGGGTTACGGTGCCGGTCCCCCTCACCCGGGGCGTGGCCGGAACACGGCTCACCGGGCGGGGTCGGCCCGCTCAGGGGGTGGGCGGCCGGGCGGTGGCCGTACTGGACGGCGGGTCGGCCTCCTGGGGCTCGCGGCCGGGGGTGGCGAGGTTCAGCCTCCTGATCAGGAAGCTGAACACGGTGTAGTAGATCACCGCGTAGATCAGCCCCATCACCAGGATGATCGGGACGTTCCGGGCGTTGGGGGCGGTGCCGTACAGGCCGAGGTCGATCAGCCCGGAGGAGAAGCTGAAGGCGAGCTTGGCGCCCAGCGCGGAGGCGACCGCCAGGGAGATGCCGGTCAGCACGATGTGCACCACGAACAGGATCGGGGCCACGAAGACGAAGGCGAACTCGATCGGTTCGGTGATGCCGGTGAGGAAGGCGGTGAGCGCGCCGGAGATCATGATCGAGCCGACCGCGGTGCGGCGGTGCGGCGGCGCGGCCCGCCAGATGGCGATCGCCGCGGCGGGCAGGCCGAACATGAGGACCGGGTAGAGCCCGGCCTCGAAGCCGCCGTAGCCCACGGCGCCGTTGTTGAAGCAGACCAGGTCGCCGGCGAGCTGTTTGCCGCCCACCACGCAGCCCGGGACCTGGGTCCAGACCACGTTGTTGACGATGTGGTGCAGGCCCAGCGGGAGCAGCGCGCGGTTGGCCATGCCGTAGACGCCCGCGCCCACCGTGCTGTTGGCGGCGAGCCAGTTGCCGAACGCGCCGAGCCCGCTGCCGATGACGGGCCAGACGGCGCCGAAGATCACGCCGAGCACGAGCCCGGCGAACGCGGTGAGGACGGGCACCAGACGCCGGCCGCTGAAGAAGGCCAGCCAGGTCGGCAGCCTTGTCCGGTGGAAACGCTGCCAGAGCAGCGCGGAGACCAGGCCCATGACGATGCCGCCGAGCACCCGGGTGGGGTTCTGCGCGCCGAGGTTGAGCACCACGCCGGGGACGCCGGGGTGGGACCTGTCGAAGATCTCCGTGCTGATCGTCTTGCGGAGCCCGGCGTCGAACAGGTTGAAGAACATGGTCATGCTGACCGCGTGGAAGACGAGGTAGCCGACCAGCGCGGCGAGCGCGGTGGAGCCGTCGGACTTGCGGGCGAAGCCGATCGCCACGCCGACCGCGAACAGCAGGGCGAGGTTGTCGAAGAGGGTGCCGCCCGCCGTGCCGAGGATGTGCGCGACGTTGTCGAGCAGGACGTTGTCGGTCCGCCCCACCAGGTCGTCCTGCCCGAGCCGGAGCAGCAGGCCCGCGGCGGGCAGCACCGCGATCGGCAGCATGAGAGAGCGTCCCAGACGCTGTAGCACGGCCATCACGGCTGAGCCGGTCGGGGACGCGGCGGGGAGATCCGCGTCCGCTGAGAGGGAACTCATCGACTCTCCTTGAGCGTGGAGACCCCGGGCTTCAGCCGTGGGGAGGAAGTCAGCGAACTCCCCTCCGGAGGGGGAGGAGGTCAGGTACGGCGCACGGGTGTCTCCAGGGCCGTGCGGAGTTGGTAGCGGTCGGCACGGTAGGTGGATACCCCGAGTTCGGCGCAGACTCCCCCCGTGAACGAACGCCGCTGGAGCAGCAGGACCGCTCCGCCGCGTGGCAGCTTCAACAGGTCGGCGTCGCCCGGATCGGCGATGCCGCCGTCGATGGTGAGCTCACCGGCGTCGAGGATCAGGCCGTAACGGCTTTCGAGCAGGGCGTACAGCGAGCGGCCCGTCAGGTCGTGGGTGTCGAGGTCGGGTGCGAGGGAGACCGGGATGTGGGCCCGCTCGACGCACATGGGCTCGGCGGCGGCGGTGCGGAGCCGTTCGATGAAGTGGACCTCGTCCCCCGGCCGGATGCCGAGTTCCCTGGCGAGGTACGCGCTGGCCCTGACCACCCGGCGGTCCAGATCGCGGGAGCCGGGCTCCATGCCGCGGGCGCGCATCTCGTCGCTGAACGAGGTCAGCCGGAGGGCCATCTCGATCTTCGGACGGGCCACGAAGGTGCCCTTGCCCGCGACACGCTGCAACCTGCCCTCGGAGACCAGGTGGTCCACGGCCTGCCGTACCGTCATGCGGGACAGTCCGAAGCGCTGGCAGAGCTCGCGCTCGGAGGGAATCGCCGCCCCGATCGCCAGCTCGTCACCATCGACGAGGTCGAGCAGGATCTCCCTGAGCTGGAAGTACTTGGGCACCGGACTGTCGGGATCGATCTGGGCCACCGGATCCCTCCCCCTCTCGATCCGCGAAATGGAGATGAGTTATGGTTCGGCCTGTGGTCTAGTCCGGACTAGACCACAGGCCGGAAATGGGTGTCAATCTGCGGACCGGCGACGGATCGGTAACGGCCCGGCCGCCTCGATCCGAACGAAGGGCGGCGCGAGATGACGACCAGGATGCGCAGCGAGATCGCCGAGCAGCCCGCCGCGCTGCGAGCCACGCTGGACGCCCTCCTCCCCCGGATCGGGGAGGTGGAACGGCTCGCGAGCCGGACACGCCAGCTGTTGTTCATCGCCCGCGGCACCTCCGACAACGCCGCAGTCTACGGCCGTTATCTCGCGGAGGCACACACCGGACGCCTGGCCACGCTCGCGGCGCCCTCGATCGCCACCGCCTACCGGCGCAGGCTGGACCTCGACGGGGTGCTGGCCGTCGCGCTCTCCCAGTCGGGCAGGACCGAGGAGATCGTCGAGACCCTCGCCTGGGCCGGTGACTGCGGCGCCAGGACCGTGGCCATCACCAACGGCGGCGAGCGGAGCCCCCTCGCCCAGAGCGCCGACCTGGCCCTGTGCACACTCGCCGGTGAGGAGAAGGCCGTCCCCGCCACCAAGACCTACACCACCCAGCTCGCCGCGCTGGCCGTGCTCTGTCTCGGCCTGGGCGCCGACGTCGACCCCGCCGACCTGCGGCGGGTGCCGGACGCGGTGGAGAGGCTGATCTCCGATCCGGGAGACCTGGAGACGGTCGTCGAGGGGCTGGCCGACAAGCCGGGCGTGGTGGTCTCCGGCCGGGGCCTGGCCTTCTCCACCGCGCTGGAGCTGGCGCTCAAGCTCAAGGAGGCGTGCTACCTGCACGCCATGGGCCTGTCCTACGCCGACCTGCTGCACGGCCCGATCGCCGTGGTCGACCGGGACACCCCCGCCATCCTGGTCGCGG
Organism: Streptosporangium sp. NPDC004631; assembly: GCF_053601935.1. Taxonomy (NCBI): domain Bacteria; kingdom Bacillati; phylum Actinomycetota; class Actinomycetes; order Streptosporangiales; family Streptosporangiaceae; genus Streptosporangium; species Streptosporangium sp. NPDC004631. The sequence goes on along the minus strand of NZ_JBSGCR010000013.1, from coordinate 98,951 downwards.
CGGCCGAGGGGCCGACGCTGGCCGGTACCGTGGCCCTCGCCGAGCGGGTCACCGGCGCGGGGGCCCAGGCCTTCACCGTCGGCGGAGGTCCCGCGCTCGCCGCGGTCTCCAGCGCCGCGTTGAACGGCCCCGACCTGCCCGAATGGGTCGCCCCGCTCGGCCTGATCGTCCCCGGGCAGCTGCTGACCGAGGCCCTCGCCCGCAGACTCGGGATCGATCCGGACGCGCCCCGAGGTCTCAACAAGGTGACACGGACCGACTGATCGCCCGGTCTCGTTTAGCCTGGTCACAGACCGATGACGACTGGAGGGCGATATGGCGGCTGACGCCGGCGCGATCATCGCGGGACTCGGTGGCGTGCAGAACATCATTGAGATCGAACCCTGCATCACCCGGCTCCGCACCGAGGTGCGCGACGCGGCCAAGGTCGATCAGGCGGCCCTCAGGGCGGCCGGCGCGCACGGGGTGATGACCGCGGGCAACGTCGTCCAGGTGGTCGTGGGTCCCGAGGCGGACACGATCGCCAGTGACATCGAGGACATCATCGGCTGAGAGTGCCGGGTACCCTCCCCGTTCCCCACGGTCCCCCACGCCACGGAGACGAGGATGGGGAGCGGGAGACGGGGGGAGTGATGACCACAGTTCTGGCCCCGGTCGCGGGGGCGGCCGTGGAGCTGGGAGCGGTGCCCGACCCGGTGTTCTCCGAAGGGCTGGTCGGGCCGGGGATGGCCGTCGAGCCGGTCAGGGGGCCGGGCCGGGCGGTCGCGCCCATCGCCGGTAGGATCGCCAAGCTGTACCCGCACGCGTTCGTCGTCGTCGGCGACGACGGCAGGGGGGTCCTGGTTCACCTGGGCGTCGACACCGTCCAGCTCAGGGGCGAGGGGTTCGAGCTGCTCGCGTCCGAGGGTGACCGGGTGAGCGCGGGTCAGCCCGTGGTCGCCTGGAACCCCGCCGAGGTCGAGGCGGGCGGTCGCTCGCCCATCTGCCCGGTGGTGGCGCTGGACGCGGCGCCGGCCGCCGTCACCACGCTCGCCGAGGGCGCGGTGCGTGCGGGGGACGAGCTCTTCCGCTGGATATGAGCCCGGTCGGCGGGGTGGCCGGGTACGGCCCGCCGGTCGGGAGGTTCCCGTCGGCGGCCGGCCGGACCGTCCGTCGATCCGGCCCGCTCCGTCGTCTTCGAAGATTCGATCGCCGGGATTGCGGCGGCCAAGGCCGTGGGTATGACACGCGTGGGTCCGGCGACGACCCACGCGGGCACGGAGCCCGGCCGAAGCGGATCTCGTGGTCACCGGCCCGACATGGGGCGAGTGGCCTCCATCCACCATCCAACGGGCCCGGAGGTCTGGACCACCGGGCCGATCCCTCAGGAGGAACACGTGGCCGAGCGCCAAGTCACCGTCGAGTCCGAGGTCGGTCTGCACGCCCGCCCCGCCGCGACGTTCGTGCGGACCGCGGCCAAGGCGCCCCTGGAGATCACCGTCGCGAAGGGGGACGGCCTGCCGGTGAACGCCAAGAGCATCCTCGCGGTCCTCTCGCTCGACGTCCGGCAGGGGGACACCGTGGTGATCAAGGCCGAGGGTGAGGGTGCCGACCGGTTGCTGGACGAGCTCGCCCTCATCGCGTCGGCGCCGTGAGCGTCGGCGCGGTGAACACGCTCTCGGGGGTGGGGGTGAGCCCGGGGGTCGGGTTCGGGCCCGGGTACGTCGTCTCGCGTGAGGTCCCCGCGCCCGAGTCCGGTGCCCGCCACGACGGGGACGCCGGGGCGGAGCGCGCCAGGGCCGTCGGGGCGCTGGAGCGGGTCGCCGGCGGCCTGGAGTGGCGGGGGGCGCGGGCCGCCGGCCCGGCCCGGGAGATCCTGGGGGCGCAGGCGCTGATGGCGCGCGACCCGGGCCTGGCCGTCGAGGTGGCCGAGCTGGTCGACGGGGGTGCCACCGCCGCCCGAGCGGTCTACGAGGCGTTCGGCCGGTACCGCGAGCTGATCGTCGGAGCCGGGGGATACCTCGGGGAGCGCGCCGCGGACCTGGACGACGTCAGGGACCGGGTCGTCGCGGTGCTGGAGGGCCTGCCGGTGCCGGGCCTGCCGTCCCACGCGGCGCGGCCGTACGTTCTCATCGCCCGTGACCTGGCGCCGGCCGACACCGCGACGCTGTCCAGGGACGTGGTGGCCGCCTTCGTCACAGAGCAGGGCGGCCCGACCAGCCACACCGCGATCCTCGCCCGGGCGATGGGTGTGCCGGCCGTCGTGGCCTGCCCGGGGGCGACCTCGATCAAGCCGGGCACGCCGGTGCTGGTGGACGGTGCCTCCGGCCGGGTGAGGGCCGCGCCCTCGGACGACGAGGTGGCCACGGTGACGCGGGCCGCCGCGGTCGGGGAGGCCGTGCTCGCCGCCGCGACCGGACCGGGGGCGACCGCCGACGGGCACGCCGTGCCGCTGCTGGCCAACATCGGCGGGCCGCGCGACGTGCGGGACGCGCTGAAGTACGGTGCCGAGGGCATCGGGCTCTACCGGACCGAGTTCCTCTTCCTGAACCGGACCACGCCGCCGTCCGAGGAGGAGCAGGTGGCGGCCTACCTGGAGGTGCTCGACGCCTTCCCCGGCGGCCGGGTGGTGGTGCGGACGCTCGACGCGGGGGCGGACAAGCCGCTGGCCTTCCTGCCGCAGGATGAGGAGCCGAATCCGGCGCTGGGGCAGCGCGGCATCCGCCTCTTCCAGAAATATCCGGAAATCGCGAGCGGGCAGCTCGGAGCCCTGGCCCGCGCCGCCTCCTGGTCCTCGGCCAGGCTCCAGGTGATGGCCCCGATGGTGGCCGTCGCCGAGGAGGTCGCCTGGTACGCGGCGGCCTGCAAGGACGCGGGGCTGTCGTCCGCGGGGGCGATGATCGAGATCCCCTCGGCCGCCCTGCGCGCCTCCGACCTGGCCGCGGAGGCGGACTTCCTGTCGATAGGGACCAACGACCTGGCCCAGTACACCTTCGCCGCCGACCGCCGGCTGGGCGCGCTGATCACGTTGCAGGACTCCTGGCAGCCCGCGCTGCTCGACATGATCGCCCTGGCCGTGGCGGGCGCCGCCGAGCGCGGCAGGCCGTGCGGGGTCTGCGGGGAGGCGGCGGCCGATCCGGCCCTCGCCTGTGTGCTGGTCGGGCTCGGCGTCACCTCGCTGTCGATGGCGTCCCCCTCACTGCCCGCCGTACGGGCCGCGCTGTCGCGGCACACCCGCGAGCAGTGCCTGCTGGCCGCCCGGGCCGCGCGCGCCGCGCACTCCGCGCAGGAGGCGTGCGCCGCGGCCCGCTCGCATCTGCCGGACCTGGACGCGCCGGCCCGCTGAGGGCCGACCGGCCCGGCCCTCGGTCCTCCGGCCCTTCGAGAGGCTGTCCATCCGGGGCCGAGGGCATGGGGTGATGCGGAGGGGCAGGGTGGGGTCGCAGGCGGGGCCGCGGCGGGCGGGGGCGGTGGGATACGGCGTGTCCACTCGCCCACGCGGATAGCGTGGGGCCCATGGTTCGGTGCATTCGTACGACGGGTCTTGTGGTGGTCGCGACGGTGGTGGCCGGATGTGCCGCCCCGGGGGCGACCACGCCGGCCGGGTCCGTCTCGGGGGAGCGCCCCTCGGTGAGCACGGCTCCGGCTGAGTCCCCCCGGCCTGTGACGCCTCCGGAGGCGACCCCGGAGGCGACCCCGGCGACCTCCGCTCCGCCCGAGGTGGAGGCGGTGCTCGCACGGATGAGCGTGGAGGAGAAGGTCGGCCAGCTCTTCATGCCGGTGCTGTACGGCCCGGCGGCGGACACCTCGTCGGGGGAGAACCAGGCGCGGTTCGGCGTGGACACCCCGGCCAAGGCGGTCGCGAAGTACCGGCCGGGCGGGGTGATCCTGTTCCCCTGGGCGGACAACGTCAAGAACGTCCGTCAGGTCGTGGCGCTGACCAACGGGCTGCAGGAGGCGTCCCCCGAGATCCCGCTGCTGATCGGCGCCGACCAGGAGAACGGCAGGGTCTCCCGCCTCGCGCCGCTGGTCACCGACCTGCCCGGCGCCTCGACCATCGGCGCGGTCGGAGACCCCTCGCTGGCCCGCAAGGCCGCCAGGGTGACGGGCGTCGAGTTGAGGGCTCTGGGCGTCAACCTCGACTTCGCCCCGGTCGCCGACGTGAACATCAACCCGCGTAACCCGGTGATCGGGCCCCGCGCCTACGGCTCCGACCCGAGGAAGGTGGCGTCGATGGTCGCCGCCGCGGTCAAGGGCTTCCACGACGCCGGGGTCGCCTCCACGGCCAAGCACTTTCCCGGCCACGGCGACACCAACGTGGACAGTCACACCGGGCTGCCGGTGATCCGGCATTCCCGGTCACAGTGGGAGAAGCTGGACGCGCCGCCGTTCGCCGCCGCCATCGGGGGGAACATCGACGCGATCATGAGCGCCCACGTGGTCATGCCCAGGCTCGACCCGTCCGGTGATCCGGCCACGCTCTCCAAGCCGATCCTGACCGGGCTGCTGCGCCAGAGGCTCGGCTTCGACGGGGTCGTCTCGACCGACGCGCTCGACATGGCCGGGGTGCGCAAGAAGTACGGCGACGGCCAGGTGGCCGTGCGTGCCGTCCAGGCCGGGGTGGACCTGCTGCTGATGCCGCCGGACTACCCCAAGGCGTACCAGGCGGTGCTGGCCGCGGTGCGATCCGGGAAGATCTCCACCGGGCGGCTCGACCAGTCCGTCCGGCGGCTGCTGAAGCTCAAGGCCGCCAGGGGGTTGCTGAGGAGGGCCCCGGTCGCGGACGCGGACCGGGCCGAGCGGGTGCTGCGCTCTCCGGAGCATCGCGGGGTCGCCCGGCTCATCAACGACCGGGCCCCCTGACGGGGGTCAGGAGGGCTGGAGGCCGCCGCGCCGGATCATCGAGAGCACGAGCGACTGGACGATGCGCATGACGATGGCTTCGAGCAGGAGGACGGTCGCCCTGGTGAGCACCGAGGCCAAGAATCCGGACATAGCAACCTCACATTGATAAATCACTCTTATTGTGATGATTGCGGACAAATCTATACGAAGCGACGATGTCAGGTTGCTGTTTGGTTAACGTTCGATGACGTTCCACGGGTCAGCGGCTCGACCGCCACCCCGATGAGCGTGGTGACGCAGGCGCTTCCGAGCGCGATGCCCCAGCCGACCGGCCCGAGGGGACGGCAGCCGAAGAACCCGCAGAGACCGGGCAGGGAGACGCTCGCGCCCAGCACGGCGAGGGAGGTGAGCACCGCCAGCGCGACCACCCGATCCCGGCCGCCCGCGACCAGGGTCTGGAACAGCTGCGCCGACACCAGCGCCACCAGTCCGACGGTGTTCGCCCGGCTCCGCGTGCCGGTGACCCGCCCGATCGACCAGGCCGCGCCGGCCGCGGCCGCCGTGGTGGCGGCGCGCAGGTAGATGTCGCGGGTCAGGGAGGCGCCCAGCGAGGCCTCGGGACCCTCGGCGAGCAGCCGCTCCGGGCTGGTCGACGCCGGAGGCCGGACGGCCACCGCCATCGCGGGCAGCATGTCGGTGAGCAGGTTCACCAGGAGCAGCTGGCGGGCGTTCAGCACGTTCCTGCCGGTGAGCAGGCTGGAGCCGACCGCGAAGACGATCTCGCCGACGTTGCCGCCGAGCAGGATGCTCAGCGCGTCGCGGACCGAGCTCCACATGGCCCGGCCCTCGATGATCGCGTCGACGATCGTCTCGACACGGTCGTCGGTCACCACGACGTCGGCGGCGGCCCTGGCCGCCGGTGTGGCACGGGAGCCGAGGGCGATTCCCACGTCCGCGACGCGAATGGCCGGAGCGTCGTTGGCGCCGTCGCCGGTGACCGCCACGACCTTTCCGGAGCGGCGCAGGCAGGAGACGATCCTGACCTTGTGCGCCGGAGTGGTCCTGGCGAAGACCGTCACACCGGGCTCCGTCCCCGTCAGCTCCTCCGTCAGGGCCTCGTCGTCGAGCTCGTCCAGCTCGGGACCGGTCATGATCCGCCCGCCGTTCAGCACGCCCAGCTCCACGGCGATCGCCTCCGCGGTGCTCGGATGGTCGCCTGTGATCATGGCGACCCGGACCCCCGCCCGCATCAGGCGGCCGACGCTCTCGGCCGCCGTGGGCCGTACCGGGTCGGTCAGGCAGAGGAAGCCCAGGAAGGTCAGCCCCTCTATGCGGGACTCGTCGAGGTCACGGCGGTCGGAGGCGGGACGCTCCGCCACCGCCAGCACCCGGAAGCCCTGCTGGGCGAGCCGGTCCACCTCCTTTTCGAGCTCCGCCCTGAAGGGGTCGGTGAGCGAGATCGTCTCCTCGTCGCGCAGGAGGTTCGAGCAGCGGGTGAGCACGGCCTCCGGGGCGCCCTTGACGCTCAGCACATGCTCCGCCGACCCCAGCCCGAGCACCGCGTGATAGCCGCGCCCCGGTTCGAAGGGCATCTCGTCGACCCGCCGCCAGGTGCCCAGCCCCTCCTCGGGCGTCACCCGCAGCCGCCCGGCGCCGTCCACCACGGCGCGGTCCGTGGGGTGCGGGATGGCCCGGCCCCGGCCGTACCGGGGGCTCGCGCGCAGCCCGGCGGCCACCACCCGCCTCAGCTCCGGCGGCAGCGCCTCGGCGGGATGCTCGATGTGCCCGTCCGAGACGTACCGCAGGCTGATGCGCCCCTCGGTCAGCGTCCCCGTCTTGTCGAAGCAGAGCACGTTCACCCGGCCGAGGGCCTCGATCGTGGAGGGGTTGGGCACGAGGGTGTTCCTGGTCGACAGCCGTCTGGCCGCGGCCAGCTCGGCGACCGAGGCGACGAAGGGCAACCCCTCGGGCACCGAGGCGACGGCCAGGCTCACCGCCGGCGCGAGCGCCTCCGACATCGACCTGCCGCGCAGCAGGTCCGCGGCCAGCAGGACGAGGCCCGAGCCGATCGCGACCGGCAGGACCCGCCGGTTCAGCGCCCGCAGCCGGAGCTGAACGCCGGTCGGCGGGCGCCGCTCCGAGGCGAACCTGGCGGTGCGCGCCGCCTCGGTCGCCTCTCCCGCGGCCACGACCACGGCGAGCCCGTGACCGGCCGCCACCGTCGTGCCCTGGTAGACCATCGAACTGCGCTCGGCGACGGCGGCGGCGCTGACCGGGGCCGGTGACTTCGTGACGAGCATGGACTCGCCGGTCAGCCCGGCCTCGTCGACCTCCAGTCCCATCGCGGTGAGCACGCGGCAGTCGGCCGGTACGGCGTCGCCCGCCCGCAACTCGATGACGTCCCCCGGTACGAGATCGTCGGCGGTCGCCCCCGTGCCCGTCCCCCCGGGTGTCCCCGAGGTCGCCTCCGTCCCCGTCCCCGTCCCCGTCCCCACGCTCGTCTCGGTGGCCTTGTGGGGATCCGCCCCGTCCGGGCGGCGCAGCCGTACGCGGTCCGCGACCGTCTCGGTGAGGCGGTGGAGCGCCCGGTCCGCCGCGAACCGCTGGCCCCCGCCGATGAGCGCGTTGATCACCACGACCGCGGCTATCAGCACCCCGTCCGAGACCGAGCCGACCAGGGCCGACACGCCCGCCCCCGCCCCCAGCACCGGGGTCAGCGGGTTGGCCAGCTCCGCCACGGACGTGCGGAACAGCGAGTCGGCGCCGTCCGGCGTCCCGGCGGGCCGCGCCGTCCTGCGCTTGGCGGCGTCCGCCTCGGTGATCCCGCTGGGCGACGAGCCGAGCCGGGACAGCACGTCCTCGACCGGCATGGCGTGCCAGGGGGTGGGATCGGCGCTGACCGGGGGCGCCTCGTCGCCGGCGTTACGGCCCGCCCACTCACCCATGGCGATCGCGGCCAGCGCGGTGCCGTCGTTCACCAGCTGCGCCCTGCGTACCGTCGCGGAGCGGGGGGCGGTGGCCGTCAGCGCGGCCCCGGCGGCGGCTCCCGCCACGCTGAGCCGTACGCACCGCTCGCTCGTCCGCCTCGCCGGTGCCAGGCAGCTCAGCAGCAGGTGGACCGTGTCGAGCTCGCCGATGACGTCCGCGTCCCATGGCACCCGTCCCGGCAGGGACGGCACGCCGATGCCCAGATCCGCCTGGGCCAGCGCGGAGGTGGAGCGTTCCGAGACCATGGCCACCCCGTGACCGTCGGCCTGGAGCGCTTGAATCCAGGTGGCCAGCCGATTACCGCCCGGCACGATCCTGTCGGCGCCCAGCCGTGGGCCGAGCCCTGGGTTCTCTCCGGCCAGGACCACGGCGCAGGTGCCCCTCACCGCCGCGACCAGGGCGTCGGCCAGCGGGTGGACCTCAGGCGCCAGACCGGCCAGGGCGACCACGACCCCCCGCCTCGTCACGACCAGGGGGCGCAGGCCCCGGGCCCGCCACTCCTCGGCGTCGGCCGGGCCGAGCCCGGTCGGCGCCGCCGGATCGGCCGGTGGCTCGGTCACCCACATGCCGCGCTCCCGCCGCGTGGCGGGAGCGTCGAAGTCGATCAGACTGTAGAGCAGGGCGTGCAGTTCGTCGGCGGCCACGTCCTCGGCGAGGGGCACCACGCGGTCGATCGTCCAGGAGCCCGTGCCGAGCAGGCCCGCGTCCAGGACGACCGTGTCGATGCCGTCCATGCGGCGCAGCGCGTCGCTGTTGAGCACGACCGCGCCACGCCGTGCCAGAGCACGCCCGACCGCGCTGGCGAAGGCCTCGCGGCCGACCTTCGCGGCCTTGGGCGTCGCCGCGACCATCATGGCGAGCCCCCGTCGCCGGCTGCCGCTGAACACCCGCGTCAGCGCGGAGGTGCCCAGCGCCGTCGGGCTCACGGTGCGCTCGAACCGCTCCACCGGGCTGTGGGCCATGGGGGCCGGGCGCGGCCTCTTGGCCGTCCGGGTGTGGCGGTAGGCGCCCTTCGTGGCGGCCAGGTCCCGCGCGTGAGCCTCCCACGCCTGCCGTGACTCACGGGCCTCCACGTATCTACCGGCCGCGGAGACGGACTGCACCAGCAGCCCCAGCGGGCGCAGCGCGAGCGTGTGGGTGACGATGTTCGCCGTGGTGAACAGGGTGCCGGTGGCCTGGTGGCCGATCCGGCGCTCCAGCCCGGCACGGACCGCCGGGGTGGATTCCGCCAGGTGCAGCAGGGTGGGGACGGCGGGGGAGAGCGCCGGTAGGTGCGCCAGCCGCCCGGCCAACGCCAGACCTGTTCCGATCAGGCTCGCGCCGAGCCGGATGCCGGCGCGCGTGTGCTGCTCCACCAGTGTGGAGATGGACGGGCCCGGAGCCTGCTCGCCGGTGGCGCCGTCCTCCTCGCCGTCGAGCTCGTCGATGATCGACAGGAGTCCGTCCAGGTCGACCGAGTCGCTGTCGCCCCCCACGAAGACGGCGCCGAGGGCACCGTTGACCTCCACCCGCTCGACCCCGTCCAGCACGAGCAGCAGCTCTTCGAGCCGCCGGGCCGGCCGCTCGGTGCCCGGACCGCCGATCACACGCAGGTCGACGTGGAATCCACCGGAACAGGCCCGTACCGCGCGGGGACGCGGCAGCACGTTCCGGACGGCGCCGGGCACGACCTCCCACAGCGTTTCGGCGGAGAGCGTGAGCACACGCGACAGGAACATTCGGTTCTCCAGCAGAAGGGAAACATTCGGGCAGGGCCGGGGTGGCAGCGGGCGCAGCACACCCCGACACCTCTCCGAGCGGGCACGTCACCGTGCCCGCGATCAACGGGACGCGCCCGCGTGGTCCGTGACGCCCGCTGTCCGGGAGACCGGCCGCGTGGGGCGATCCTTCCGCCGGGCACGCTGGGCGATCATCGTGCCGATCCCGATGGCGGCTGCCACCGGCCACTCGATCAGCCCCACCACCGCGAGCGCGCCGAGGCCTCCGTAGTAGACCATGCGCTCAGCCGGTGGCAGGAACGACTTGGCGACGTCGACCGCCTGGCCGGCCTCCTGCCGGTTGACGTGCGGCAGATGAAGGTGCGGAGGCCGTAGCTGGACGGTCAGCATGGGCAGGTTCAGCGTGAGCGAGGCGCCGTCGTGCCCGTTCTCCGCGAACCGCTGCTCCGCGGCCGTGCGTGTGGCGACCGTCCCCGCCGGAGGCTTCTGCGCGGTGGGCCTCTCGGCCTTGCGCGCGGTGTTCCGCTGCTGTGCGGTGGTGGCCCGTTGACGTGTGGTGGCCCTCTGCTGCGCGGTGGTCGCCCGCCGGGTCGTGGTCCGTGCCGCGCTCCGTGCCGTACCCGTGACCGCCCTGGCCGCTCCGGCCGTGGCCTTCTTCGCGGCGGCCGCCCCCGCCCTCGCCGCCCCGGTGGCGGTCTTCTTCGCCGCGGCGGCTCCGGTGGCGGCCTTCCGGGCGGTGGTCGTCCCGGTGGCGGTCTTTCTCGCGGTGGCCGCTCCGGCCGTGGCCTTCTTCGTGGTGGCCGTCCCGGCCCTGGCCGAGGCCGCCCCCGCGGTGGTCTTCCTCGCGGTGGTCGTCCTGGCGGTCGCCTTTCCCGCGGTGGTCTTTCCGGCCGCGGCCGTTCCGGCGGCGACTCTTCTCGCGGTGGCCGTTCCGGCGCCGGCCTTCTCCGTCCCGGCCGTCTTGGCCGTGGTTCTCCGCGTGGCCGGCTTCCGAGCCGTGGATCTCGGCTCGGCGGACGTGGTGGACTTCGACGTCGTACGGCCGCGCCTCTCGCGAACCGTCTGACTTACGGTCATGGCCCCTCCTCACAGGAGTCGAGGAATCGGTTCAAGTGGTGCCCGTGAGCGGTGTGAACCACCTCTCACGTGCTGTTCTCTGGCTTTGGGGCCATCTTCATAATCTTCCTCGAACCGGAGTCCTGAAACTCGTCCCAACCTTAGAATCGGACACAGAGGCAGAAAACTCTCTCTCTTTGAGTGTCTGATCCCATACGGAACGTCACCGTAAAGGAGGGCGGAACAGTAGGCGGGGAACCGCCCGGAGAGCTGTCGCCGGAAGCGGTCGGGGCCACGGCCGGAAGCGGGCACCGGCCGGTGAGAAGGGGCCAAGGCCGAGGCCGGTCAGGGGACGGCGAAAGTGTGGGGAAGAGGCCGAAAAAGCGCCGCCGGGGCGGCCGGGAGGAGAGGCGGGGGCCGGATGATCAGGAGAGGTAGGGCTTGAGCTCGCGGCGGGCCACGGCGCGGATGTGCACCTCGTCGGGGCCGTCGAAGATGCGCATCGCGCGGGCCTGGGCGTACATCATGGCGAGCGGGACGTCGTCGCAGACCCCCATGCCACCGTGGACCTGGATGGCGCGGTCGATGACCTCGCAGGCCATCCGGGGGGCGACGACCTTGATGGCCGAGATCTCGGCCGCGGCGGCCTTGGCGCCGACGGTGTCGATCAGCCAGGCGGCCTTCAGGGTGAGCAGCCGGGCCTGCTCGATGGCCACCCGGGACTCGGCGATCTGCTGCTGCACGACGCCCTGCTGGGCGAGGGTCTTGCCGAAGGCCACGCGGTTGGCGGCGCGGACGCACATCAGCTCCAGGGCGCGCTCGGCCATGCCGACGGCACGCATGCAGTGGTGGATCCGCCCGGGGCCCAGACGGGCCTGGGCGATGCGGAAGCCGTCGCCCTCCTTCGCGATCAGGTTCGAGGCGGGCACCCGTACGTCGGTGAAGACGATCTCGGAGTGGCCGTGCTGCTCCTGGTATCCGAAGATCGGCAGATGGCGGACCACCTCCACGCCCGGGGTGTCCATCGGGACCAGGATCATCGACTGCCGGCGGTGCGCGGGCGCGTCGGGGTCGGTCTTGCCCATCACGACCATGATCTCGCAGCGCGGATCGGCCGCGCCGGTGATGAACCACTTACGGCCGTTGATCACGTACTCGGCGCCGTCACGGGTGATGGAGGTGGAGATGTTGGTCGCGTCGCTGGAGGCCACCCCGGGCTCGGTCATCGCGAACGCCGAGCGGATCTCACCGGCGAGCAACGGCTCAAGCCAGCGGGACCGCTGCTCGGGCGAACCGAACATGTGCAGGAGTTCCATGTTCCCGGTGTCCGGAGCGGCACAGTTCAGCGCCTCGGGGGCCAGATCGATGGAACGGCCCGTGACCTCGGCCAGGCTGGCGTAGTCGAGCACCGACATGCCCGACTCATCGGGCAGAAACAGGTTCCACAGACCGCGCGAGCGGGCCTCGGACTTGAGCTCCTCGACGACCGGGGGAAGATCGTGGTTGTGGTGCCCCCTGGTCAGCCGCCACTCGTGGTAGATCGGCTCCGCCGGATATACATGGGAGGCCATGAAGTCGATCAGGTTGGCGAGGTATTCCTCCGCCTTGGTGCTGAGCGCGAAGTCCATGGCCGCCAGTTTCGCACCACCCCTGGCCGGGGTGCTCATCGGCCATGCCTAACCTGTAACGGGTTTCATGAAGGAGACGAGATGTACAAGGGCGTGCTGATCGACTGGGCCGGGGTGCTCACCACGAGCATGTCCGAGGCGATCGCCGAATGGATCGTCGCCGACCGGATCAACGCCGTCCGCTACCACGAGGTGATGCGCGAACTCATCGCCCACGCCTACCGGGGCTCGGAGCAAGGAGAGAACGGCATCCACGCGCTGGAGCGCGGCGAGATCTCCGGGCTGGAGTTCGAGCGCGACCTGGCCGCCAGGCTGGTCACCGTGGACGGTGTGCCGCCGATCGCCGAAGGGCTGCTGACCAGGATGTTCGCCGGGTTCCAGCGGGTCGAGCCGATGTACGGCATGCTCCGCGAGGCCCGTGCCGCCGGGCTGCGGACCTGCCTGCTCTCCAACTCGTGGGACAACGAGTATCCCCGCCACGACTGGGAGGACCTCTTCGACGCGGTCGTGATCTCGGGGGAGGTCGGCATGCGCAAGCCGGAGCCGAGGATCTTCGAGCACGCGCTCGGCGAGGTGGGCCTGACCGGGCCCGAGTGCGTGTTCATCGACGACATCGAGGCCAACATCACGGCCGCTCGCGCCTTCGGCATCGTCGGCGTGCACCACCGCGACCCCGACCTGACCATCACCGAGCTGGAGGGGCTCTTCGGCATGCCGCTGCGCTGACCCTCCAGGCTTCTCGCGGCGGAGTCCGCAGGGCTGGCACACTCGATGGGTGATCGGCGCCGAACCGGCGCCGATGTCGGAGAAACAGATCGAGGCATCGATGCGCGTCTACCTGCCGTGCACGCTCCCGGCGCTGGCCCGCGTGGTCACCGTGGGGGAGCTCGGCCCGGCCCCGCTGACCGGCTACGCGGTGACCCCCGCGTTGACCGAGTGGTACGCCTCGGGTGACACCGAGGAACTGGAGTACGTCGCCCTGACCGAGGCGGCCAGGGCTTCCCTGCGAATGCTGGCCGACGACCGGGCCGACGGGATCGAGGCGCCCGCCCGCCGGGTGGTGATCGCCGCCGACGTGGCCGACACGGACGTGACCGTCGGCGCCGACCTGGAGGAACGCGCCCGGGTCCGGCTGGCCGCCGCGGTCCCGCTGAGCAAGGTCGCCGCGGTCCACGTGGACGAGGTGGCCGCGATGGAGGACGTCGAGGCCGCCGTCGCCGCGCTGCCCGCAGCCGACCGGGGCGACGACGACGCCCGGTTCGCCGTGGACGGCGCCGAGGCCAACGAGCTGCTCTGGTACGCCACCCAGGAGATATCAGACCTGATCGGCTGAGGGGCCCCGGACCCGCCTCACGGGTGTTCACGCCGTGGGGCGGGCTGGTTACCCTTGAGGACGACATGAGACACATCGTTTGGGACTGGAACGGCACCCTCTTCCACGACATCGACGCCGTGGTGGGCGCGACCAACGCGGTCTTCGAGCCCTACGGGCTCGGCTCCTACGACGTCGACGGCTTCCGCGCGGTCTACACCCGCCCGATCTGGGCGGCCTACGAGCGCATGCTCGGCCGCTCGCTCCTCGACGGCGAGTGGGAGAGACTGGACGTCGGCTTCCACGACAACTACCACCGGCTGATGCTGGAGTGCGGCCTCGCCGCTGACGCGCTCTCCGCGCTGGAGGCATGGCGGGCGGCGGAGGGCGGGCAGTCGCTGCTCTCCATGTGGGCGCACGAACGGCTGGTGCCCAAGGTCGCCGAGTTCGGCATCGACCACTACTTCACCCGGGTCGACGGGCTGCGCAGCGCCTCCGGAGGCCACAAGGCCGAGTCGATGGTGGAGCACATCGCGACACTGGGGGTGGACCCCGCCGACGTGCTCGTGATCGGCGACAGCGTGGACGACGCGCACGCCGCCCAGCACGTCGGGGCGCGGGCCGTCCTCTACACCGGTGGCATGACCAGCCGGACCGACCTCGCGGCGTTCGGCGTCCCGGTCGTGGACACCCTCGCCAACGCCCTCGACCACGCCTGACCCTCGACCGTGACGGTTTCGCCGTTGACGGCCGTCGGCGGGCGGCGGTAGCCGTACTCTGGGCATCCACCCCCATTTCCGGAGGCCACGATTAGCCGTCTCGTTCTCTGGAACGTCGATCTCACGCTGGTCGACGTGTCCATCGTCGCCCGCGAGGCGTACGCCGACGCCTTCCGCCAGGTCACCGGGCGCCCCCTGGTCAAGCTGACCCAGCACAACGGCCGCCCGGACTCGGAGATCGTCTTCGAGATGCTCGCCATCAACGGGATCGTCGCCGAGGACGCCCACCTCCCCAAGTTCCTGGACGCGCTGGCCGAGGCGTTCGGCGCCCGCCGCAAACGCCTGGCCAAGGAGGGGCGGATGATGTCCGGCGCGGTGGAGGCGCTCAAGGCCGTGGCGAGACTCGACGGCGCGGTTCAGTCGGTGCTCACCGGCACCATCAAGGGCAACGCCGTGCACAAGCTGACCGCCTTCGGCCTCGACAGGCACATCGACTTCGAGGTGGGCGGATACGGCGAGGAGGTCTACCCCAAGGCCACCCTGCTCCAGGTCGCCCAGGGCCGGGCCGGGAAGAAGTACGGCGCGATCTTCGACGGGAGCAACACCGTGATGATCGGCGACTCGGCCAGGGACGTCCAGGCCGCCAAGATCGCCGGAGCGTCGATGATCGCGGTGGCGTCCGGCCGCTCCCTCCCGGCCGCCCTCCGCGACGCGGGCGCCGACGTGATCCTCCCCGACCTCTCCAACCCGTCCGAGGTCGTCGCCGCCGTCGCCGGCCTCACCACCCCGGCCCGAGCCCGGCAGAGCTGACGCCCCCCGTTCACACCCCGAACCCGCCATTCCCTAGTGGGCCGTTCAGGCTGGAAGGTTCCATCTCGGCCCGTCAGGGTCGCCCAGCCAGACGTACTGGCGGTTTTCACGTCGCTGAGGGTCGGCTGCCTTGGTGCTGGTTGTGCTGGTTGTGCTGGTTGTGCTGGTAGGGGGGTGGGTGGCGGGGGCCGCCGGGTGGTGGGTGGTGGAGTTCGGTCTGCTGGATGAGGTTGATGAGGTCGTGGGGGTTTCGGGTTTCGATGGGTTCGGGGTGGGTGGTGATCCAGCAGGGGAAGGCCCAGTAGCGGCGGGCCCAGGGGCGCCAGAGGATGGCCCAGCCGGGGTTGCGGGCCTCCAGGTCGCGGGCGGTGTCGGCCGAGCCGGGCCCGAGGCCCGAACCAGGGGCGGGGCCGGGGGTGAGGTCGGGGCCGTGACTGGGGGTGGGGGTGTCGGGGGCGGGCATGGCCTCTCCGGTGATCGGGCGGGGGCTGGTTTTCTGTGGGGTGGTGGGGTGGTGCGGGCCGGTTGAGTGCCACCCCTGGGACCGGCCCGCACCTGTTCTTTCCGCGTGTCCCGTCCTTTCGGTGTCCCTGGGGCGCGCGGAAAGGGGGCGCGGCGACGGTGGTGGGAGGTGGCCCCCCACTGGGCCGGTTTCCCGCCGGGCCGCCGCGCCGGTCTTATCGCGTGGGGTTCGCCGTCGTGCCGGTCGTGTGGGTCGTGGTGAGGCGGTTGGCGATGTGGACGGCGATCTGGTCGACCTGGGTGGCGGGGGCGTGTTCGGCGCGTTCGCCGGGGTGGGCGGACCAGAAGAAGGTGTGGCCGGTGGGGTCGGTCCAGATGGTGAGGTCGTTTTTGACGTGCAGGCGGGGCAGGCCGTCGTCGTAGGCGGTGGAGGTGTGGACGCCGTTGTGGTGCAGGGCCTGTTGCAGGCGGCCGACGGCTGCGACGGCGGTGGCGCGCGGCCGGTGGAGGGCCGCGTGGGGTGGGGCTGCCGGGGGAAGTGGGAAGGGGATCACGGTCGGCTCCTTTGCCGATGCGGTGAGGGCTGAGCGGTGGTGCTGGGGGTGAGGGGCGGTCGGCTTCGTTGCCGATGGGGGGTGTGGCCCCGGGAGCATCCGCCCGGTTCTCCCTTTTTGTCGGCTGGGCGGGGGTGGGGTGTTCCCGGGGCCACCGGGAGCGGCGGGCCTCCGCTGTGGCCCCCTGCCTTCGTGCCGGGGAAGCGGGCAGGGGTCACGACGGCGGATGGGGCCCGCCGCAGGTCTATGGCCGGGGTACGGAGGCCGGCGGTCTGGAGACGGGCTGTCAGGTGATCCGGAGGACCAGGCCGCGATCACCTGGCGTCCGGGGACGAGGGGGAGGCGACAGCCGTACGGCTGTCACCTCACCGGCCGGTCACCGTGGTCCGGGGCCTGGATCCATTCGGGGGTGGCGACGAGCGGTGGTCACTGGGGAAGCGCGTCGCGATACTCCGGGGCCTCGTCCGGGGGCGGCTGGGCGGCCAGCTGCCTGGCGAGCCGTTCGGCGGCCAGGTGTGGGGTGCGGTACAGCGCCAGCCGGGGTCTGCTACGGCGGCCGGGCCCCTGGATCGTCCACCAGATGAACTCGCCGTCGGTACGGACGACCACGTCACGAGCGACCGAGACCGCGACACGACCGGAGGCAAGAGGAAACACGTCGGCCATTACGTCGTGTTTGTTTAGCAGCGCGATTTGGAGTTGCGCGGCGATCTCAGTGGCCGGGGAATGTCGGGTGAAGGTGATCTGTGGAGGATCGCATGTGACCTCTTCGCTCATCAAGGGACCCTTGGATGCTTGGCAGTGGGTTCGTATTGAGCATCTCTGGTTCCCCAGAGACATTGCCAGGTCGCCGATAGTGACTTCCCTTGAGGCGGCGGGACATGCGTGAGACATGGACGGGACATCGGATAAGACATCTTGGACATGTTGAGTGAACGGCTTCCGTGATTGCGGATGTCCGCTTACTGTGCGGGTGACGCCATCCGCCGGAAAGGCTGGTTATCGCGGTGGAGCAGGAGCAGGAAACCTATCTGAAGCAGCTTGTTCAAAAGCGGGACATACTGCCGTACTCGGCGTTTCTTGCCGCCTATCAGCTAGCTGCTCGACGGATTGGCCTGCGTACAGTGAGCATCACCCGTAAGCAGTACGGGCGGTGGCTGGCCGGAAAGGTGGTGAGTCGGCCACAGCCGGATGCGTGTCGCGTGCTGGAGGAGATGTTCCAGGTATCGGTCCGGAGCCTGTTTCGAAAAGCAGTCGTACCGCATCAGGATGTCCCGGACATGATCGATGTTCCTTCTGTCTTGGGCGCCATTCCTACGACGTTCGAGACCTCTCCTAAGGCCAACTGCCAACCCACTTCTACGAGTTTGCGTGAGTTGATGATGTCTGCTGCTGAAGAATCCCGTGTATCCGCTGCCGATGCGGAGACGATGCTCGGCCGAGCCACTATGGAACAGCTTGAAGCGGACGTGTACCACCTGGCTCGGACTTACTTATGTCGATCTCCTATATCGATGTTCCCTCGGATCATGGAGTTACGGACGCGGGTGGAGGAAAAGTCTCGTGAGACGCGTCAGCCGGGCCAGATCCGTGATCTGTCCTTCCTGAACGCGTTACTGGGTTTACTGCTTGCGGAGGCCGCTATCGACCTTGGCGAGCACCGGCAGGCTGCTGACCACACCCGAGCGGCATGGACTCATGCCAGCAACATCGGACATGTGGAGCTCATGACATGGGCGCGTGGCATGCAGGCGACCGCCGCCTACTGGGACGACAGCCCGCAACGAGCTCTGATCGCGGTCCGTCGCGGTGAAGACCATCGTCCGACCGGTTTGGCCGCGGCCCGGCTGTGGAGCATCAAGGCGCGTACCTGGTCTCACTTGGGCGATGCACAGCAGACGGTTCTGGCAGTGCGGGCCGCGCAGGAGGCGCGGGCATCAGCAGTCGGGGAAGACGACCTCAGCGTGGTCGGTGGTGTCTTCCAGTGGGATCGGATGAGGGAGGAGCGGTGCGCGTCCACGGCCCTGGTCGAACTGATTCAGCGGCGGCGCGATGATCTGGATTCGGGAATGCTGGTCCGGCTAACTGAGAAGATCCTCGCGCACTCCGAGCGAGCACTCACGATGTCGCGGGCTGTACCGCCCGAGCAGCGCTCGGCCGTCGTAGAAGCGACGATCTTGCTGGACATGGGTACGGCCCGGCTATTGGGCGGTGATGTAACCGCCACCCACGAAACCTTGCAGCCGGTTTTCGCTCTGCCGACCGACATGCGGACCTATCCGGTACTGCACCGCTTGAAAAGCATCCGGGGAGAACTCGCGGTTGGCGAACCGACTCGGGCTGTCCATGAGTTGACGGAGGCGGTGCTCCAGTTCGCCGCCACGTCCACCGCGCGGGTGCTACCCCCCGGAGAGCACTAATCGCCAGCTTGGCGGGCGTCCCATGCGGTGAGGAGTTCGGTTTCCCGTTCCAGGGTGATGCCCAGTTCGGTGAAGCGTTCGGAGGAGATCCGTACGCCGGTGCTCAGCCAGGTGTAGGTGTCGGCGACGGTCTCGGCCAGGGGACGGCACAGCAGACCCGCCCGGCGGGCACGCTCCGCGTCCACCTGCCAGGTCCCCTCGTAATCCCGCCACATGGGCAGGCCAACCCATTCGGGAACGCCGTGTTCACGGAGGAAGGTGTCATCGACCCAGACGAGGTCGGCGCCACTGCCCGTCACTTCCCGGCACGCGGCCAGGAACTCGCCGAATGTGGCGTGACCGACCGGGGCCGTCACGTTGAACGTCCCGCCAAGACTCCGCTCGGCGGCGTCCAGGGCGAAGGCCGCGACGTCGCGCACGTCGATCGGCTGGATCTTCCAGGTGGATGCGCCGGGGGCGAGAACATGGCCACCGGCCTGGATACGCGACAGCCACCACGGCAGACGACCCACATATTCGTACGGGCCGATGATGACCCCGGGACGCAGCAGCGTGGCCCTGTCGCCGAAGACGGTGGTGACGGCCAGCTCGCATCCGACCTTGAGACGGCCGTACCCGTCGGCGTCATTCTCCCCCTCCGGACCTTCGGGGGTGTACTCGCGGACAGGAGAGGTGTCGTCCAGTGGCTCAACGGGCCACCCCTTGTAGACGTTGACCGTCGAGACGAACACATACCGGTCGACGGCGTCGGCCAGGGCGTGGGCGGAGCCCTCCACAAGGCCCGGGGTCATGCCGCTGGTGTCGATCACCACGTCCCACGGGCCGCGTACGGCGAGCGCCACCAGGTCCTTGGCGCTGCTGCGGTCTCCACGGATCGCCGTAACGCCCGGCACGTCGTCGCCGGACCGGCCACGGTTGAACGTTGTCACGTCGTGGCCACGCCACAGTGCCTGCTCGGCGATGACCCGCCCGAGGAACTTTGTGCCACCCAGGATGAGAAGTCGCATGAGATCGATCCTGGCGCAGGGCCGGGTCCGGGACGAGCCTTGCTAAGAAGTTCGGTCTGCCGTTTCGCGGTGAAACGTTCGGAGAGGCTTCGCGCATCGGTGCTTGGCCGGAAGGCGGGGATAAGCCGTCGGGGTGGCGTGATCCACGTATCGTCAACCTGAGGTTGACGATACGTGGATCGTCAACCTATGGTTGACGCATGACGGATCCAACGCGCAGGACGCATCCCATCCGCCTCGACGACCTGATCGAGGCCATCAAGAAGGCGCACTCCGACGCCCTTGACCAGCTCTCCGACGCGGTCATCGCCGCGGACCACCTCGGCGACGTGGCCGACCATCTGATCGGCCACTTCGTCGACCAGGCGCGACGCTCGGGCGCGTCCTGGACCGACATCGGCAGGAGCATGGGGGTCACCAAGCAGGCGGCTCAGAAGCGCTTCGTCCCCAAGGGGCCCGGCGAGGTGTCGGACCTCGATCCCAGCCAGGGGTTCAGCCGGTTCACCCCGCGGGCGAGGAACGTCGTCATGGCGGCGCACAACGAGGCTCACGCGGCGAGCAACAGCGAGGTCCGCCCCGAGCACCTGGCACTGGGGCTGCTGAGCGAGCCGGACGCGCTTGCCGCGAAGGCGATCGTCGCGCAGGGCGTGTCACTGGAGACCGTCCGGCAGGCCGTGGCCGCGACGCTGCCGCCGGCGGCGGATCAGGTGCCCGAGGTCATTCCGTACGACTCGGGGTCACGGAAGGCGCTGGAACTCACGTTCCGGGAGGCCCTGCGGATGGGGCACAACTACGTCGGGACCGAGCACATCCTGCTCGCACTGCTGGAACTCGAAGACGGCGCGGGCGTGCTCGCCGGCCTCGGTGTCGACAAGGCGACCGCCGAGGCCAACATCACCGCCGCCCTGGCCGCCATCCTCGCGGCCCGGGGGTAGCGGTACCCTCAGCGGCCTGGTCGCGGCCAGCCGACCTCGGATGGCGCCGTAAGGGATAGCCGTACGAGATAAGAGATCGACCTCAGGTATCCGGCCATGGCCCTTGGGGATCCCGGGTGCGGTCGTTCTCATCCACCAGGTCGCCGCCGTCCCGCCCGTCGACGGGCCCGCGTGCCCCGATCCGGTTTCGGGTGGGGCCGGACGGGGTGCGCGTGGTGGTGTCGGGCGGTTTCGCGGAGTGTCAGTCCTGGGCGGCCTGTCGTTCCCGCCATTTCTCCATCAACAGCGGGACCTCGTCATGGCAGAAGATGAAGAAGTCACGCATCTCGGCTATGGCGCGGCCGGAGCGGGTGTCGGGGCCGCCGAGGGCGGACACCCCCTCGTCGGCGGCGTCGGCGATGGTCTTGAGCCGGTTCATCTTGGTGAGGCTGGCCTCCCACCAGGTCTCGTTGGCCAGGCGGTAGAGGTCGCGCCGGGAGCCGGGCACCGGCTCCCGGCGGAGCAGGCCGCTGTCGGTGAGATACCGTACGGCGCCGGAGACGGCGCCGGAGCTGACGTCGAGCCGCTCGGCCAGATCGAGGGCGCTGAGCGAGTCCTCCTCCGCGGTCATCACGGCGAACAGCACGCGGGCCGCCATCGGCGGGAACCCCCAATCGGACAGCTGCCGGCTCATACGCTCCACGAACTGGCGCACGGCCTCCTCGTCTCGCATCGATCCACCTCCCGGGCGTCAAGAATCCGTATTTATTACTTTCACGTGCGTCTGAAGTCTCTGTACAGTCTAAAGCATGAGTAACGTCATCTCCGTGTCCGGCGTGACGAAGAACTTCGGCCGGACACGCGCACTGGACGGCCTGGACCTTGAGGTCCAGCCTGGCGAAGTGCATGGCTTCCTGGGCCCGAACGGCGCCGGAAAGTCGACCACGATCCGCGTCCTGCTCGGCCTGCTCCGGGCCGACTCCGGCACGGTTCGCCTGCTGGGCGGCGATCCCTGGAAGGACGCCGTCGAGCTCCATCGTCGTCTGGCCTACGTGCCCGGCGACGTCACCCTCTGGCCCAACCTGTCGGGTGGCGAGGTCATCGACCTGCTCGGGCGGCTGCGCGGAGGGTTCAACGAGGCCCGCAAGAAGGAGCTGATCGAGCGGTTCGACCTGGACCCGAGGAAGAAGGGGCGGGCCTACTCCAAGGGTAACCGGCAGAAGGTCGCCCTGGTCGCCGCGCTCGCCTCCGACGTGGAGCTGCTGCTGCTGGACGAGCCCACCTCCGGCCTGGACCCGCTGATGGAGGCGGTCTTCACCGACTGCGTCGCCGAGATCCGCGCGCAGGGCCGTACGGTGCTGCTCTCCAGCCACATCCTGGCCGAGGTCGAGAAGCTGTGCGACCGGGTGAGCATCATCCGCGACGGCCGTACGGTCGAGACCGGCACGCTGGCCGAGCTGCGCCACCTGACCCGCACGTCGATCACCGCCGAGCTGGCCACCCCGCCCAACGGGCTGCGCGGCGTCCACAAACTGCGCGTCAACGGCAACCGGGTGGACTTCGAGGTCGACACCGGCCGGCTGGACGAGGTGCTGCGGCAGCTGTCGGACTCCGGCGTGCGCTCGCTCACGAGCCGGCCGCCGACCCTGGAAGAGCTGTTCATGCGCCACTACCAGAGTGAGCCGGTCCGATGACCGGCACCGGCGCGCTCGTCAGGCTGATCCTGCGCCGAGACCGGGTGATCATGCCGCTCTGGGTGCTGATCCTGGCCGTGCTGCCGATCAGCCAGACCACGGGCATCGCCAAGCTCTACACGACCGATCAGGCGCTGCGGCAGTTCGCCGCCTCCTTCGCCAGCCCGGCGCTTGAGGCGCTCTACGGCCCGGTCACGCACTGGAACGCCGCCGCGCTGGGCGTGTGGCGTGCCGGATTCACCCCCGTGCTGCTGGGCCTGGCCAGCCTGCTCACGGTGATCAGGCACACCCGGGTGGAGGAGGAGGCCGGCCGCCGCGAGCTGCTCGGCTCCACCGTGCTCGGCCGGCACGCGGGGCTGTCGGCGGCGCTGATCGTGACGGCGTCGGCCAACCTGGTCGTCGCGCTGATCATCATGGTCTCCTTCACCAAGCAGGGGTACCCGGCCTCCGGCGCGATCGCCACCGGCCTGGGCTACGCCGCGGTCGGCATGGTGTTCGCCGCCGTGGGCGCGGTCGCCGCGCAGCTGACCGAGAGCGCGGGCGGCGCCCGCGCGATCGCCCTCTCGGTGCTCGGTGGCACCTACCTGCTGCGGATGGCGGGCGACTCGACCGGCGCCTCGGGGCTGTCCTGGCTGTCGCCGATCAGCTGGGGCCAGAAGCTGCGCCCCTTCGCCGGTGAGGTCTGGTGGCCCCTGGCCCTGTCGCTCGCGGTGCTCGTGGTGCTGTCGTCCGTCGCCTACGTCCTGGCCGGGCGGAGAGACGTCGCGGCGGGTCTGCTGCCGCCGCGCCTCGGCCCGGCGCGGGCGGCCCCCGGCTTCGCCTCCCCGCTGGCGCTGGCCTGGCGGCTGCACCGGGGGGCGCTGCTCGGCTGGAGCGCGGGCTTCGTCCTCTTCGGCCTGGTGATCGGCGGCGCGGCGAAGACCGCGGCCGACGCGATGGCCGAGAACAGGCAGCTGATGGAGATGATGGCCAGGCTGGGCGGCACCACGAACGTGGCGGACGTCTTCATCGCGGGCGTGCTGAGCATCTTCGGTATCGGCGCCTCCGGCTACGCCGTACAGGCCGCGCTGCGGATGCGCACCGAGGAGACGCTCATGCGCGCCGAGCCGATCCTGGCCGTCGCGGTGAGCAGGGTCGGCTGGATGGCGAGCCACCTGGTGTTCGCGCTGCTCGGCCCGGTCGTGGTGCTGGTGGTCCTGGGATTGGCGGTCGGGGTCGCCTACGGCGTCAGTGCCGACGACCTCGCCGGTCAGCTGCCCAGGGTGCTGGGCGCGACGCTCGCGCAGCTGCCCGCGGTGTGGTCCCTGGCCGCCCTGGCGGTCGCGCTGTTCGGCCTGCTGCCGAGGCTGGTCGCCGGGGCATGGGCGGCGCTGGCGGTGTTCCTGCTGTTCGGCCAGGTCGGCGCGTTGCTGGACCTGCCCCAGACGCTGCTGGACCTGTCGCCCTTCAGCCACCTGCCCAAGCTTCCCGGCGGGGAGGTGACCGCGTCGCCGCTGCTCGCGCTGACGGCGATCGCCGCCGCGCTGGTGGCCGCGGGCCTGTACGGCTTCCGCCGCCGCGACGTCGGCTGACGGGTCGCCCGCCGGACGATGGGCCGGGGTGCCGGGCCGCCGGCCTCGATGGCGGGTGGGGCTGCCCGAGGTGTCGTCGGTCCAGGACCGGGATCACCGCAGGCCTGAAAGGGTGACCGTGGTGTGGGGACGGCCGGTGCCTCATCGGAGGAACCGGATCTGCGGGTAGCGGGGTGAGGGGCGCTGGAGCAGGTGGTTGTCGAGGTGGCGTAGATGAAGGTCGAAGAATGCTCGTACGTAGGCGCGTTGCGCGTGGATGGCGCGGTGCGGGTCGAGGGTGCCGATCGCCTGCGTCACCTGGCCGGGCGTCAACCCGAGGATGGGCGCGGCCTGGGGTAGCAGCGTTTCCAGGTCGGTGAATGAGGTGTGGGTGGAGCCGATGAGGGCCAGTTCGCGTTTCCAGCCGTACTGGCCGGCCCAGAACTGGTCCCAGCTGGGATCCTCCGGACCTGGGCCGGGGTCGCTGCCGAAGAGAAGGAAGGGGCGCCCGGTGCCCGTGGTGACAGGCGGCAGAAGGCTGCCGTCCAGGTTGACGCCGGCCCGCAGGCGCCGGTCGGCGCGGATGGCCGCGGCGGCTGTGGCGCCACCGAGGGAGTGGCCGAGCATGCCGACGCGGGACAGGTCGAACGCGCCGGCGAGGGTGGGTGGCAGGGGACGCCGTCCGGCGTCGGCGTTGTGTCCGGCGTTGAGCGCGGTGAGCCGGTCCAGCACGAACCGGGTGTCCGCGGTGCGCACCGCGAGGGCCTTGGCGATCAGGGTGTCGTCGATGTCGCCGGTTATGGCGAAGGTTTCCACCCGGCCGCCGGGAAACTCGACCTGGTCGGCGTCGTAGGTGTGGTCGATGGCCACGACCAGGTAGCCGTGGCTGGTCAGTTCCTCGATCAGAACAGTGCCGAGGCTGCGGTCGCTGCGCAGGCCCGGCGAGTACAGGACGACCGGCCTCCCGCACCGGCCGGGGTCCACCGGTGCGGCCAGGCGGGCGTGCGTGGCCGGCAGCAGCAGCGTGCCGGAGGGGATGCCCTGTTCCTGCTCGAAGAAGGTGGCGCCACCGGGTGACATCCACGGCGCGGCCGGGTGGCCGTGGGCCGCGCGTGCCGGGTACCAGATCTGGATCATAAGTTCACGGGCCTGGCGGGAATCCCGCCAGGGGTCGACGCGTGCCCGGTCGACCAGGTGCAACCAGACCGTGCCCAGGGGATGCGGACCGGTTGGCGCGGGCAGGGTAAGCGGCACCGGAGCCGGCGTGGGGGTGGCGGCGACCGGCGAGTCCGCGGCGGGTCGCGACCGGGCGAATGCCGCGGTGGCCACCGGGACGGAAGCGATGGCTGACGCCACGGCGGTACCGAGCAGCGCTCGGCGGGTCAGGAGTCGTCTCTCGTTCGGCATCGCCAAAATGTAAGGTCTCCCTTCCATGAAGTCAATGCCACTTGACTTCATGGAAGGGACACCTTACATTCATCGCATGGCAGAGCAGGTACAGCAGGACCAGGTGACACGTGCGGCCCGCCGCGCCGTGCTCATCGACGGCATACCCGTGGCCACTTTGGGCGGGATCGCCCTGGCCCTGGGCAGCACCCCCGATCAGAGCGCCGCCCAGAAGGCCTGGTGGATCGCGACCACCGCCGTGTTCACCCTCGCGATAGCCTGGGTGCTGCTGCGGGCGTTCCGGCGCGCGGACGAATACCTGCGCAGGATTCAGCTGGAGAGCATGGCCATCGCGTTCGCCGCAGTCCTCGTAGGGCTGCAAGTGGCCACCCTGCTCGATGCCGCAGGCATCATCCGGCTCCATCAACTCGCGCAGTTGATCCTCCTCGGTGGCGTGGCGACCTGGCTGCTGATCGCGGACCTGCGTACCCGCTTGCACCGGTGACCGCGCACCATGAAGAACCGACTGCGCGAACTGCGTGCTGCTCGCCGGTGGAGCCAGGCCGACCTGGCCGACCGGTGCCAAGTCTCCCGGCAGGCCATCAACGCCATCGAAACCGAGCGGTACGACCCCAGCCTGCCCTTGGCGTTCACCATCGCCGACGTCTTCGGCCTGGCCATCGAGGAAATCTTCCATCCTGACCGGGCGGAAACGACGGGCAACCCGGCCTGACATTGAGTCTTCTGGCCGTGTGATTTCCGCAGGATGTGCCGATCCTTCACCTGCGCGTCGGCGCGTTCGCCGGGGCTACGGAGCTTGGTGTGGGCGGTTTTGTGACTGTGGATTGTCCCGGCTCCCGTACGGCACGAGCACGTGCTGACCTGAGCTGATGTAGCCCTTGTCGGCGAGCGTGATCAGGTCGGCGGCCTCCAGCCGGCGGATGCCGCACCAGAGGCGGGGGGCCTTCAGATCGTGTACCGGGCCGGGCAGGGAGCCGGAGGTCCACAAAAGTGTGCCATCGGGGGCGACAATGGCTGAGCCCTCAATCGGTAGGGCGGCCGGAGGTGTGGTTTGGGGTTGGGGAACCTGCGTGGCCGGTCCACATCGGGGGCTTCGGGGGTGTGTGGCCCCGGGGGATGACATTCCGGTGGGGCGCCGAGAGGATGGGGCCATGGTTGAGGAAGGCGCGCTGCTGTGGGAGCCCACTCCGGAGATCGTGGAGAAGGCCAACGTCACCCGTTATCTGGAGTGGCTCGGCCGGCCCGTTGACTACCAGGCCCTGTGGGAGTGGTCGGTGGAGGCCCCGGCCGAGTTCTGGACGTCGATCTGGGACTACTTCGGCGTGGTGGGGGAGCGTGGTGACGGCCCCGTCATGTCCGGGACGATGCCCGGCGTCGAGTGGTTCGCCGGGTCGACGCTGAACTACGCGGCCAACGCGCTGCGCCGGGCCGCCGACGACCCCGACCGGCTGGCAGTGATCTTCCGTGACGAGGCGGGCGGGCGCCGTACGCTCACCCTGGGCGAGCTGGCCGAGGAGGTCGCGCGGGTCCGGGTGGGGCTCGCCGGGCTGGGGGTCGGCCGGGGGGACCGGGTCGCGGCCTACGCGCCGAACGTGCCCGAGACGCTCGTCGCCTTCCTCGCCACCGCCTCCCTGGGGGCCGTCTGGTCCTCCTGCTCGCCGGACTTCGGCGCGCCCAGCGTGATCGACCGTTTCACCCAGATCGAGCCGAAGGTGCTCATCGCGGTGGACGGCTACGCCTACAACGGCAAGTGGTTCGACCGGGTCCAGGTGGTTCAGGACATCGCCGCCAAGCTGCCGGGTCTGGTCGCGCGGGTACGGATGGCCGGGCCGGATGTCTCCGGCGGATCGGGGGAGGGGGAGGCGTCCGGCGGGGACGGGCCGCCGTCAGGCGGAGGCCGTACGGTGGACTGGGCCGACCTGCGGGCCACGGCCGGGCCGCTCGCCTTCGAGCCGGTGCCCTTCGGCCACCCGCTCTGGGTCGTCTACTCCTCCGGCACCACCGGGCTGCCCAAGCCGATCGTGCACGGCCACGGTGGTGTGGTGCTTGAGCACCTCAAGGCGCTCTCCTTCCACCAGGACCTGGGCGAGGACGACGTCTTCTTCTGGTACACCACGACCGGCTGGATGATGTGGAACTATCTCATCGGCGGCCTGCTGACGGGTTCGGCGGTGCTGCTCTACGACGGGGCGGCCACCCACCCGGAGACCGACGCGCTGTGGCGGCTGGCCGCCGAGGAGGAGGTCACCTACTTCGGGACCGGCGCGCCGTATCTCATCGCGTCCATGAAGGCGGGGCTTCGGCCCTCCGGGCTCACCGCGCTGCGCGGTCTCGGCTCCACCGGCTCGCCGCTGCCGCCCGAGGGGTTCGTCTGGGTGCACGAGGCGCTGCCGGAGGTCCAACTCGGCTCGTTCTCCGGCGGCACCGACGTCTGCACCGGCTTCGTCGGCGCGGTTCCGCTGCTCCCGGTCCGTGCGGGCGTCATCCCGTGCCGCTGCCTGGGGGCCAAGGTCGAGTCGTTCGACCCGTCGGGCACGCCGGTGATCGGCGAGGTGGGTGAGCTGGTGCTGACCGTGCCCATGCCGTCGATGCCGGTCATGTTCTGGAACGACCCCGGCGGGACGAGATACCGGGAGAGCTACTTCGCCGACTATCCGGGCGTCTGGCGGCACGGCGACTGGATCAAGATCCTCCCCGACGGCGGCTGTGTGATCTACGGCCGCTCCGACTCCACGCTCAACCGGGGCGGTGTCCGGATGGGGACCAGTGAGTTCTACCGCGTGGTCGAGCGCTTCGAGGAGATCGCCGACAGTCTGGTGATCGACACCGGCCGGCTCGGCCAGGAGGGGCGCCTGCTGCTCTACGTCACCATGGTCGAGGGAGTCCCCCTGTCCGGGAGGCTGATCATGAGTCTGCGCAAGGCGCTCAAGGGGGAACTCTCCCCCCGCCACGTGCCGAACGAGATCATCGAGGTTCCCGGCATCCCCCGCACTCTCAGCGGCAAGAAGCTGGAGGTTCCCATCCGTAAGATCCTCCTCGGCATCCCGCCCGAGCGGGCCGCCAACCTCGACGCCATGGCCAACCCCGAGGTTCTGTCGTACTTCACCCCGGTGGCCGAGCCTCCCGTCTCACCGGGCTGAGGTCCGGCGTCGAAGAGGCCGATCAGGCCGGGGTGGCGCCGAAGAGGGGAAGGCAGGGGGCGAGGCCGTGGATCTCGAACCCCGGCGGGGTGGTCCAGTCGTCGCGGGAGAGGCGCAGGCGGAGCGTCTCCACGGGCTTCCCCTGCCGGTTGTGGATCTGGACTCCGTCACCGGTGTAGCCGAGCTTGCGGGAGACCGCCAGGGAGGCGGGGTTGTCGGCGAACGCCCCGGAGGTGGCGTAGTGGGCCCCGAGGCCGTGAAAGGCCAGGTGGAGTACCGCCGCGCGCATCTCGGTGCCGATGCCCAGGCCGTGGAACCGGCGGCCGAGCCAGGAGCCGCTGGAGACCTCCCGGGTGACGGCGAAGTCGACGCCCGCCAGCCCCTGGGTGCCGACGATCTGCCCGTCGAAGACCACGACGAAGGGGCAGTCCCACTTCTCCGGAGACCATGCGCCCCACTGGCGGAAGTGGAACTGGACGGTTCCCCGGGCCCGCTCGGCCGGCTCCCCCTCGCTCCAGGGGGTCAGGAACGGCAGGGAGCCCGGGGCGTGGACGCCCTCGGCGGCGCGGTCGCCGAGGGCGTCCAGGTCGTCGAGGGACGGAAGCCGGAGTTCGAGGCGAGGGGTGGTCACCCGGAGCCCGAAGAGTGGCCAGTTGCGCATGCCTTCGATCCTGCCGACCCGTCCCCGTGCGGGTCCACTCAATTACGGC
Organism: Streptosporangium sp. NPDC004631; assembly: GCF_053601935.1. Taxonomy (NCBI): domain Bacteria; kingdom Bacillati; phylum Actinomycetota; class Actinomycetes; order Streptosporangiales; family Streptosporangiaceae; genus Streptosporangium; species Streptosporangium sp. NPDC004631. The sequence goes on along the minus strand of NZ_JBSGCR010000013.1, from coordinate 70,038 downwards.
AGGTGGAGCCCCGGCCTCCCTCCGCCGCGTTCAGATGCCCTGGGGGAGGCGGAAGAGGCGGCCGGGGTCGTAGGCCGCCTTGACGCGGGCGAGGCGGGTGGCGTTGGCCCCGTAGTAGGCCGCGCGCCAGCCGCTCAGCTCGGGGTCGACGTAGTTGACGTAGGCGTGGTCGCCGAAGTGGGGGCGCATCGCGGCGTGCGCGTTCCTGGCCCATCCGGCCGCTCCGGCGCGGTGGGCGTAGTACTGGACGCTGTAGAGGGCATTCCGGTGCGGGAAGGCTGTCGCCTCGGGGCCGACCCTGCCGACCGCGCCGCCGAGGGCGTCCAGGAGCACCGTGTGGTTGCCCGGACGGGAGACCTCGGCGACCAGCGCCCTGGCGCCCGCCTCGGAGAGCGGGCGGTAGGCCATGTGCGACTTGCCGCGGAAGTTGTCCCGGCTGAGCCTGCCGTCCCGGGTCTGCCCCGGCAGGGAGCCCGGCCGGTGGCACTGGGAGACCGAGAGCGTGGAACAGCCCGCCATGATCATCATGGCGTGGCGGTGGGAGGTCTGCCGGACGAACGTGGTGGAGACCGGGCCGATCCGGTCCGCCAGCCGGTCGAGCAGACGCTCGCAGGCCGCTCTGCCGCCCAGGTAGAGCCCGCCGACCTGCACGTCCATCCCGCCGTCGTTGCCGAGATGCATCGTGGACCACATCTCGTCGGGTGTCGTGGGCATCCAGGACTGCCACGCCCGGAGCGCCCTGGCGGCCTTCGCCCATGGCCAGTGCAGGAAGAACACGGTGACCTCGCGGGTGGCGTGGGTTCGGAAACCGAAGGAGACCGCCACGCCGAGGTTGCCGCCGCCCCCGCCCCGTGAGGCCCAGTAGAGGTCCGGGTGGTGGTCGGCGTCGCAGGTCAGCAGCCGGCCGTCGGCCGTGACGAGCTGGACCGACTCCATCGCGTCGCAGGTCAGGCCGTACTTTCTGGACACCACGCCGATCCCGCCGCCCAGTGTCAGCCCGCTGACCCCCACCGTGGGGCAGGTCCCCGCCGGGATGCTCACCCCGCTCGCGGCGAGCCGGTCGTAGACGTCGACGAGCTTGGCGCCCGCGCCGACGGTCGCGCGCCCGGCGGTCCGGGTGACCTTGTTCATCCGGGAGACGTCGAGGACGAGGCCGGTCCCGGTCGACCAGCCGCCGTAGGAGTGGCCGCCCGAGCGTACGGCCAGCGGCACGTTCGTCCGGCGGGCGAAGTTCACACACTCCACCACGTCCGAGGGGTGGGCGCAGTAGGCCACGCCTGCCGGCCGTACCGCGTCGAAGGCCGGGTTGAACAGGCGGCGGGCCGTGTCGTAGACGGCGTCGCCGGGCCGGACGAGCCTGCCGTCCAGCCCTCGGCCCAGGGCGTTCCAGTCGGACGGGGCCGGGGCCGCCCAGGCGGGGGATCCGGCCCCCAGGGTCAGAGCGGCCAGGCCGCCGGCTCGAAGGAATGTCCGCCTGTCCGGAGCGGGCCGCATGATCGTCTCCCCGATGGGTTGGTATTGCCTGCCCGGTGAGACGGCCGGAGAGCCCGCTTGGTTGGTCACATTCGTATCACTTTGATGATGTGTGGATCTTTTGTCGGAAGAGTCGGTTCATCCGGTGGGACAGATCAGCTTTTATCGTCCCGGCCGTCTGTTGTTGATCTTCCTTGGAGCCTCCGCCACTGACCGGTGGTCAGCAATGTCACCCCGGGTTGCCGACCGGCGGTCAGGAGGGCGCTAGGCTCGTCCCGTGGGCGAGACGACCTCACCGGACACCCGTGTGAGGATCCTGCGGGCGGCGCTCGACCTTTTCGCCCGGTACGGCTACCAGCGCACGCCGGTGCGGAGGATCGCCGAGCGGCTGGGCCTGACCAAGACCGCGGTTCTCTACCACTTCCCCGCCAAGGCCGACATCCTGGCCGCGCTGGCCGAACCCCTGGTCCGCGACCTGGAGGCGGCCGTGACCGCCGCCGCCGGGCCGGATCCGCGCGAGACGCGCCGGAAGGTGGTCGAGGGGGTGCTGGAGGCGTATCTCACCCACCGGCGGGTGCTGCGCCCGATCTTTCACGACCTCGCCTCGCTCACCGGGGATCCGGTCTCCCACCGCTTCGTCCGGGTCTCCGGCGAGGTGAGACGCCTGGTGGCGGGGCCCGATCCGGACCTGGCGGAGCGGGTGCGCGCGGCGCAGGCCGTCGCCATGCTCGGCGACCCGGTCGTCCTCCTCGCCGGCACGCCCACCGAATCGCTGAGGCGGGAGGTGCTGGCTGGCGTGCGCGGGCTGTTCGGCGAGGCCACCCGGGAGCGCGGGGCGGCGGCACCGGACCTCGGCGTCCCTCCGGAGCCGCGCCGCCGGACGGGCGGCAGGCCCGGCGTGATGAGCCCCGAGATGATCGACACCGCGCGGCGGATGCACGCGGGCGGCTCGCGCACCGTGGCGGAGATCGCCGCCGCACTCGGGGTGTCCCGCGCCACGGTGTACCGGCACCTGCCCCTCACCGACCCGCACCGCTGAGGCCTCCTCCGCCTGAGGGCCGCGCCGCTCCGGTCCTTCCGGTCCTTCCGGATCTCCGGGCCCGTCGTGTCCCCTCGGCCCCCGCCGAAGGAGGTGCCGGACGTCCCCTGGATCCGAGTGCCCTCGGCGGCCTTTTTGCGACACCGTTCTGAGACATCGTTCTGAGACGCCTTTTGAGATGTTTTTTTGAGACAGCACGCGAGTGTGAGCCGTACGTGGAACACTGCGGAGTCGTCGGGCCCACCCGTTGCGGGTTCGTACGGTTTGCGAGACATGCGGGCCTTCCACGGCCCTCGCCGGGCAGGGGTGACCCTGCGGTCCGTGCGGAGCCTGATCCCCTGGATCGGCTGCGTACCGGGCCTCCGGGATGGGCGGGCTTCCGAAGCCGCCGGGTGTCGTCGGGCCGGATCCTCCGGGACCTCGGCGACGACCGGACCACGTTGACGTTTTGCAGCTTTTCGGGTGGTATCAAGAGCGGCGGCATGCTTCGGTCAACGGGGATCGAGGTAGATGGCCGCTGGAGGTGTTGTGCCACGGGCCATGCCCGATGGGCGAAGTTTCGGCGAGCAGTGGGTGATTTCGTCCCATCGCTCCGGTCCGAGGGTTCCCCTGGGGCGGTTCGAGGTGCTTGGGACGATGAGACCGCCGGACCTCAGGGACCGGCCGGCTCGGCCCGGCGGGTTCCGCGGAACCGGGTTCCCCACGCCGGTGGGGAACGCGATCCGTCCGGGACACACCGGTGAAGCCCGGCAGGGGAGCACCGGTAAGACCGGACTCGCCCGGCGGTGCCACCGCCCCTCCCAGCCCACCATGTGGGATGCTTGTCTCACCGCCCTCTCCCAGCAAGGATCCGCCGTCCCCGACCAGGGGATCTTCGGTCCTGCGCTGACGGTGGCGAGGCACCGAGGGTCCATCACGACCCACGGCAACTGGCCGAAGACCGGCCCACCATGACAAGACCGCTGCCTATGGCGGACATGTCACACATTGGCCGGGTGACGTATCGGTATGAAGCTGGGTAGAGGTGTTTCGACGGGGTGCCTCATCCGGCCGGGCGCGCACGCCCACTTCACTTTCCCCGCCGTGGGAACGACGAGTTTCATCGTGAATCCCATCAAAATATGAAAAATCCCTCACAAAGGAGTGAGAGCGACATGCCGCTCGACGAGGCGAAGGACGAGCTGCTGAGGAGTGCCGCGAAGATCTGCGCGCGCATGCCCGGCGGCAACCACGTGAGTGATGAGCAGGCACTCGGTTTTCTCAGGCTCTACTACCGGCATGTCGCGCCAGAGGACCTGCTGAGCCGCGACCCGGTCGACGTGTACGGCCCGGCGAGGGCCCAGCGGCGACTCGCCGAACGGCGCCCCCAGGGCCGGGCCCTGGTGCGGGCGTACACGCCGGAAATGGAGAAGCACGGCTGGGAGCCCGGCTGCTCCGTCGTCGAGGTGGTCACCGACGACATGCCCTTCCTGGTCGACTCGGTGACCATGGAACTGGACCGGCACGGGATCACCGCGCGCCGGGTCGTCCACCCCCAGATGCGGGTGCGCAGGGACGTCGCCGGGGCCCTGCGCGGCCTGGCCACGGAGGACGACGCCGAACAGGTGCTCGTCGAGTCCTGGATGCAGTTCCAGATCGACCGGCAGTCCGACCCGGCCACGCTCAAGCAGCTGGAGACCGACCTGCAGCGGGTCCTGGAGGACGTGCGCTACACCGTCGAGGACTTCACCAAGATGCAGGCCCTCGCCGTACAGACCGCCGAGGACGTGTCGGTCAACCCGCCGCCGCTGGACCCGTCGGGGGTGACCGACAGCCTGGAGCTGATGCGCTGGCTGGCCGACGGGCACTTCACCTTCCTGGGGTACCGCGAGTACCGGCTGGAGACGGGCGAGGGCGGCGACGCGCTGCGCCCGATGCCCGGGACCGGTCTCGGCATACTCCGCCACGACAAGGCGGGGTCCGAGAGCTTCGCCGCCCTCCCCCCGGAGCTGCGGGCCAAGGCCCGTGAGAAGCAGCAGATGCTGATCATCACGAAGGCCAACACCCGTGCCACCGTGCACCGCCCGGCCTACCTCGACTACGTCGGCGTGAAGCTCTTCGACGACAGGGGCGAGGTCGTCGGTGAGCGGCGCTTCCTCGGCCTGTTCACCCACGTGGCCTACAGCGAGTCGATCTCCCGTATCCCGGTGCTCCGGCGCAAGCTGGCCGAGGTCCTCGACCTGGCCGGGCTGGCCCCCGACAGCCACGACGGCAAGGACCTCATCGAGATACTGGAGACCTTCCCCCGGGACGAGCTCTTCCAGACCTCGGTGGAGCAGCTGATGCCGATAGCGCTCGGCGTGCTCAGGCTGCGCGAGCGCAAGCAGGTCAAGGTCTTCCTCCGGCCGGACGACTACGGCCGCTACATCTCCTTCCTGATCTACCTCCCGCGTGACCGCTACACCACCAAGATCCGCATCAGGATGCAGGAGATCCTGCTCAAGGCGGTCGGCGGGGCCTCCTTCGACTACAGCGCGATGATCGGCGAGTCCGCCCTCGCCCGGCTGCACGTGGTCGTGCGCGGTGAGCGGGGCAAGCCGCTGAGCGCCGACACGGTGAACGTGGAGGAGCTGGAGGCCGATCTGGCCGCGGCCACCCGCTCCTGGGACGACGACCTGGCGGACGCCATCACCGAGCTGAGCCCCCAGGAGGAGGCCCCCGCGCTCATCCGCCGGTACGCCAACGCCTTCCCCGAGGGCTACAAGGCCGACTTCCCGGCCAGCACGGCCGTGGCCGACCTGCGTCGCCTGGAGGCGCTCGCCGGATCGCCCGACGAGATCGGGATGAACCTCTACGAACCCTACGACGCCGCGGAGGGCGAGCGCCGGTTCAAGCTCTACCGGATCGGTGCGTCCATCTCCCTCTCGCACGTGCTGCCGCTGCTCCAGCGGATGGGCGTCGAGGTCGTCGACGAGCGGCCGTACGAGATCGACCGGGACAACGACCCGGCGACCAAGGACGCCTGGATCTACGACTTCGGCCTGCGCTACACCCCCTCGTCGGAGGTGGACAGGGACGAGTTCAAGCGGCTGTTCCAGGACGCCTTCGGCGCGCTGTGGCGGGGCCGGGTGGAGAGCGACGGATTCAACGCGCTCGTCCTGGCCGCCGGGCTGACCTGGGAACAGGCCGAGATCCTGCGGGTCTACGCCAAGTATCTGCGCCAGGCGGGGACCACGTTCAGCCAGGACTACATCGAGCGGGTGCTGCTCGGCAACGTACGGCTCGCGCGGCTGCTGGTGCGGCTGTTCGAGGCCAGGCTCGACCCCCGGCGCGCCGGCGACGTCCGTTCGGACCTGAGCGAGGCGCTGAACGAGGAGACCTTCGGCGCCCTGGACGACGTCGCGTCGCTGGACGAGGACCGCATCCTGCGGGCCTACCTGGAAATGATCAACGCCACCCTGCGGACCAACTACTTCCAGACGGTGGACGGCGAGCGCAAGCCGTACATCAGCCTGAAGTTCGACTCGCCGTCGATCAGCGTGCTCCCGCTGCCCCGGCCGAAGTTCGAGGTCTTCGTCTACTCGCCCAGGGTCGAGGGCGTGCACCTGCGCTTCGGCAAGGTCGCCCGAGGCGGCCTGCGCTGGTCGGACCGGATGGAGGACTTCCGTACCGAGGTCCTCGGGCTGGTGAAGGCGCAGATGGTGAAGAACACCGTCATCGTCCCCACCGGTTCCAAGGGCGGCTTCGTGGTGAAGAACCCGCCGAAGTCGGGCGGCCGTGAGGAGGTGCTCGCCGAGGGCGTCTCCTGCTACCGGTCCTTCATCTCCGGCCTGCTGGACATCACCGACAACCTGGTCGACGGCCAGGTGGTCCCGCCCGCCGACGTGGTCAGGCACGACGAGGACGACACCTACCTGGTGGTCGCCGCCGACAAGGGCACCGCGAAGTTCTCCGACATCGCCAACGAGGTCGCCAAGGAGTACGACTTCTGGCTGGGCGACGCCTTCGCCTCCGGCGGCTCCATCGGCTACGACCACAAGGGAATGGGCATCACCGCCCGAGGTGCCTGGGAGTCGGTCAAGTATCACTTCCGCACCGCCGGTGTGGACATCCAGACCACCGACTTCACCGTGGCCGGCGTCGGCGACATGTCCGGTGACGTGTTCGGCAACGGCATGCTGCTCTCCCAGCACATCCGGCTGATCGCGGCCTTCGACCACCGGCACGTCTTCGTCGACCCCGACCCCGACTCCGCGCGCGGCTACGCCGAGCGGGCCCGGCTGTTCGCGCTGCCGCGCAGCTCGTGGGAGGACTACGACGCCTCGCTCATCGCGCCCGGCGGCGGGGTCTGGCCGCGCACGGCCAAGTCGATCCCGGTGTCGCCGCAGATGCGCGTCGCGCTCGGCATCGCCGACGGGGTGACGTCGCTGGCCCCCAACGACCTGATCAGCGCCATCCTGCGGTCCCCGGTGGACCTGCTCTGGAACGGCGGCATCGGCACCTACGTCAAGGCGTCGAGCGAGTCCCACGGCGACGTCGGCGACAAGGCCAACGACAGCCTGAGGGTCAACGCCTCCGAACTGCGCTGCAAGGTGATCGGCGAGGGCGGCAACCTGGGCTTCACCCAGCTCGCCCGGATAGAGTTCGCGCGCGGCGGCGGGCTCGTCAACACCGACTTCATCGACAACTCCGCGGGGGTGGACACCTCCGACCACGAGGTGAACATCAAGGTCCTGCTGGACCGGGCGGTCCGGGACGGCGAGCTCACCGACAAGCAGCGCAACCAGCTCTTCCTCGATATGACCGACGAGGTCGCCAGACTGGTCCTGCGCGACAACTACGACCAGAACGTGGTGCTGGCCGCGGCCCGCGCGCAGGCGTCCGAGATGCTGCACATCCACTCGCGCCAGCTCCGCAAGCTGGAGCGGGCCGGGCTGATCAACCGTGAGCTGGAGTTCCTGCCGACGGACAAGGCGCTCGCCGAGCGGCGCCAGGCCGGGCTCGGGCTGACCGCGCCGGAGTTCTCGGTGCTGCTGGCCTACACCAAGCTGGTGGCGGACGCCGAGATCCTCGGCTCCGACCTGCCCGACGACCCCTACCTGGCCTCCTGGCTGGTGTCCTACTTCCCGTCGGCGCTGCGCGAGCGCATGCGCCACTACATGGACTCCCACCCGCTGCGCCGGGAGATCATCACCACCGGGGTGGTGAACGACCTGGTCAACTCCAGCGGCACCACCTTCATGTTCCGCCTCGGTGAGGAGAGCGGCGCGTCCACCCCGGACATCGCCCGCGCCTACCTGGTCACCCGTGAGGTCTTCGACCTGCCGAGCTTCTGGCGGCAGATCGAGGCGCTGGACAACAAGGTGGACACCTCCACCCAGATCGCCATGGAGCTGGAGGCCCGCAAGCTCGCCGAGCGCGGCACCCGCTGGCTACTCGGCAACCGGCGCGCGCCGCTGGACCTCGCCTCCACGGTGAACTTCTTCGCCAAGGGCATGAACGGCCTCCTGCCGCACCTGCCCAAGCTGCTGACCGGATCCGACCTGGCGGGGTTCGAGGAGCGGCGCGACGCCTTCGTCTCCCGGGGCGTGCCCGGGGACATGGCCGAGCGGGTCGCCGCGATGGTGCCGGCCTACTCCACCTTCGACCTGGTCGAGGTGGCCGCGCAGACCGGCCGTCCGGTGAACGAGGTGGCCGAGGTCTACTTCGACCTGGCCGACCGGCTCCAGGTGGCCAGGCTGCGTGAGCGCGTGATCGCGCTGCCCAGGGACAGCCGGTGGAACTCCATGGCCAGGGCCGCGCTCCGCGACGACCTCTACGCCGCGCACGCCTCACTCACCCGCGACGTCCTGGCGCACAGCACGCCGGGACTGACCCCCGAGGAGCGGCTGGCGCGCTGGACCAAGGCCAACTCGGCGGCGGTCGCCCGGTCCCGGCAGACCCTGTCGGAGATCTGGGAGAGCGACAACTTCGACCTCGCCACACTGTCGGTGGCGCTGCGCGCCATCCGCACGCTGGTGGCCTCCACCGGCCTCCCGCACAGCGAGCGGTGACCTGAGCCGGGCCGGATCCCCCCGAGGGGTCCGGCCCGCCTCCGGGGCTCCGGGGTCTCGCGACCTCGGGGCCGGTGCCGATCAGTTGGCGAACACCTTGGTGACGCCGCCGAGGTAGCCGATGACCCTGGCCGGCCTGCGGCTGTTCTTCGCCGGGACGGTGCTCACGTACTGCTGCGTCTCCACGGTCCGCAACTCCTTGCGGGCGCCGGGCTCCGAGGCCAGCTTCTCGGCGTTCGGCGGAACCCTGATCTCCGCGCACGGCTCGATCTTGGAGGTCACGGTGGTGGTCCTGACCAGCGAGTACATCACCACGGCGCCGCCGTCGACGGTGCGCAGCGCGTGCACCGGGTAGTTGCTCGCACCGAAGATCGAGTCGTAGCCCAGGCAGTCGGTCTTGTACTTCGGACGCCTGCCCGCGATCTCCTCGGCGTAGCCGGTGGTGTGCGGCCCCTTCTCGATCAGCCCGGCGGCGAACCCCGCGGTGCCCTCCTCGGCGGAGGTCGCGTGCAGCGGCGCCATGAGCCGGGGGCTGATCGCCGTGGTCGGATCGTCGTCGTCCAGCGCGGTGGCGTAACCCTGCGCGTCCTTCGCGACCTCCGGCGCCCGCGTGCCCGGCTCCAGCAGTGAGGTGGAGCTGAGGTACCAGGAGCGCTCGCCGTACTTTGTCACGGTCAGTATGGCGGTGCGCACCTTGCCTGCCTCGTCCTCCCGATCCACGATCGCGGCGAACCAGAAGGGGGCCCGCTGCTCCCGGGGGATCAGCAGTCGCGGACTGCCCCAGGTGTAACGGGGGAAGTCGTCGGCCGAGCCGTTGAAGGCGGCCGAGGTGAGCGCCTCCTGCGCGTCGCGCGTCTGCGCCAGGACGTTCCTGCGATCGGCGTCCAGATGCGGCCCGGCACTGCCCAGCACCCCCTCGGCGCCGAGGAGGCCGGCCAGCGCCCGGCCCGCCTGCGCCTGGGTGACCGGGGGGCCGGCCAGGGCGGCGGGGGTGGAGGCCGCGCCGGTGGTCGGCAGGCTCCGCCTCGGGGCGGAGTCGCCGGAATCCGAGCACGCCGCGGTGACGGTCACCAGGACCAGGGTGAGCGCGAGCAGCCCCCGTCGCCCACGTCCTCGCACGTCCGCCTCCTCACGATCTCCTCGGCGCCCATGCTAGCCATGGCGGGGGTGCGGGCCGTACACAACGGGGTTCGCCGGTCGCGTACCCTTTACAGACGTGGCAGTCATCGATCCGGCAGAAGAGATCAACGAGCTTGTCGGCACCCTGAACAGCGTTCAGGACGTGCTCGACCTCGACGTGATGCGCAAGCAGATCGAGGAGCTCGGGGATCAGGCCGCCGCGCCCGACCTGTGGAACGACCAGGATCGGGCCCAGAAGGTCACCAGCAAGCTCTCCTACCTCCAGGGCGAGGTCAACAGGGTCGAGTCCCTGGGGCGCCGGCTGGAGGACCTGGGCGTCCTGTACGAGCTCGCCGCCGCCGAGGACGACGAGGAGACCCGCGAGGAGGCCGACCGCGAGCTGGCGTCCCTCAGGAGTGACATCGGCGCCCTGGAGGTCCGCACCCTGCTCTCGGGCGAGTACGACGCCCGTGAGGCGGTCGTCACGATCAACTCCCAGGCCGGTGGCGTGGACGCCGCGGACTGGGCACAGATGCTGCTGCGGATGTACATCCGGTGGGCCGAGCGCAAGGGATACCCGACGGAGGTCTACGAGACCTCCTACGCCGAGGAGGCCGGCATCAAGTCGGCCACCTTCACGGTCAAGGCGCCCTACGCCTACGGCACCCTCCGGGGCGAGCACGGCACGCACCGCCTGGTGCGGATCAGCCCGTTCGACAACCAGGGCCGCCGGCAGACCTCCTTCGCCGGGGTGGACGTGGTGCCGGTCGTCGAGACGACCGACCACATCGACATCAACGAGGACGACCTGCGGGTCGACGTCTACCGCTCCTCCGGCCCCGGAGGCCAGGGCGTCAACACCACCGACTCCGCGGTCCGGCTGACCCACCTGCCCACCGGCATCGTGGTCTCCTGCCAGAACGAGCGCTCCCAGCTGCAGAACAAGGCGACCGCGATGGCGGTCCTGCAGTCCAAGCTGCTGGAGCGCAAGCGGCAGGAGGAGGCGGCCGCGCTCAACGAGATCCGGGGAGAGTCCACCACCTCGTGGGGCACCCAGATCCGCAACTACGTGCTGCACCCCTATCAGATCGTCAAGGACCTGCGGACGGGCACCGAGGCGGGCAACCCGAGCGCGGTGCTCGACGGCGACCTCGACGAGTTCATCGAGTCGGAGATCCGGTGGATCCGTCGTCAGGAGTCGGGCGTCGACGGGTAGGAACGCGGCGGCCCGCGACGGCGGGCGGCGCCTCGGCGGTGCGGCCGCGGGCTCTCCTTTTCCGGTGGGGGAGGTGTCCTCCGTGCCCGGCGGGCGCCCTCGGGATGCCTGAAACGCCTCCGCCGGACGTCTCCGGGCGTCCCCGGGGGGCTCTAGGTGCCGGTGAGGTGCTTCAGCGCGAGGGTGAGGAAGAGCAGTGCGAGCAACAGCAGCGAGAGCATCGCCGGGGTCATGCCGCCGAGGCCCTGATGGTGCATTCGATCACGGTAGGCCCGGCACTGGGGGCAGCGACCCTCCGCGACGGGGTGGGCGCACCGGGCGCAGACGAGGTCTTCACAGCTCATGAGAGCCTCCCGCTCCTAGGTCAGAACTACTTTATGTGGTCGTTACCGGGCGCCGAATCGTTTTGTTTCTGTTATGGACGTTCCATGCCAGTCTTCCCCCTAGACTGGGCTTCGGCCAACCGGAACGTCGATCAAGAGTCAAGACCGGCGCCCCCCGGCAGGCGAGAGGCGGAAGTGAACCTCTGCCACCACCGCGACCGTCCTAACCCCTAGACTGGCATGCCGTGATGCGCCCGTGATCCATTTTGATAATGTCACCAAGGTCTACGCGAACCAGACCCGGCCCGCGTTGGACCACGTCAGCGTCGATGTCGACAAGGGCGAGTTCGTGTTCCTCGTCGGCCCCTCGGGGTCCGGGAAGTCGACCTTCCTGCGCCTGGTCCTCAAGGAGGAGCGCCCGAACTCGGGGGCGATCCACGTGGCCGGCAAGGACCTCGCCCGACTCTCCAACTTCAAGATCCCGCACCTGCGCCGCCGTATCGGCTGTGTCTTCCAGGATTTTCGGCTGCTGCCGAACAAGAACGTGTACGAGAACGTCGCGTTCGCCCTGGAGGTCATCGGCAAGCCGCGCCGGTTCATCCGTAAGGTTGTGCCCGAGGTCGTCGAACTGGTGGGGCTTGAGGGTAAGGCCCACCGGATGCCCGACGAGCTGTCCGGTGGCGAGCAGCAGCGGGTCGCCATGGCCCGCGCGTTCGTGAATCGTCCGATGATCCTCCTGGCGGACGAGCCGACGGGAAACATCGACCCGGCTACGAGCATCGGCATCATGAAGGTGCTTGACCGGATCAACCGAACGGGTACCACCGTCGTCATGGCCACCCACGACGCGGCCATCGTCGACTCCATGCGCAAGCGCGTAGTGGAACTGGAGGACGGCAAGATCGTCCGAGACCAGTCGCGTGGCGTGTACGGCCAGGCGTACTGACACCAGGACCGGCAAAAGCGACAGGAAGAGCATGCGGGCAAACTTCATCTTCTCTGAGGTCTGGATCGGCCTCCGCCGTAATCTCACGATGACCATCGCGGTCATCGTGACCGTGGCGATCGGCATGGCCTTGCTGGGCGTTGGCCTGATGATCAACTCTCAGGTCGCGAACATGAGAAGCTTCTGGTCGGGGAAGGTCGAGGTGTCGGCCTTCCTGTGCAAGAAGAACGACGCCTTCCCCTCCTGCAAGGGCAGCGCCGGTGTGAGCGCGCAGGCGCGAACGGATCTGATGAAAATGATCCAGGCCATGCCCGAGGTTCAGCAGGTCGACTTCGAGAACGCGGCGGCGGCCTACGAGAACTTCAAGAGCATGTACGCCGAGAACACCATCATGCTTGAGGCGATTCAGGTCCAGGACATGCCCGAGTCCTTCCGAATCAAGCTGAGGGATCCGGAAAAGTATACCGCGGTGATCGATTCACTGAAAAGCGCTCAGGGCATTTCAGCCGTGGTGGACGAGCGTAAGATTTTGGATCGTTTCTTCGAGTTCATGGAGAAAATCCGCTGGTTCGCCCTGGTGATCGCCGGCTTCCTGGTGCTCGCGGTGATTCTCCTCATCGGAAACACCGTCCGCCTGTCGGCCTACAACCGCAGGCGTGAGACCGGGATCATGCGACTGGTCGGCGCCTCCAACCTGTACATCCAGTTGCCCTTCGTCATGGAGGGCATCATCTCCGGCCTGCTGGGCGGTGTCGTGTCGGCGGTGCTGCTCATCGTGACGAAGGTGTTCCTCTTCGAGGACCTGCAGATCAGCCTGGCGGCGGGCACCCAGCTCACCTGGAACGACGTGGCCCAGGTCATCATCGGGACGATGTTCACCGGCGTCCTGATCTGTGTCGTCGCCTCGTTCGTCACCCTGCGCCGTTATCTGAAGGTCTGACGCGTCAGCGGAATCCGAACCGCCGCGGAGCCGGTCGGCCGACGCCTTGCGCCCTTTTCCCCGGTAAGGCGTCGGAGGGTTTGGAATTCCCCGCGCCACGGCGTTCCCGGTGAGGCGCGGATGCCCACCGCGCAGGAGAATGTCCCGTGTGGCGCCGGTAGGCTCGGGGCATGCCACGTGAGACCGGGCGGAAGGTCATCGCCCAGAACAAGCGTGCCTGGCACGACTACCACATCGAGGACACCTACGAGGCTGGTCTCGTGCTACAGGGCACCGAGGTCAAGTCGCTCCGCCTCGGCCGGGCCTCCCTCGTTGACGGATACGCCGTCATCAAGGACGGCGAAGCCTGGTTGATCAACGTCCACATCCCCGAGTACACGATGGGGACGTGGACCAACCACGCGGCGCGTCGCACCCGGAAACTCCTGCTCCACCGTAAGGAGATCGAAAAGCTGGTCTCCAAGACCAAGGACGGCGGTCTTACCCTGGTGCCGCTTGCGATCTACTTCAAGGACGGCAAGGCCAAGATCGAGATCGGTCTCGCCAAGGGTAAGAAGGACTGGGACAAGCGGCAGACTCTGGCCGAGAATCAGGCCAAGCGCGAGATGGCTCGCGCGCTCAGGCACAGGAACAGGTAATTGTGACGGGGAAGGCTCGGCGGACCGTCGCCGCGGCGCTCGCGCTGGTGACGACGGTCCCCATGCTGTCCGCGTGTTTCGAGGAGCCCTCGGCCCACGAGGCGGTGCGTGACTTTCTGGTCGGCTGGCAGACGGGCAACTACACCGCGGCCGCCCGGCGCACCGACGGGGACGAGAAAGTGGTCCGCAGGGCCCTGGAGGACGCCAAGGTTCAGCTTGACGCGGCCTCGTTCCGTTTCACGGTCAAGGGGCTCAGGCGCGCGGGCGACGAGTCCGAGGCGGACTTCGAGGCCGAGGTCGACCTGGGGGAGAACAACCCCCTGTGGGAGTACACCGGCAAGCTCCCGCTCCACCTGGTGAACGGCCACTGGAAGGTGCACTGGTCGCCCAGCGTGCTCCACCCCCAGCTGCACGAGGGCCAGCGCTTCGCGGTGGACGTCATCCCCGAGGGGCGCAAGCCGATCCTCGACCGCAAGAACGACCCGCTCCAGCAGGAGGCGACACTGTACGTGGCGAACGTCGTCCCGGCCACGCTGAAGGACGACGTCGCGGTCTGCAGGCAGCTCTCCAAGATCACTGGTTTCCCGCAGGACCGCCTGCTGAGCCGGATCCGGTCCGCCCGTCCCAACGTGCAGGTCCCCCTGGTCACCTTCGGCCGCGCCAAGTTCGCCCAGCTCCGCGACAAGCTGGTGGCCATCCAGGGCGTCAGCGTCTCCACGCCGAAGCAGCCGGTCGCGCCCGACTCCCCCGCCCAGATCGTCGGCATGGTCACCGCCGTCACCCCCGAGACCGAGCAGCAGCTCGGCGGGCCGCAGCGGGCCGGCGACACGGTCGGCAGGACCGGGCTGCAGAAGGCCTACCAGGAGCACCTGACCGGATCGACCGAGACCCGGGTGATCACGGTGGATCTCAAGACCAACGAGCAGGTGGCCGAGCTGCGCAAGTGGCGGCCCAGCCGGTCCACCTCGCCGGTCCGCACCACCCTCGACAGTTCCACCCAGAAGGCCGCCGACGCCGCGCTGCTCGGCAGCACGCCCGCCATGCTGGTCGCGGTCCAGGCCTCGACCGGCAACGTGTGGGCCGTCGGCAGCACCAAGGAGTATCACCAGGAGAAGGACGCCCTGGCCGGGAGGTTCCCCGCGGGCACCACCTTCTCGATCATGTCTGTCGAGGCGCTGCTGAAGGCTCGGTTCAGCACCAAGCAGAAACTGGCCTGCCCCGTCGACCGCAGCGTCGGCGGCGCCCAGTTCCACCAGGCCGGTCCGCCCGCCGGGAGCACGCAGACCTTCCAGGCCAACTTCGCCAACGGCTGCGTGACCGCCCTGGCCGCGCTGGCCCGCAGGATCGACGGCGCCGAGCTGGCGGCCAGCGCCGCCAAGTTCGGCATCGACGCGCGGTGGACCCTGCCGCTGAAGTCCTTCAGCGGCGCGATGAGGTCGCCGGCCACGGACGCGGCCACGGCCAGGGCCATCGCCGGCCAGAACGTCTCGGTCAGCCCGCTGTCCATGGCCCTGGTCGCCGGGGCGATCGCCTCGGGCACCTGGCGCCCGCCGGTCCTCGTCACCGACCCCAAGAGCCCGGACCCGTCGGCCGAGGCCGAGCCGCCGAAGTCACCCGACCCGGTCAAGATCGACGAAAAGACGATCAGTGCGCTCCGCACCCTCATGCGCGCCGGGGTGACCAGCGGCTCGGCCCGGTCGGCATCGGCCCAGGGAGACCCGGTCCACGGCGTCACCGCCGCCGCGTCACAGGGGCGCAAGCCGCTGGCCTGGTTCGTCGGCTGGCAGGGGAACGTGGCGGTGGCGGTGCTGGCGGAGAGCGGCGACCCCACCGCGGGGGCGGCCATCGCCGGCAGGTTCTTCCAGGCCCTGCACGCCGGGATATGACGTCCGGAAACATTCTCGTCACACTGAGCAACCGTCCGGTGTCCCGGTGGCGTCCTTCCAAGTGGCCGGGCACCGGTTGGGGTTGCGGGCTGGCGGCCTCCGCCGCCCGCCGTATGGGAATCAAGTTGGCGTTACCGGTGTTGTAACCGGTATCTTCGGATAGCTCGGCCTCTCGGGGCCGGGTTGACAACTCAACAGGGGGGTGACTGGTTTCGACTTTGGCTTTGCAAGTGGGGAGAAGCGGGTCGAGGACTGCGGACATAACCTCGTTAACACTGTGACCGCGACCAATAAGTGCCAATAAGACGCACTCCGAAGTCAGCCAGGGCAACCTGGCACTCGCCGCCTAAGCAGCGAGTGACTTCTGCCGGCCCGGGAGCGCCTCCGGCCCGGATCCGGCATCGCTAGGAGGCTCAACCGATCGACCCGGCCACGGGGAAGATCGGGAAAACAAACAGTGGCTGAGCCCGTCGGCGTCTTGCCTGTGTGATCGCCGGGGCTGAGAAAAGCAGAACAGGCTGCACCCGGAGAAGCCCTCTCTTGGAGTCGAAGGACGCGGGTTCGATTCCCGCCACCTCCACCCCCGTTCCGTGTTCGAACGCACGGAGCAGACCGCCGGAGGGCGGCCGGCAGGCGATATGTCGCCTGCCGGCCGCCCTCCGTCTTTTCCCGGCCTCTCCCCGGGCGAAGGCGGGTCTGGAAACGGGGCGGCGATGTTGATCAAAACTGGTTTACTCCTTTCATGATGACTCTTCCCATGACGACCCTTCGCGACAAGGCGGAACTGTTTCACTCGCTGCACACGGGTGGCGAGGTGCTGGTCCTGGCCAATGCCTGGGATGTGGCCAGCGCGTGTCTGGTCGAGGAGGCGGGGGCCAGGGCGGTGGCCACCACCAGTGCCGGTGTGGCGTGGAGCCTCGGGGCCCCCGACGGCGACCGGCTCGACCGGGACCGTGCCCTCGATCTTGTCGCCCGGGTCGCCGCCGCCGTGGGCGTTCCGGTCACCGCCGACATCGAGAGCGGTTTCGCCGACACTCCCGAGGGGGTCGCCGAGACCGTCCGGGGCGTGCTCGACGCGGGCGCCGTGGGCGTCAACATCGAGGACGCCCGCTACGACGGGTCCTCGCCGTTGCGCCCGGTCCAGGAGCAGTGCGACCGGATCGCCGCGGCCCGGCAGGCGGCCGACGCCGCGGGGATCCCGCTCTACATCAACGCGCGTGCCGACGTCTACCTGTGCGCCGTGGGCGACCCGGCCGGGCGGCTGGACGCGACCCTGGAGCGCGCCACCGCCTATCTCGCCGCCGGAGCCAGCGGCGTCTTCGTCCCGGGGGTCGTCGACCCGGCGACCGTGTCGGCCCTCACCGGCGCCATCGCGGCACCGCTGAACATCCTGGCCGGGCCCGGTGCCCCCGCCGTCGCCGAACTGGCCGGGCTCGGCGTCGCCCGGGTCAGCGTGGGCTCCAAGGTCGTCGCGGCCGCCTACGCCGCCGCCCGGCAGGCCACCAGGGAACTGCTCACCGAGGGCACCTACACCGGCCTGGCCGGAGCCCTCGACTACGACGAGCTCAACGCCCTGCTGCGCGGCTGACACACCGCCGGGGCGGGACCCCGCGCTCAGGCCCCGAGCCCAGGCCCTGAGCGCGGGGTCCCGTGCTCAGTCGCCGGGGAGTTCGCCCAGGGTCACGGTGACCGTCGCGGTGGAGCCGTCGAGATGGGTGATCTCGACCTTGGCCCGGTCACCGGGGTTGAGGGTGCTGAGGATCTCCGCCAGGGCCTGCGTGTCCCGCGTGGCGGTGCCGTTGATCGAGACGATCACATCGCCACGCCTGATGCCGGCCTTGCCGGCGGCCCCGCCGGGGGACACCCGCACCACGCCGACCCCCGTGGGCCGGTCCTCGGAGTCGATCACGGTCTGTACGGTGATCCCGAGGGCGGCCCGGTGGGTGTTGGTGACCTTGCCGTTCTTGATGATCTGGTTGGCGATGTCGGTGGCGGTGTTGGACGGGATGGCGAAGCCGATGCCCGGGGCGCTGCCCCCGCCGAGTTCGGGGTCGACGGCGGTCAGGGTGGGGATGCCGATGACCTCGTTCGAGAGGTTGACCAGGGCGCCGCCGCTGTTGCCGGGATTGATCGCGGCCGAGGTCTGGATGGCGCCGGTGATCGTCGCACCGGGTGCTCCGGGCTCCTGCGGCTCGCTGACCGTACGGCCCAGCGCCGAGACGATGCCGTCGGTGACGCTGCCGGACAGGCCCAGGGGGTTGCCCATGGCGAGCACGAACTGCCCGACCCGCAGCTTTCCGGAGTCGCCGAATGTGGCGGGCCTGAGCCCCGAGGGGTCGTCCACCTTGATCACTGCCAGGTCTCCGAGCCGGAAACTCTGCACGAGTCTGGCCTTCCGGGGCGCACCGCCGGTGGCGAGCGTCACCTCGAAGTCCTTGGCCCGGTTGACCACGTGGGCGTTGGTGATGATGTGCCCCGAGCGGTCGTAGACGATGCCTGAGCCCAGGCCGTTCTTGGTGGTGATCTGCACGATGGACGGCAGCACCGTGGCGATGACCTGCTCGTATCTGGACTCCAGGGCCTCGGGGCCGGTGGAGGCGCCGGGCGGTGTGGTGGGTGGTGCCGTGGCCGCCGTACCCGTGCTCGACGGATCCGCGCCCAGTGGCTGCGATCTCGCGCTCTGACCGCATCCGGTGAGCATCATGACGATGGTGGCGAACAGTGCGACGCGTGCGCTCGATCCCTGCATGCGGGAGTATCTTCCCAGCTCAGAGTGGAAGATACGTCTCGCGAGGGGTGCTGGGGCCAAGCTTGTCCAGCGGGTGGGGGCGGCGGGTCCCGCGGAGGGGGCCTCGCGGCTCGGGCCGTGCCGAATGACGTTCCGTACCTGGGGAAAGGGCTGATCCGGCCGGACCGGCGGGCCCCTCGTGGCCGAAGTGTGATGGTATGCGCTCCATCTATCCGGCGAGGTGACATAGCCTGGCGCTCATGGCGGACGTTGGCGGCGACTCCTCCGGGCGCTCTCAGGACAGGTACATCCCGTCGTACGACGCGCCTACGGCGCCCATACCCGCTATCCGTGCCGAGGACGGCACGCTGATCAATCCTCGGGTGCCCCGCCGGTTCCCCATCGGTGACGGCGAGGAGACCGTGCTCGTTCCCCGGCCGGCCCCCGCCACGGCGAACCCCGTCGACCCGAACCCCGTCCAACCGGAGCCCGCCGGGTCGGAGTCCGCTGAACCGGAGTCCGCCGGACCGGAGCCCGCGAGCTCTGAGCCGGTGGGGGAAAGACCCGTCCGGCGCAGGTCCGGCGAGGGGGAGTCCGGGGAGGGGGAGTTGGAGTCCGCCTGGTTCTTCCCCGCCCTCGGGTTTCCGGAGGGGATGTCCGTCGAGCCCGCGTCGGTGGTGACGGAGCCCGCCGAGCCGGAGGCCGCGGATCCCGAGCCCGCCGGGCCGGCTCCCGTCCGGTCGTTCTTCCCGCCCAGGACCTCCGGGCCGGAGTCCGCCCGGCCGTACGCCCCGCCCCGGCCCCCCGGACCGGGGCCCGTCAGGACTCCTCCCGGCGCCGGGCCGGCCGGACCGCTCCCCCGGTCCCGTCCCGCCACCTCGTCCCTCACGCCGGGCTCGCCGCCGCCGCCCTTCGCGTCGCGGGCGGCCCCCCGGGCCGTCAGGGTGAGCGCGCCGAGAAAGGACAGCCTGCTGATGCGGATCGGGGACATCCCGATCCGGGTCGTCTACAGCTTCGGGGCCGCCCTCGTCACGGCTCTCGCGGTCTTCCTCATCTTCGTTCTGTTCTCCGGCGACCAGCCCGCCGCCCCGGCCGGGACCGGTCAGGCGGGCACCGGCGCCACGGTGCGGCCCTCGCCGTCCGCGTCCCCGATCACGCTGCCGAGTCTGCCCGCGCCGACGGCGCTGCGGGTGCTGCCCGGCACGCGGAGTCCGGTGCTGGGCGCGGTGACCGACAGCAGGGCCGCGATCACCTATGCCAAGCTGGGGCGGCCCTGGGCGGTCTCGGAGATCCCATCGTTCTCCGTCGGTCAGCGGGTCGGCACGGAACGGCTGCCGAGCACGATGATCGTCTCCGGCCTGCTCCCCGGAGACACCCCGCGGGCCGATCTGAAGACCGACGCCCAGTTCCGCGCCGCGGCGACGGGCGCGGTGAAATGGGCGATCCGCAACCACTATCCGGCGGGCGGCAAGGTCGAGTGGACCGCCTCGCAGAAGCCGGTCATCGGCAAGGGGTGGACGCTCGGCTACCGGGTGACCTACGTGCTGAAGGGGAGGAAGCGCACCTCCCAGGCGGCGCTCACCCTGCTGGACATCGGCCGCCGCAGGCCCGCGATGCTCCTGGTGACCGTACCGGACACGCGTAAGCAGCTCTGGGCGGACATCGCCCCTCTGGTGGCCAGTGCCCGCCCGTTGTGATGGCGGCGGGTTCCAGAATATGGTTCTACTACTGGACCCTGGCTGGAGGCTGTCATGGCGATCGGGTTAAGCGAGGAGCACGAGGCGCTCCGTGAGTCGGTGGCCGGCTGGGCGGAGCGGAACATCCCGTCCGAGGTCGTGCGGGCCGCGGTCGCGGCCGAGGACGAGCGGCGCCCCGGCTTCTGGTCCGGCCTCGCGGACCAGGGACTTCTCGGACTCCACCTTCCGGAGGAGTACGGCGGCAGCGGATACGGCCTGCTGGAGGTCGCCGTGGTCGTCGAGGCGCTCGGCGAGCGGGTCGCCCCCGGCCCCTACCTGCCGACGGTCCTCGCCGGTGCGGTGATTCTGGCCTGTGACGGCAAGGCCCGCGCCGAACTCCTGCCCGGTCTCGCCGACGGCACGCTGACCGGCGCGGTCGCGCTGTCCGGTTCGATCACCGGCACCCGGGGCGAGGACGGGACGCTCACGATCGGCGGCGTCGCCGAGCCGGTCCTGGGCGGTGCGCTCGCCGACATCCTGGTGCTCCCGGTGAGCACCGAGGCGGGGGAGGAGTGGGTCGCCGTGGACTCCTCCGCGGCGACGGTCATCCCTGTCAGGTCGCTGGACGTCACCCGTGGCGTGGCCAGGATCGAGGTGGAGGCGGTGGCCGTACCCGCGACCCGGATCCTGGACGGCCTTGAGCGGTCCGGGGTGCGCGACCTGGCCGCGACCCTGCTCGGGGCCGAGGCCGTGGGCGTCGCGTCGTGGTGCGTGACCGCCGCGGCGGAGTACGCCAAGGTGCGCGTGCAGTTCGGCCGCCCGATCGGGCAGTTCCAGGGCGTCAAGCACAAGGCGGCCCGGATGCTCGTCGCGCTGGAGCAGGCCCGCGCCACCGTGTGGGACGCCACCCGCGCCTCCGGGGACGAGACGGCCTACGCCGCCGCGATCGCGGGCGTGGTCGCCCCCGACGCCGGGGTGCGGTGCGCGAAGGACGCCATTCAGATCTTCGGCGGCATCGGCTACACCTATGAGCACGACGCCCACCTCTACTACCGCCGCGCGCTGACCCTGCGCGCGCTGCTCGGCTCCTCCGCCGAGTGGGCCGACTCGGTCGCCTCGCTGGCGCTGAGCGGGGTGAGCCGGGTGATGGAGATCGAGCTGCCGGAGGACGCCGCCGCGCTCCGTGAGCGGATCCGGGCCGAGATCGACGAGATCGCCGCCCTGGAGGGCGTGGAGCAGCGGCGGGCGCTGGCCGGAGCCGGTTACGTCATGCCACACCTGCCCAGGCCGTGGGGGCGCGACGCCACGCCGCTGGAGCAGGTGCTCATCCTCCAGGAGCTCAGGGCCGCCCGGATCAGGCCGCCCCAGATGATCATCGGTGCCTGGGTGGTGCCGTCCATCGTCGCCTACGGCACGCCCGAGCAGCAGGAGCGCTTCCTGCCCGCCACCCTGAGCGGTGAGCTGATGTGGTGCCAGCTCTTCTCCGAGCCGGGCGCCGGCTCCGACCTCGCCTCGCTCCAGATGAGGGCCGAGAAGGTCGAGGGGGGCTGGCGGCTCAACGGCCAGAAGGTCTGGACCTCCATGGCCCAGGTCGCCGAGTGGGCGATCTGTGTCGCCCGCAACTCCTCGGCGGGCTCCAAGCACGACGGCATCACCTACTTCCTGATCGACATGAGGAGCGAGGGCCTCACGGTCCGGCCGCTGACCGAGATGACCGGGGAGAGCATCTTCAACCAGGTCTTCCTCGACGACGTGTTCGTCCCGGACGGACTGGTCGTCGGCGAGGTCGGGCAGGGCTGGAAGGTGGCCCGCAACACCCTGTCCAATGAGCGGGTCTCGCTCTCCTCGGGCTCCGGCGGCACCGGTTCGTCGGTCCCCGACCTGCTCGGGCTGGTCGGTCGGCTCGGCCGCGAGCTGACCGGGGCCGAGCGCCGGGAACTGGCCGGCGTGGTCTGCGAGGGGCACTCGATCGACACCCTCGGCCTGCGGGTGACGTTGAAGCAGCTGACCGGCGCCGAGCCGGGCGCCGACGCCTCGGTCCGCAAGCTGCTGTCCACCTCGCACGCTCAGCATGTCGCGGAGTGCGCGGTCGGGCTGCTGGGCGCCTCCGCCGTGGTCGCCGCCGACGCGGGGCTCGGCGACGCGGGTTACTGGAACCGCGCCGTGCTCGCCACCCGCGCCATGACGATCTACGGCGGCACCACCGAGGTGCAGCTCAACATCATCGGTGAGCGGATGCTCGGCCTGCCCCGCGACCCCGAACCGGGCAGGTGAGTCCACCGGATTCCGGGTTCCGCGAAAATCTCGGTCCTACGGTGGGTTCCGTGTCGCCGCGGGTCAGCGTTATCCGTTGATTTCACGGCGATTACCGCCGGACCTCCAAGAACGGTCTTCACACCTTCAACTACGCGGTGTTACTTCCCGGCGCGTTCCGTCCTCCGTGCTACGAAAGGGATGTTGATCTTTCAGGAGCGTCTCAGGAGGCCCGATGACACCCATTCGCGCTGGTCGCAGCGTAGCCCTCGCCGCCGTTCTGCTCGCCTGCCCGCTCACCGTCGTGCCCGCCGAGGGGGCTGACGGTCCTGTGCCGCGCGCCGCGACGGCGTTCACCGCCAACCTCATCGCCCGCCAGAGCGACAGGTGCCTGGCGATCTCCGCCGGAAGCACCAGGAACGGCGCCTCGGTGATCCAGTGGGACTGCGGTCCGCAGCCCGACCAGCTGTGGCGGCTGATCTCGATCGGCGGCGGTTACTACCACGTCCGGGCGACCCACAGCGGCAAGTGCCTGTCGGTCGCCGACGGCGGCGTCAGAAACGGCGCCTTCGCCGTCCAGTGGGACTGCGGTTCCCAGCCCGACCAGCAGTGGAAGCTCGTGCAGAAGAACGACGGCTTCTTCGCCCTCGTCGCCCGGCACAGCGTCAAGTGCCTGTCGGTGTACGGCGGAAGCTCCCACAACGGCGCCTCCGTCATCCAGTGGGAGTGCGGTTCCCAGTACGACCAGCAGTGGAAGCTCGCCTGACCCGGACGGTCGTGCCCGGCGGTGCCGCGGCGTCCGGCCCGGACGGTCGCGGCGCCCCGCCGGCGCCCTCCGGTAGCCCCGCGAAACCCGCACATGAGGCAGGGGGGCAGCCGGAACCACGCCCTCTCCATGACCGTAATCAAGCGATTGCTTGGCATGTCTCGGGAGAGTTACTCTGCCCTTGCGGGGGAGAACAAGTTCTTGTTCTGACCTTCCTGCGCCGTCGGAGTCCGCTGTGATACCAGTAACGTGATTCACTTCGGCGGTTCGGGAGCCTTTCCGGCAGAGAGGATTTCCGATGGGCACGCTCGGCTTCTGGAGGCTTGCGCAGGCGGACCCCGACTGGATCGCCGCCGTGGACCCCGACGGCACGGAACACCGCGCCGGCGACCTCCTGGCCCGTGCCAACCGCCTCGTGCACGGCCTGCGAGAGCTGGGACTCAGGCCGGGAGACGGCGTCTGCGGGCTGGTCCCCAACGGCTCGGACGGGCTGGTGCTCCATCTGGCCGCACTCCAGGCCGGGTGGTACCACACCCCGGTCAACTGGCATCTGACAGGCTCCGAGATCGGCTACATCCTGGCCGACAGCGAGGCACGGGCCTTCTTCGTCGACGAGCGCCACGCGCGGGAAGGTCTGCGCGCCGTCACCCAGACGGGTTTCGACCGTGGCCGCGTCTTCGCCTTCGGGCGGGTCGAGGGGGTGCGCGCCGAGGTGGAGCTGACCCGGGAGCAGCCCGCCACCACCCCCGCCGGCCGTACGGCGGGCGCCGCCATGCACTACACCTCCGGCACCACCGGCAAGCCCAAGGGCGTGCGCCGGGCGCTCACCGGCCTGGACCCGGACGACGCGGCCGAGCGGGCGACCTTCCTGCTCGGCATGTTCGGCGTCACTCCGGGCGGGGAGAACACCCATCTGGTCACCTCGCCGAACTACCACACCGCCGTCAGCCAGTTCGGCGGTACGGCCCTGCACATGGGCCACCGGCTCGTCTACATGGACAGATGGGACCCCGAGGAGACGCTCAGGCTCTGCGAGAGATACCGCGTCACCAGCTCGCACCTGGTCCCCACCCACTTCAAGCGGCTGCTCGCCCTGCCCGGCGAGGTGAGGGCCCGCTACGACCTCTCCTCGCTCAGATGGATGATCCACGCGGCCGCGCCCTGCCCGGTGCCGGTCAAGCGGGCGATGCTGGAGTGGTGGGGAGACTGCGTCTACGAGTACTACGCCGCGACCGAGGGGGGCGGCACCATCGCGACCCCGGAGGACTGGAAGAGGCATCCCGGCACGGTCGGCACGGCCTGGCCGGTCAGTGAGCTGCTCGTCGTGGACGAGAACCTGAAACCGGTCCCGGCCGGCACCCACGGCACGATCTACATGAGGATGACGGGCGCCGGTTTCGAGTACAAGGGCGACCGGGCCAAGACCGAGGCCGGCCGCCTCAAGGACCACTTCACCGTCGGCGACATCGGCTACCTCGACGACGAGGGCTTCCTGTTCCTCTGCGACCGCAAGGCCGACCTGATCATCTCGGGCGGGGTCAACATCTACCCGGCCGAGATCGAGAACGAGCTGACGGTCCACCCCAAGGTCGCCGACGTGGCGGTGTTCGGCGTCCCCGACGAGGAGTGGGGCGAGCAGGTCAAGGCCGTGGTCGAGCCCGCGCCCGGCGTCGCGGCCTCGCCCGAGCTCGCCGCCGAGCTCCTCGACTCGCTCAGGGGCCGCCTGTCGAAGACGAAGTGGCCCAGGTCCATCGACTTCGTCGAGGAGATGCCGCGCGAGCCCAACGGCAAACTCCTCAAGCGCCGGCTGCGCGACCCGTACTGGGAGGGGCGGGACCGGGTGATCTGACCGGGGCCGCACCGTCCGCACCGCTTAGGCCGATGAGTCACCGGGTAACAGCAGCACATGGTGGATCTCCTGTCCCAGGAGGCTCTCCGGGAGGTCGTCGACCTGTTCGTCCGCCTGGTCGAGGCAGCTGGGGCGATCGTCATCTTCGTCGGGGCGGCGGCGGCCTTCGCGCGCTTCCTCACGGTCGCGGTACGGCGGCAGGGCGACACCGGGTTCATCGCGGTGCGCCTGTTCCTGGGACGGTTCCTCGCACTGGGCCTGGAGTTCCAGCTGGCCGGCGACGTGCTGCGTACGGCCATCGCCCCGAGCTTCACACAGATCGGGCAGCTGGCGGCGATCGCGGCCATCCGCACCGCGCTGAACTACTTCCTGAGCAGGGAGATCGAGCGGGAGAGGCGCACGGTGGGCGACTCCCGGCCGCCGTCCACGGCCGGTGCCGGGGATGGCTGAACTCATCCGGACGGCCGTCCCCCTGGTCGGCGTCATGGGACTGGCCGCCGCGCTGGCGTTCCTGCTGCTCGGCGGCGGCCCGAAGGCCGCGATGGGCGTGCTGCTGGACTTTCTCCTCGCGGCGGGCCTGCTCCGCCTCTCCCAGGCGCAGACCTGGGCGGCGATTCTGGTGGCGGCGGTCACGATGGTGATCCGCAAGGTCGTCGCCGCGGGATTCCTCCTCCGGCCGCGTTGACCGCCGACCGCCTGCCTCCGCGGGGTCGGCGGCCGGTCAGAAGCCGGGAGGGGCGCTCCTCCCGGCGGAGTCTCCCGGCCGGCCGGAGGCGGAGCGTGACGGATCCCCGACGGGCCAGAAGTAGAACGTGAGGGAGGGGCGCCGGCGGGCGCCGCCCACCGCGATCAGGCCCAGCCTGACCCCGGCCCCGTGGGCCGCCATCGCCGCGCGCAGCCGCAGGAGCGGGCCGAGGTCGTGGCCGGACGTCCGCTGCAGGAAGCCGAGAAGCTCGGCGAGCCCCTCGGGCCGGTCCCAGCCCCACGCCGCGCAGAAGAAGAAGACCTTCTGCCGGGTCACGGCCCCGTCGTGCGAGAACTGCAGGAAGAGCGACCGGTCGGCGGGTCTGGGCCTCGACACGCCGACGAAGCGGTCGTGCAACCGCCTGGCGGGGAGCAGATCCGGGTGCGTCCCGGCACGGTCGCCGAAGGCGCGTCCGGGATCCACCGGGAGCCACTTGTAGGTCTTCCAGGCCGTGAGCTCGCCGCCCACCAGGTCGTATCCCATCACCTCGACGGCCCCGGGAAGCCGGCAGCCGTGCAGGCGCTCGGCCTCCCCGAGGGACTCCGTCCGCAGCGGGAACCTGGCGGCGAGTTCGTCCGGGCCGAGCCAGCCGGTCCTGAAGTAGACCGTTCCGCGCCTGCGGCCCTCCGCCCCGTAGCCCAGACCGAGCATCAGCGGAGCCGGAAGGTCGGCGGGGGCGCCGGCCAGGTGCGTCCGGAACAGCTCCAGCAGCCGGGCGGCCTGTTCGGCGGTGGAGCATCCGGTGACGGAACGGGCGTGCGTCAGGGAGTGCTCCCAGTCTCCGGCGCGATGCTCCACCATGTCGATGACGCAGCGCAGGGTGGGGACGCCCCGCTCGTCGAGTTTCAGGGAAACCTCAACCGGCACGGCGGAGTCGGTGAGAATGGAGTGCCGGCGCGGCTCCCCGGTGATCCGGAGCAGCTCGGCCGCCGTGGCGCCGGCGTCGTCGCGGACGCCGAGCCGTACGGCGAGGTCGCCGAACGCGGCGGCCAGCCGCGTTGTCGCGGTGGGGTCCATGGAGGCCATGGGTGTCTCCTCGGGGGCAGGTGGGGAGCGCGCTGATGGCCGAAACAGCCGACGTCGTGGTCATCGGGGCCGGTGTCGCCGGACTGGCCTGTGCCCGTGAGCTCTCCGCGGGCGGGTTCGACGTCGTGGTGCTTGAGGCCCGGAGCGCGATCGGCGGCAGGGTCCGCACCCTCCGGATGGGGGCGGCGGGCCCGGTCGAGCTGGGCGCCCAGGTGGTGCACCCGGTCGGCTGCGACGCCTTCGACGACCTGCTCCGCGAGGCGCGGATCGGCACCGCCCCCATGGGGACGGGCGCCGAGTTCGTGGTCGTCTCCGGCGGCGCGCACTACGACGCCGCCGCTCTCGCCGCCCGGGTCCGGCCGCTGCCGTGGACGGCGGAGGACGGCCTCTACGCCTCGCCGCCCCGCTCCGGCACGGTGGATCGGGCGCTCTCCGGCCTCGCCCCGCCCGCCCGCGCGCTCGCGCGGTGCTGGATGGAACAGGTGGTGGGGGAGGACCCGGGGCTGCTCGACCTGACGGAGACGGCCATGACCTACCACGGCGGGGGGCGCGGCGGCGAACGCGTGGTCGTGGACGGGTTCGACCGGGTGGTCCACGCGCTGGCCGGGGGGCTGGAGATCCGTACGGACTCCCCGGTCGAGCGGTTGCGCTGGGGCGGGGACGGCGTGGAGGCCGCGACCGCCTCCGGGACGGTCCGCGCGCGTGCGGCCGTGGTCACCCCGCCCCCGCCGGTGGTCGCCGGCGGAGGTCTCGGCCTCGATCCGCCGCTGCCCCCGTCCAAGGTGGCGGCCGCCGCCGTGCTCGCCTCGTGCGACGCCGTCGCGGTCGTCCTGGTCACCGCCCGGCCGGTGGCCCGCTCGGAGTGGCTCCTGCTGGCCGACCCGCCCGGCGGTCTCTGGACCGGCCGGGCCGGTTCGCGGGTCGTGACCGGCCACGTCAAGGGCCCCTCCGCGAGCCTGGTCAGGCGGCGGGGCTGGGAGTCCGGCCTCCTCAGGTCGCTCGGCCCCCGGCTGGGGGACCTGGACGACGTGCTCGTCCTGGACTGGGGGCGTGACCGGTGGTTCCGCGGCGCCTACAGCGTGCCGGTGGCCGGCGTGGGCGCGGCCTCGGCCGAGTGGGCCGCGCGGCTTGGCGGGACCGTCTTCTTCGCCGGGGAGGCGTCGGCCGAGGCGGGCCTGCGCGGCCTGGTCCAGGGGGCGCTGGCCAGCGGCGGGAGGGCGGCGGCCGAGGTGGCGCTCAGCCTGTCCGGTGGACCTCATGACCAGCGCAGCGGCAGGGACGCGTAGCCTCGGGGGACGGTGCCCGGACGGCGGACCGCGGCCGCCGCACCCGGAGCCGGCTCGACCGGGCACCCGTGGACGGCCGCGATCAGCAGCCGCGCGAACAGCCTGACGAGGGGCGCCCCCAGACAGGCGTGCCGCCCGGCCCCGAAGGACAGGTGCGGGTTGACGCGGCGGCCCAGGTCGAGCCGGTCGGGGTCGGAGAACCTCGCGCCGTCGCGGTTGGCCGCCCCGAGCAGCGGCACGACGCCGTCGCCCCGGCGGATCGACCGGCCGCCGATGACGAGGTCCTCCCCGGCGGTGCGGGCGGTGAACTGGATGGGCGGGTCGATCCTCAGCAACTCCTCGGCCGCGCCTCTGACCGACGATCGGGCCGACGGCCGATCGGCGTCCGCCAGGTCGCCCCAGCGGCCCGGTGCGGCCAGCAGGGCGGCGACGGCGTTGGTGATCATGTCGCCCAGCGGTTCCACCCCGCCGACGACCAGGAGCCCGGCTGTGGACATGGCCTCGGCCGGTGCGATCAGCCCCTCGACGTGTCCTCGCGCGAGGACGGTGAACGCGTCCGGGCGGGGGTCGGCGATCCTGGCGAACAGGTGGTCGGCGAAACGGTCGTGCATCGCCGACATAGCGGCCTCCCCGGGATGCGCCGGATCGGCGAAGGGGTCGAGGTTGCCCGCGACGGCGTCCGCCCAGCCGTCGAAGTCGGCCAGGTCGTCGTCAGGCAGCCCCAGGAAACCGGCGAGCACCCGGACGGCCAGCGGGCGGGCGAACTCGGTGGCGAGATCCGTCTCCCGGCCGGCGCGCGCCGCCTCGCGCACCCGCAGCGCCCACCTGCCGACCAGCGGGGCGAGCCAGCGCTCGTGCTCGCGCAGCGCCCGTGGCCGGAACGCCGGGGCGGCGGCCCGCCGGAGCCTCGTGTGGTCGGGCGGGTCGGTGTTCAGCATGGACACGGGCAGCGCGGTGTGGCGCTGCCGCAACCGCTGCCCCTGCCGAGCGGAGAAACGGGAATCGCAGAGTACGGCGAGGCAGTCCCGGTGCCGCGTCAGGAACCAGAGCCGGGCCCCGGGCACGAGATGAACCGGGTCGTGCTCGCGCAGGGCGCGGTAGGCGGGGTAGGGGTCGGCGTGGATCTCCGGGGCGCGGGGGTCGTACCCGGGCCGTGTCATCCGTGTCAACGAGAAGTCCTCCTCTGGCGGGCGACCGGCGGTGGAGCGGGAACCCGTACGGCCGGCCGGGGGATCGCCCCCGCCTACGGGGGCGGAAGAGGCCGTCCGTGCCGGTCCGCTCGTCCGGGCCCTCCGGGGTCGTCGGGGGCGGCCCTCTCCCCACGGGTCAGTGCATGGTCAGGCCGCCGTCGACCGTGAGCACCTGGCCGCTGATGAACTCCGAGTCCGGAGAGCAGAGGAACAGCATGGCGCCGACGAGGTCGCGCGGGTGCTGGTGCCGTTTCACCGACTGGTAGTGCAGGATCTCCTCCACGGTCTCCTGCCCCGCCGGGGTGAGCGGCCGGTCGGGAAGGTCGGGGACCACGGCCCCGGGCGCCAGGGCGTTCACCCGGACCCCGTGCTCGCCGTACTCGCGGGCGAGCGCCTTGGTCAGCCCGATCACCCCCGACTTGGCCGCGATGTAGTGGGCCATGTTGGCGAGCCCGGACCAGACCAGGTTCGTGGCCACGTTGACGATCGCGCCGTGGCCCTGTTTCCTCATCACCGGCAGCACCGCCCGGCAGCAGAGGAAGACGCTGTCGAGGTTGAGCGCGATCACCCGCCGCCAGGCGTCGTGGTCGATGTCGTCGAAGGCCACGTGCGGGTAGCTGCCCGCGTTGTTGACCAGCACGTCGACGGCCCCGAACCGGGACAGCACGGCGGCGGCCAGGTCGGCGGTCTGCTCGGGCGAGGTCACGTCGAGCCCGATGGGGTGCGCGCGGTCCGCCCCCGCCCGCTCGTTGAGCCAGCCGGCGAAACCGGCCGCGCCCTCCCCGTCGATGTCGCACACCACGACCCGGGCGCCCTCCTGGACGAGGGCGGTGCAGTACCACCGCCCGATGCCGTTGGCCCCGCCCGTGACGATGACGACGCTGTCGTCCAGCCTGCCCATCAGATCCTCTCCTGACCGTCGTCCGGCTGGTAGAACATCAGCCGGTTGCCGTCGATGTCCTGGGCCTCCAGGAAGCGGGCGACGCCCGCGACGGCGCGCATCCTCGTCGGCGGGGTCGTTCCGTCGCGGTCGAGCAGCTCGCGGGTGCGCTCCAGGTCGTTCACCCGGAAGTCCAGCACCGCTCCGCCGGTCACCCCGGGGGTGGGGATCTCCGACAGGCCGAGGCTCACCCCCGGCACCGGGGACGTCAGCTCGATCCAGCCGAACTCCGGGATCGCGGTCAGGACACGGCATCCGAGCATCCGTCCGTACCACTCCGCCGCGGCCTCGGCGTTCGCCACGGTCAGCACGCACTGCAGCCCGCGGT
This sequence comes from Streptosporangium sp. NPDC004631, assembly GCF_053601935.1. Lineage (NCBI taxonomy): Bacteria > Bacillati > Actinomycetota > Actinomycetes > Streptosporangiales > Streptosporangiaceae > Streptosporangium > Streptosporangium sp. NPDC004631. The sequence goes on along the minus strand of NZ_JBSGCR010000013.1, from coordinate 39,639 downwards.
CGCAGGCGTCGTCGGCGCCCTGCGTCCGCTCGGCCATCCGGGCGGCGGCGCTGCCCTGGGAGGCCGAGGTCGCAGCCGCGAGCAGGCCGTCGTCCAGCGGGAGCGCCCTGAGCTCGTCGATCAGCTCCTCCCGCCGGTCCGCCAGGAAGCCGGTCGTCTCACGGGTCGTCCCATGGGGCGTCCCGGCGGTTGTCCCGTCGTCCAGCGGGAGCCCGGAGCGCCACGCCTCCCGCTCCTCCAGCCGGGCCCGGACGGCGCCGGTGAGGAGGCCGAGGACGTCCACCGGCGCGAACGAGATGTTGACGGCGAGGGAGTGCCCCACCGCCTTCGCGCTGTGCCAGGTCCCCGCGGGCAGGCAGAGCACGTCCCCCGGGCCGAGCAGGACCTCGGCGAACGTCTCCGGCGCGATCTCCGGGCGCTCCCAGGCGCGGACCGAGCTGGGGGCGCGCCCGATGTAGCGCACGGCGCCGCCGGAGTCGGCGAAGGCGTTGCCCCGGGGGAACGGGACGCCCGGTGTCCGGGACAGGCGCCACCGCTTGTGCCCGTCCAGCTGGAGGGTGGTCACGACATGGGCGTCGAAGTGGGTGTTGAAACCGTAGCCGTGCGGGGACAGGTAGCACTTGACGCCGGTGTCGCCGTGGTGGCCGAGCTCGGCTTTCAGCCGGGTGGCCAGGTCCGCGACGCGGGGGGCGGCCCGCTCGACGGGTTCCACACAGATCGAGGCGCCGCTCCTGAGATGACCGGCCACCTCGGCGGCCTCCACCGAGACGTGCGCCCCGGCGGCGCCCCCGTCGCCCTCCCGGTCGCCGCTGACCCGGATGAGCAGCCCCAGCTCCCGCTGGCGGCCCATCGCCTCGCGCAGGTCCGCCATGGTGAAGAGGTCGTGGAACCGGCCGGGCGGCCCCTGGACGTGCAGCGGCCTGCGCTGCCAGTACGCGGTGCGGAACACCTCGGGGTCGAGCGGGTGCACGAGCGAGGCCAGCGCGGAGGCGTCCGGCCGTGCGGGTCCGGGGGCGGCGACGGTCAGCGGCCACGTGCCGGTCACTCCGGCTCCCGGGGACCGAGGAGAAGACAGTAGACGACCGACTCGTGCAGCCCGTCGAAGCCGAGCAGGTCGTCCAGCTCACGGTCGAAGTAACCGCCGACGGGCACCGAGGCCAGACCGCGCCCGGACGCGGCGAGCACCGCGTTCTGCACGACGTGCCCGGCCTCGATGAGCACGAAGCGGTAGCCGCGCTCGCCGTACTTGAAGGCGGAGCGGTAGAACACCGCCGAGACCAGCACCACGGCCGGCGCCGAGGCGACGAGCTCGGACTGGACGAAGCAGCCGCCGGCCTCGAAGGCGCCCAGCTCGTGCAGCTCGTGCGCCGCGGGGTCGTAGTGGTAGAGCCCCCGCACCAGGCCGGACACGTCGCGCGCCCAGAGGTACAGCTCCAGGGGGTAGAGGGCGCCGCCGGAGGGGGCGGCGCGGAACGGCCGAGGGTACCGGCCGTCCGCGTTGGACCTCGTCACGCCGTACGCGCAGCGCAGGATCTTCGACACGTCCGGCAGCCCGACAGGGCCGGGACCGAACCCCCGGGCCGACTCGCGGCCGGTCAGCGCCTCGTCGAGACCGACCTCCGACGCCGGGAGATCGTACGGCAGGGCGATCCGGGGACGGTCGCGGTACGGCTTCGTCTCGCGCAGCCCGTTCATCATCGCGACGACCGCGCTGTCGGAGGGGTGCCGGTCGAAGTACAGGTGCGGTGTGGCCCTGGTCGTCTTGGAGTTCTCGTGGAAGCTCTCCCAGACGGCCTCCTCGCCCTCCTCCAGCAGGAACGCGTCGACCGGATGCATGGCGGCCCTTCCTCGTCGGGGGATTTCCCACATCGGGGAACTCGTCTAGGGAAACGGGTGGGGATGGGGGTTGTCGTCGCCGGGGGACCAGCCGGGCAGCGCGGCCAGGCGCCGCCCTCCGGTCGCCCGGTTGGAGTGGCCCATGTGCAGCGGATGCAGGCCGGGCACGACCACGCGGACCACCGACAGCCCGAGATCCGCGATGTCCGGCGTGGTGAGGTCGCAGGCGATCACGTCCTCGCCGGTCGCCGCCACCGCCGCGACGAGCGCGCCGAGGGAGCGGTCGCGGCCGGGGGAGAGGTCCAGGTCGACCTCCTCGGCGGAGTCCCAGGCGAAGCGGGCGTACTCCTTGGACTCCTGAGGGCAGTAGTAGCGCAGATGGGCCCGCTGCCCGTCGACCGAGGGGTGACCGGCCTCCACCTCGACGGGGACCGGGGGGAGGTACTCCATCACCTGGACGGAGAACTTCCGGGTGTGCGCTAGCTCCTCCAGGCTCTTGCGGCAGGCGATCTCGGCGTCCGGGTGGGAGGCGGCGGCGAAGGCGAGCGCGGGCGACGTCCGGGTGAAGCCCTCCGCGATCGTCATGACGGACGGGCAGCCGACGTCCGTGCCGATGTCCACCAGATGCACCGCCGCCCCGACGGCGTGGAAGCGCCGCACCAGGTCGGCGAGGGACTCCGGCAGGTTGTCCAGCCTGATCCGGGGGCGGCTCAGCCGTCCCTGCCACATGAGCGTGAACGCGTCGCGCTCGACGACCTCGCACAGGGCCGACAGGGTGGCCTCCTCGGGGGAGGACCCGCAGGCGAGCCCCGTGGAGATGGGCTGGGCGATCGCGGTGTCGGACCGGTAGTGGTAGGGGACGTAGACGAAGGCGGCGGGGACGAGGATCTCGTCCCCGCTGACCAGGGAGCGCCCGCGCGTCCAGGTCACCCGCGTCCCCGGGGTGAACGGCCGCCAGGGGAAGCCCGGGGCGTCGTACTGCTCTGGGCGGTAGAGGGCGTAGGAGTCCGGTGGGGTGGCGGGCCCGTCGAGCTCGTCGTAGGCCGCGGTCAGCAGGTCGTCATAGGAGAAGCAGGCCGAGCAGTAGCGCTCGACCGCCTCGCCGACCGCCTTGGCCAGGGCTCTCCGCCGGTCCGTCGCGGCGCCGCCGTTGTTGCCGAAGTTCTTCAGAAAGCCCAGGGCCTCGGTGGAACAGGCCTCGGACAGGTAGTGGACGAAGCGTGGCTCGTCATCGTCGATCCGGAGTTCGGTGATCTCTCGGACGATGCCCGTGCGAGGGTCCACGAGATCCGTCCATAGGTCGAGCAGGTCCATCTTCTCCTCTCCCGGCGGGGGCACTTCTCCTGGCGGGGTCACTCCGTCAGCTGGGAGCCGTGAGCGATCACGGGCGCGCTCTGCCGTGCGGTCCCGCCGCAGTCGGGGCAGCGCGGGACGCGCAGCACCCGGCGGACGGCCGAGTGGAACGGCACCAGGCTGACCTCGATGACACGACCGCACGCGGTCACCGGCAGCCCGGTCAGGTGCTTGACGGCCTCGGTGGCCGCGATCTCCCCCGCCACCGTGGAGATCGAGGGAAGGAATCCGGCGCCGGGTGACCGCTGGGCGCGCAGCAGCGCGTGGGCCTCGCGCCACACGTCGCTCGCGTCGGTGCGGAGGAGGTGACAGCGCAGGCAGGCGGTGTCGAAGGGATGGGTGAGCGGGCCGACCCGGATGACGAGGTCGTCGATCCAGACCGGCAGCAGGACGGCGCGCGCGTCCAGCGCGCGCCGCGCCACGTCGGTGAGGGCGGGGTCCGCCGGGCCGTCGGCCGCGGCGCACCAGAGATCCCAGCCGTCCTCGTCGGCCGCCGGTGCGGGCCGGATCGAGACCCGGCCCACACCGCACGCCGTCAGCGCCCGGGCGAGGGCGTCGGCGACCCGGCCGGCCCCGGCCACGAGCACCGCCGACTTGGCGATCTCGCCGGGACCGTCCGGGGACAGCCGTGCCATGCTCGCCCAGAACCGGGCCGCCGGATCGTCTCCCACGTCCTCGCGGAGCAGGCCCCGCGTCTGAAGGGTGGTGGTCACCTGGCGGGCGTCCTCCCGCTCTTCCGGGGGGAACGCGTCGACGAGCTCGTCCAGCGAACGCGATCCGTCCGCGAGGGCGACGACCTGGTTGAGCAGGGCGCCGACCCCCGGGGCCGTCAGCCGTGTCTCCGTCAGCCCGCGTTTCGCGACGACCTCGTCCGGGCCCAGGTGGGCCACCTGGAGCTCCCGCGCGCTCAGCGGTTCCTGGGTCGCCAAGGCGCTAGGAGGCCGCGTAGGTCATGTCGGCGGCCGCGCAGGAGCAGCAGGGGGTGCAGCAGCAGCACGAGACGTCGACGCTTCTCACCGTGCCTCCGTGCCTGGCGACATCCCTGCCGACGGAGCGCTTGAACTCGAAGAACACGCCCTCCAGGTCCTGCAGGTCGTTGAGGTTCAGCGCGGTGACGCGCTCGTTGCCGGTGGGGATGCCGGTGAACTCGGAGGCGAGGTCCTCAAGGTCGTGGACCGTGAGGTCGCGGATCCTGGGCAGCTGCGCCAGCTCCTCGGGCGACACCAGGCCCAGGTCGCTGATGGTCCGGAGCTCCTGCTTCCGCCGGAGGTTCTCTCCGCGCTGGGGGTCCCCGTCCGCCGCCTCCGGCCCCGCGGAGAGATCTTTGAATGGATTGTTCTCGGTCATCGATCAGCCTCTTTCGGTTGGGGGCTGTTCCTGTACCATAAACTTTTGGAGCTTAACAAGCAATGGCGAATAATCATTCGTGCAACTGTTTTACGCGGCGGGACGAGTGTGATCTTTAAGTGGAGAAACGATCAATGGAAAGATCAATAGAAAGGGGTGGGAATTGTCGATCTCCTCGGGGTGGACGCAGGTGGCCTTCGACGCCGATCTCGGTGAGGACGTCGCCGTTCTCGACCTCGCCGGCCATTCGCTGATCGCGGTCAGAAGCGGTGATGACGTGGGGGTTTACGATGCGACATGTCCACATAGAGGTGCTCATCTCGGGTATGGTGGAAAGGTCGATGGAAATGTAATTATCTGCCCCTTCCATGGAAATCGAGTGCATCTTGGGGGGGAGAAAGGGGGGCGTTTCCGGGTCGGCCGTCACCGTTCAACGGTCCGCGCCGGCGGCCTTTTCGTGCTGCTCGACCCGTCGTGCGACACCGGGCTTGAAACGTTCCTCGACGGCCTTCAGAAAAGCCACCGAATCGTGTCAGGGTTCTCATTTCGCGTGAAGGTTCCGGCGGAATACGTCATCGAGAACGTCTTCGACGCCGACCATTTCGCCCCGGTTCACGGCCTCGACCGGCGCCCCAGGCTGAGCGTCCGCCCCGCCGGGAACGGGGTGCTCTGCGTCGAGGGGGACCTCGACATGGCGCGCCCCAACCGCTGGCAGACGGGCGAGCCGGAGGGTGATCCGGCCACGGCGCGCTTCCGGGCCCTGGTGTTCAGCCCGAACCTGGTCGCCACCGAGCTGGGATCACCCGGCGAGCCCAACGTGGTCATCACCGCGGCCACCCCGGCCGGTGACGGCATGTCCGTGGTCAGGGTGACGGTCGCCGTGCCCACTCGCCGGGCCGCCGGGCCCGCGACCGTCCGCGAGGTGGCCTCACTCGTCAGCGGCAGCCGTACGGCGTTCGAGCAGGACGCGGTGATCTGGGAGCACCTCGACACCTCGGTCGTCCCCCGATACACCGAGGGCGACGATCTCGTCCGCACCTACCGGGCGTACTGCCGGCGGTTCGGGGTCGCCGGGTGAGCGACGACCGGCCGGGCCCCGCGGCCGGCGAGAACGGTGACGGGGACGGTCCGGCCGGCACCGGGGGCGACGACTGGGACGGCCTGGCCGTCATCGAGCACGGCCGGGGGACCGGGCTGCTCTGGCTGCACGGCTACACGATGAGCGCGGCTGTCTGGCCGCCGCTCTGGCGGCATCTGCCGGGTCACCGGCACGTGGCGGTCGACCTTCCATGGCACGGCGGGTCGAGGTCGCTGCGCGCCGGGGAGGACCGCGCGGCCCTGGCCGACCTGCTGGTGCGCCGCGCGCTGGAGGCGGGCGTCCGGCATGTCGTCGCCCTGTCCTTCGGCACCGTCGTCGCCCTGGAGATGGCGCTGCGCCACCCGCACGCGTTCGCCTCCTGGACGCTCGCCGCGCCGTCCTACGCGGGTGGGCCGCAGGAGCGGGCGATCGAACGCCACTACCTCGATCTGATGCTCCTGCACCGGCGTGCCGGCTCCAGGGCGCGTACGGCCGCGCTGTGGATGTCGTGCCGACCGATCTTCGGAGGGATCGCGGCGCGTCCCGCGGCGCACGCCGCGCTCGCCGCCGTCATCGGACGGCACGCCTGGGACGAGCTCGACGGCACCGGCATGCGCCCCCTGCTGGAACCCCGGCAGCCGGTCGCCCGGCTGGCCTCGGTGACGGCACCCCTCCTCGTGCTGGTGGGCGACGGAGAGATTCCGGCGCACCGCGCCTGCGCCGAGACGATCTCGGCCTCGGCCCCCCGAGGTGTCCTGCGCGTCCTGCCCGGCACGGGGCACCTCGTCCTGCTGGAGGAGCCGCGCGCGGCCCTGGAGGTCATCGGCGCGCACCTCGCCGCGGCCGAGTCCGGCGAGCCTCCCGGCGCGCCTTTGGCGGGGGTCAGCCGTTGACCCACCGGACCAGCCGGTTGAGCACCCGCATGCCGTCGTGCGGGCGCCCGGCGTACCCCTGTTCGGCCGCGCCGAGCGGGACGACGCTGTCCACCCCGCACGCGGCGACGGCGTCCCGCAGGGCGAGCCGGGTCTCCTCGGGGGCCACCCCCACCGTCGAGACGGCCGGCCCCAGCAGGGGGAGCGCCCGCCGCAGGTCGTCGACCGCGTGGACCAGGACGAGCCGGGAGCCGGGGTGGTGTGCGAGGTCGAAGGCGCCGTCGACCCGCACGACCGCCGACGACACCTCGGGCCAGTCGCCGTTGACGTGCCAGCGCCCGGTGCCGAGCAGGCCTCTGCGCAGCCGGACCAGGTGCCCCTGGACCTGCCGCGACGGCCGGTGCGGGAGCGCCGCGTCCCACTCGGCCAGCACCCGGGCGAGGGTGCGCGCGTAGTCGTCGGCCGTGGCGGCGTCGCACTCCACGACGTGGAGCAGCGAGGACGTGCAGGCGGCCTGGTTGGCGATCAGCGAGTCGACCGCGGCACGGCGGGCCGCGCCCTCCGGATCCGTCCGGATGAGAGCGGACCCGATCATGCTCAGTGAGAAACGCGGCCCCATGACCACGGTGTCGGTGCCTCCGCCGCGGGCCGTCACGCTGCGGATCGTCTCGGTCGACCCCCAGACGACCCGCCGGTCGAAGGCCCCGTCGGCCAGCAACGCCGTCTCCACCTCCCGGTCGCCGCCCCGCCAGTAGGCGAGCGTCGTGTGCCTGGCCAGCGGGTGGGCGGGATCGGTGTCCCGCAGGGCCGTACCCAGCGCGACGACGAGCGCGGCGGCCTCGGCGGCGGGTTTGACGACGCAGGCCCCCTTCGTCGCCCACGCCCACAGCAGCGAGACCACCGGGACAACGGGGGCGTTTCCCGAGGTCAGATGGAGCTGCCTGGTGGGCAGCGCGCGCAGCGCCGGCGGCGTCTCGCAGTGAAGGCCGGCGAGGCGGGCGGTCATTCCCGGAACGGGCATCTCCCCGGCCTCCCGCCAGGCGTCGAGCGAGGCTGTCCCGAGCTCACTCTCGATCATGCGGCCGACGGCGGCGCCGTCGAAGAGCGACGGCAACTGGGCGAGGAAGGCGTGGTGCGCGCGGTCGGTGACCAGCGAGGTGGCCGCCAGCAGCGCCCCCGCCTCGCGGGCCTCCCGCGAGCCGGACCGCAGCGCCTCCCCGATCGCGTCCACGAAGGCGAGCACCTCGGCCACCGGAGTGCGCGCCAGCTCCAGCAGCGCGCCCGCCGGGTCGGGTTCGAGCAGGGAGCGCGCCTCGGGGGCGGGCAGCACGAGCACCTGAGTCTCGCCGGTGAGCCGGAGGGTGTCGCGATCCACCACCGGCCGCCCGATCAGATGACAGCCCTCGCCGGCCGGGCCCTGGACGCGGTGCGGCCCCCTCTCCGCGACGGCCCGGCCGATGTCGGCCACCCTGGGCCACGGCGGCATCACCACCTCCCCGCGCACCACGGCGGGGAGCCGGACGATCTGCGTCCCGGCCACGGTACGGGCGTCGAGCATCACCGGGCCGTCTCCCCTGTCGTCTCCCGCGCCGGTTCCTGTACGGTGGCGCATCCGCGCTCCCCGGCTCCGGCGGCGCGCACGATGGGAGCGGCCAGGGTCGGTCCCGGCAGGCCGCACCCGCACGGGTCGCGGCGGAGCCGTACGGCGTCGCCGGTGACGACGAACCCCGGGTAGGAGAGCGCGAACGGATCCAGCACGGCCAGCCTGCCTTCCACGTCGTCGCCCTCGACCGGGGTCAGGAGGTCGTCCACGACGAGCGGCTCGACGCACGGGGGGATGTGGTAGCGATTGTTGCCGCAGGTCAAAAAGACCGTGTTCAGCTCCGAGGTGGAGTAGGTGTCGACGCATCGGCCGGGCGGGACACCGAGCCGGTCGGTCACCTCCTGGACCAGGTCCTCCCGCCGGATCGCGGTGCGGCCCTTCCAACCGCCGCCGGTGACGACCTGGCTGCCCGGGAGCAGCCGCACCCGCCTGTCCGTGGACGCGAGGTGGCCGACCAGGGCCGCCACCTCCGTGGGCGTCCCGAACACCAGCACCGGCCGCTCGGACCGCGACAGGAAGTCGATCGCGGCGTCGTGGTCGGGGACGGCCTGCTGTTCCGCTCCGCCCGCGAGGGAGCGGAGGTCGAACGGAGTAGCCCGCAGGCGGTGGACGCGTACCGCCCCGGCGGCCAGGCCGGTGGCTCCCGACTGGATGCCGAGACCCAGCCCGGGGGTGACCATCTGGAGAAAGTCGTAGCTCCCCGAGGGGAGTGCCCAGGGAAGGCGGACGCCGGAGCAGGCGCGCAGGGCGGTGAGGGTCAGGCGGTCCCTCGGCACGAGGGACGGGCGCCCGCCGGTGCCGCTGGAGAACGTGACGTACACCCCGTGCCGTTTCAGGGCGGCACGCCACTGGTTGACGTCGTCGGCGGTGAGATCCAGGTCGGTGAGCCGTTCGATGAAGATCGACCCCAGCCAGCGGGAGAGCTCGGGCAGCGCCTCCCGCAACCAGATCGGGTCGTAGCTCTTGAAGAGTTCGTCGGTCACCAGGAACCGGCGGCGGACGTCGGCCAGGGTGACCGCCGCGGTGGGGGACGGCTCGTCGATCAGTGCGGCGTAGGCGGGGATGGTGGCGGCGTAGCGACGATGGTTGTCGATGAGGACGGCCGCCCTGAGCCGGGCCACCGCCTCCTCGTCGATCGGGGCTCCCGTGGACCAGAGCCTGCCGCAGACAAGCAGGGCCTGCAGATCGGGAACGGCCGTCAGCCGTGGATTCGGACCGGGCACGGTTCGATGGTCGCCGTTCTCCGGCGACCTGAACAGAGCGTAGGGCGAAGAATACGTGCGGTATTCCCGGTGGGCGACATTGAATGCCGCCATTTAATGGTTTATAGCGTCAGATAAAGATTGGATGCCGGTGGGCGGGATCGCCGTCAGGCTCGGGCGGCGGTGTTCTCACCGGTGAACGCGGTCACGGCGCCCAGCCCCAGGTAGACCACGCCGCTGGTGACGTTCAGGCGGCGGCGGGCGCGGGCCGAGCGGCGCAGACGGCCCGCCAGGGCCGAGGCGAGCAGGGCGAAGGCGCCGTCGGAGGACGCTGTTATGGGCGCATTACGGAGGTCAGGGCGGTCAGGAGCGCGGCGGTGGCCGGGGGGACGGGGGGCTCGCCGTAGGTGGCGGCGTAGACCTGCCGGACCGAACCAGGCAGTTCGGTCACGTTGACCTTGGGGTTGCGGTGCGCCTGCATGGCCAGACCGGGCAGGACCGTCACCCCGATCCCGGCGGCGACCAGGGCCTGGACGGCGACGACGTCGTCGGTGGTGAAGGCGACCTCCGGCTCGAAGCCCGCCTCGGCGCACAGGTCCAGCAGGTGACTTCTGCACCGGTCGCAGCCGCCGATCCATCGGGAGTCGCGGTGCGCGCGCAGTTCGCCGGTCTGACCGGCGGTGACCAGGTAGCTGGGGTCGTCCAGCAGGTGAAGCAGCCGGATCCCCTCGTCCTCCGGGGCCGTGTCGTCGTAGCGGAAGACGACCGCCACGTCCACGTAGCCCACCCGGAGCATGCGCAGGGCCTCGGGCGGCTCGGTCTCGGTCAGGCGCAGTTCCAGGCCGGGGTGCTCCCTGGCGAGGAGGGCGGCCGCCTCGGGCACGAACGTGCCCAGCGCCGAGGGGAAGGCGGCCAGCCTGACCCGGCCCGCGCGCAGGCCCACGTGCGCGGAGAGTTCGGCGGCCGCCGAGTCGATGCGGCCGACGATCTCGGTGGCCCGCTCCGCGAGCAGACGCCCGGCCTCGGTGAGCCGGATGCCCCGGCCCACCCGCTGGATCAGCTTGGCGCCGGTCTCGGCTTCGAGTTTGGCGAGGTGGTGACTGACCGAGGGCTGGGAGTAGTGCAGTTCTCTGGCGGCCGCGGTGACCGACCCGTGTCTCGCGACAGCGGCGAGCACGCGGAGCCGTACGACATCAAGCATGTATCAATATTATCTATGAATATCTGGGAAGATAGGCATTAGACGTTATGTATCGCTGTGAAGCACTCTTGGCCCATGGGAACCACGACGCTTGCCCGCCCCGGACTGGCGGAGCTGATCACGAAGGTGCGGGCACTGACCGACCGCTCCGCAGGCCCCCGTGAGACCGCCTTCGCCGTGGCGGACATGCTGCGTGAGCGGCTGCCCTCCCCGGAGATCCTCACCGAGGAGGAACGTCTCGGAGACCCCGGCCACTACGTCGGCCACACCCTCCACGCCGAGGCCGCCTTCTCGGTGGTGGCCGTGGTCTGGCGGCCAGGCCAGCGGACCGTCATCCACGACCACGTCGCGTGGTGCGTGTTCGGAGTTTTGCAGGGCGTCGAGTACGAGACGCTCTACCGTCTCGACACCGACCACCTGACCGAGATCGGCCGCACGGCCAACCAGGTCGGGGAGGTCAGCGGCTTCGCCCCGCCGGGAGACATCCACCGGGTGCACAACACCGGCGACAGCACGGCGATCTCCCTGCACATCTACGGCGCCGACCTCGGCGTCACACCGAGCAGCATCCGCCGCGTCTACGACCTCCCGGTCCGCTGAGGTCCGCGTTCAGCCCGTTGACCGCGTCCCGCATCCGCTCGCTGCCCGCTGCCCGCGTCCGCTCGCTGCCCGGCGTCGCGGCTCAGCGCTCTACCTCCGGCTTCCCGTCGAGGCCGAGACTCGCCCTGATGGCCTCCAGGCGGGCGGCGCCCTCGGCGTCGATGGCGGCCCGCTCGACCTCGATCATCCGGGCCTCGACGGAGTTGGAGGTCAGCTCGGCCTCACCGAGGGCGCGGGCGTAGCGCTTCTCGATCTTCTCGCGGACCTCGTCCATGCTCGGGGTGTCCCCGGCGGGAGCGAGGCCGGACAGGTCGCCCATGGCCTTGTTCAGCTGCTCCTGCATCGTGGCCTGGTCGAGCTGGGAGAGCAGCCGCATCCGCTCGGCGATCTTCTTCTGCAGGGCCATCGCGTTGTTCTCGACTGCGGCCCGGGCCTGGGCCGACGACTGCCCGGCCCGCTCGTGCATGAGCTGGGCGTCCTGTGTCGCGGTCTCGGCGGCGACCAGCCGGGAGGCGAAGGCGCGGGCCGAGTCCTCGTAGGACAGTGCCTTGCGCTCGTCGCCCGCGGCCCTCGCCTGCTCGGCCAGCAGGATCGCCTGGCGGGCGTTGGCCTGGAGCTTCCCGGTCTCCTCCAGCGAGCGGGTGAGCCTCATCTCCAGCTCCCGTTCGTTGCCGATCACCGAGGCGGCCTGCTGGGTCAGCCTCCGGTGCTGCTCCTTGGCCTCCTGTATGGCCTGCTCGATCTGGATCCGGGGATCGGACAGCTCGTCCAGCCGGCCCGACAGGGCGAAGACCAGGTAACGCCAGGCCCGGCGGATGACCTTGAACATGGGGGCTCCTTAACGATCCAGCGCGTCGCGCGTGATCTGTTCGGTTTCGTGCAGGCCCTGGCGGACCCCTTCGAGGTTGTCCGCGAGCTCGTCGAGCACCCGGGGCGACTCCAGCACCCCGGTCGCCGTCATCGCCGACAGCTCCACCACGCGCGCGAGGAGCTCCTCGATGCCGATCGTGCTCGACTCCATCCGGGCGAGCACCCGCTCCCGGGTTCCGGAGAGCCGGTCGGCCACGGCCTGTTGGGAGGCCAGCGAGGCGAGCGCGCGATCGAGGTCGTGGACCAGCCCCTGCCCGGCCTCGCTCCGGGCGCGGGTCAGCCGCGCCCGTTCCCGCCCCAGCAGGTCGAGATCGAACCTGGCGAGCGCGGTGCCGGTCAGCGACGCCTGCTCGGCCAGCCGCTCCAGGGTGGACATCGCGTCGTCCACCTGCGGGCGCATCAGGGCGACCCGCTCGGCCAGCGGGCCGGACCCCATCGAGGCGCTCAGCTCGCCGAAGCCCCGCGCCGCCGAGCGGGCCCGCCGCAGCCAGAGGTCCTCCGGGCTGCCCGGCACGACGGCCGGCCCCCCGCGGCCGGTGCCCCGGCTCTGGACGGCGGCGGCCGCCGCCTTGGTCAGCCAGACGGCGACCCCGACGAACCCGGCGGCGACCGGGTGCACGTCGACGGCCCACGCGGCGCCACCCGCGGTCGCGCCGAGCAGCAGACCCCACGGATCTCGCAGTTCCTCAACGAAGCGGGACATCAGAAGTTGGATACCACCGCGGTGAACACCTGGTCGATGCCGCCCGGCTCGCGGGAGTCGTACGCGGCGGCGTCGGTCGCCTCGGAGATCCTCCTGAGCACGCCGAGGTCGGCGTCCTGGCCGTAGGCGATCGTGAACATCCGGACCGACTCCTCGGCGGACTCGGCGCGCAGGCCGGGCAGCAGGTTCTCCAGCGAGAGGCTGTCGTTGTCCTCGTTCCTGCCGTCGGTCAGGAAGATCACCGCGTTGATCGCGTCACCGCTGTGCCGATCGCGCACGTGCCGGTAGGCGGCGAGCGCGGTGTCGTAGAGACCGGTTCCGCCGTCGGGGGTCAGCCCGTCGAGCCTGGCCCGCAGGTTCTTGCGCTGGGCGCCGTCCACGGTGGCCAGCGGCGACAGTTCCAGATAGTCCTTGTCGCCGTCCCGCCTGGTGGAGAACAACCAGAGCCCGACCTTGTCGTGCGGGCCGAACTGGGGCAGCGCGTTGATCGCCGCCTGCTTGGCCAGGTCCAGCTTGCTCCTGCCGGTGCCGGGAACGGTGGCGCCCATCGAACCGGAGACGTCCATCACCATGAGCACGTTCGCGGGCTTGCGCAGTTCGGCCCAGCTGGAGAGCACCTTGTCCAGCACGTTCGGGGCGGGCGGGCTGAGCGTCGCCTTCGGCTCGGCGGGCAGCAGTCCGTTCGCCTCGGTGATCAGCCTGCCCGGCCTGCCGTCGTGGGACCGGAAGGCGAACTCGGTGAACCGCTGCTGCTGCTTCTCGGCCCGCAGGTAGGACAGGAAGTCCGCGGCCACCCGGCGCTTGGCGTCGTCCACCCACGGCGCGGTCAGCACCGCGTAGGGGTTGTCGGAGTAGAGCGTGCCCTCCTTCGGATAGATCGCCACCAGCGGCACCTTGGGCTTGCCGTGCTTGCCCAGAGTCCGGGGGTCGCCGGTCGGATTGCCCTGGTTGTAGTCCCAGACCGACTTCTCCTCCACGGCCACCGCGGAGATGTAGCTGAGGCCCGCCCCCGCGTCATCCGCCCGTTGCAGGTTCGACAGGAACGTCAGCGTCGTGTCGCCATAGTGCACGATCGAACGTTCCACGCCCCGCACGAACTCCCTGGCCTTGGGGTCGGCGACGTTCCGCTCCGACAGGTCCCCCGACAGGCCGGTGGCCGCGAAGTAGGTGCCGACGGTGGCGTTCAGGCCGCTGGTGGAGAAGTTGGGGTTGGTCTTCCCCAGGCGGAACCTGCCCCACTCGGGGTGGCCGTACTTGGCCCAGGAACCGGACGACAGGTCGAGCAGGTCGGACCAGCCGAGTTTCTTGCCGGGCCAGCCCAGCGCCCCGGCCATCGGCTTGGGCATCGCGATGACCAGCGGAGTCTTGGCGATCGACGGGTTGGCCGCGGCGACCAGGGAACCGGTGTCGGCCGCCGAGGTGCGCTGCTGGAGCAGGGTGACCCAGCCGCTGCTCGCCGGGGACCAGACGTCGGGGCGCGGGCCGTCTTGACGCTCGTCCCAGCCCCGGGCCAGCGCCTGCATCGCGCCGCCGCTGGCCTTGGTCTGGACGACGACGTCCGCGCAGCGTCCCCCGACCTCCCGGCCGCTGTAACCGGCTGCGATCTTCCGCAGCAGTTCGGCCTTCTCGGACGACGCGGCCAGGGTCAGTGTGACGCCGCCGGCGTCACACGCCTTGGCCTGTCCGGCCTCCTGCGGCGTGCCGTCCGGCTCCTTGCCCGAGGCGCTCCCGACGAACAGCCGCAGGCCGACGATCAGGGCTCCGGCGAGAATGATCGCGATGATGAACGGGGCGAAGTTCCTGCGCCGTCGCTGCGGCTCCTGGTACAACCCAGCCTCCCGGTGGTGTCGGTACTTATCCGACGAATGAGCCCTCGCCAGAGTTCGCCTGTTCAGAAGTCGGAACCCATCCGGATGGAGAGCCGGTCGATTCGGGGTGACCGTATCCCGCCCGGCGGTTCAGGCCGGTCGCCGGTGTCGCCGGTCACGCCCGGCCGGGCCTCCGGCCCACACCCCGGGCCGGGCCGGTCCCACGGCCAGGAGAATAGGGCAGGGGTCGTCGGCGAGGCCGGGTGGGGGAGCCGGTTATCGCATGACGGGGTGCCGATCCATGCCGGATTTCGGGGGGTGTACGGGGAGTGGCCCACCGCACGATGGTAGGAAGAACCGATTTACCAGGACAAGGGCCGACCGGACACCCGTCCGTGGATGAGGTCGACCACGGTGGCGTGGAGTTCCTCGATCGGCCGGTCCGGACGCAGCGCCCGGCGCTCGATCGAGACTGTCAGCACCATGCCGAACACGGCGGTCGCCGCGGTCTCCACATCCAGGTCCGCGCGGATCGCGCCCTCGGCCGCCGCCCGGCGCAGCACGCCCGCGTAAACCCCCAGCGCCTGCTCCCTCAGCCTGGCCACCGCGTCCTGCCAGGCCGTACGCCACATCTCGGCGAGCAGCACCCGGGCGAACGCGCCGTACTCATCGAAGAACCGCAACTGCGCCATGACCACCGCGTCGAGCGCGTCCAGTGCCGTCCGCCGGGAGTCCGCTTCCCGCCCCCTCTTTTCCCGTCCGGTCCCTTTCCGTTTGGTCTCTCCCGGCTCGTCGCTCTCCTGGCCGGTGTCCGCCCTGCTCAGCGCCTCGGCGAGTCGCTGGATGCCGTGTTCGAGCAGGGCCGCGAAGAGCGCCTCCTTGCTGCCGAAGTTGTAGAACACGGTGCCCTTGGCCACCCCGGCGCGCTCGGCGATCGCGTCCACCGTGGCCGCGGTGTAGCCCTGCTCCGCGATCACCTCCACCGCCGCCGTGAACAGCCTGAGCCTCGTCTCGGCCCGGCGGCCGTCACCTCTGCCCGTCTCGGCCCGGTGCGCCTCCCCGCCCGTCCCGATCCGGCGGTGGTTCTCCCCGTCCGCGGTCGTGCCCATCCCGGATCCCCCCTGGTCTCGCTCCGCACGCGCGCTCGCGCCCCCGGCCCGCCGTTCCGCCACGGGGACAACCGTAGTCAGAGCGCCAACTCGGGATGGAGACGACGTATCGACCAGGTGCGCCCCCGGTGCACCGCGTAGACGCTCAGGGCCAGGCCCAGCGCGGTGAACACGGTCAGCACCCCGCACGCCTGCCAGACCACGGTGAGGTCGCCTCCGCTGATCAGTCGTCGCAGCGCGCCGACCACCCAGCTCATCGGGAGCCACGGTGAGATCGCCCGGAAGAGACCCGGTGAGGTCTCGATGGGATAGGTTCCGGCGGCCGAGGTGAGCTGGAGCATCAGCAGCGCCAGCACCACGACCCGTCCCGCCGGTCCGAGCAGGGCGTTCACCGCCTGCACGATCGCGAGGAAGGCGGCCGTGGTGAGTAGCAGGACCCCGGCCACCCCGGCCCAGTGCGCGGCCTCCATGCCGAGCCCGAACCTGATCACCGCCAGCAGCACCCCCACCTGCGCCGCTCCCAGGGCCAGCCCCGGAAGCCATCCGGCCATCGCGATCCGCCAGGCGGGAGCCGTACCGGCGAGGAGGCGGGGGTTGAGCGGGCGCAGCACCATGTAGCCGACCATCGCGCCGACCCAGAGCGCCAGCGGGACGAAGAACGGCGCGAACCCGGTGCCGTAGTCGGGCACCTCGTTGACGACCTGGCCGGCCAGCCTGACCGGCTCGCTCATCATGTCGCCGCGCTCCGCCCGCTCCCTTGGGCCGTAGTCGGGGATCTGCCCGGCCCCGTCCTCCAGCCTGTCGCGGAGCTCCCTGGACCCGTCGGCCAGCCGGCCGATGCCGGTGGTGAGCCTTCCGGCGCCGTCGCGCAGCCGGCCGACCCCGGTCTCCACCTCCGTCGCGCCGTCGCTCAGTCTGACGATCCCGCCGCCCAGCCGGGTCAGTCCCCGGCCGAGTCGCGCGGCCCCGTCACCGAGCCGGGAGAGGCCGGAGCCGATTTCGTCATTGGCGGTGCTCGCCTCGCCAAGCCCTTCGCGGACCTTGGCCGAACCTCGGGCCAGGTCGCCGAGGCCCGCGTCCAGCTCGTTGACCGCGTCCCGAGCCCGGTCCAGCCGCTGCCCGGCGGACGGCGCGATCTCGGCGGTACGGCCCGCGATCTCCGAGAGCCTCCGGGCGTCCCGCCGCAGCCGGGCCACGGCCTCGCCGCCGTCCGCCGGCCCAGGGTTCTCCAGTCGCCTGGCCACCTCCCCGGTGGACTGGACGAGCCGGTCGGCGAGGGCGCGGAGCCGTGGATCGGCGCCGGGGTCGTTCTCCAGCCCGCTCCGCAGCTCCTCGGCCTGCCGCCGAGCCTGGTCGGCCTCCTGCCCGACCCCGCCGGGCGGAGTCCCCGCACCGTCGGCGACCAGGTCGGCGCCCCGCTCGACGGCCTGCGCGAGTGACCGCAGCCGCGGGCCGCTCTCCTCCAGCAGCGGGACGACCTGGTCGGCCATCTTGTTGATCGTTGAGACCTGGGCGTGGACCCGCGTGTAGGCCCGCGCGCTGCCGTCCGCCACCTGCCCGGCCCCGTCCTCCAGCTTGGCCAGTCCCCGGCCCAGTGCGCGTGAGCCGCGCTCCGCCTCGTCCAGTCCCCCGGCCAGGACTTCTGCTCCGGCGGCCAGCCTGCCGGTGGCACCGTTGGCGCCGCCCAGGCCCACGGCGAGCCGGTGGGTGCCGTCCTTGGCCCGGCCGAGACCGGTGTTCAGGGTCGCCGCGCCCTCGCCCGCCTTCGCCGTACCGTCGTGCAGCTCGTCCGCGCCGTCTGCGGCCTTGGCGGCGGCGTCGTGCAACTCGCCGAAGGACACGAAGACGTTGTCCCAGTAGTCCTTCAGCGCGGTACGGCCGGCCGCGTTCTTGACCTCGGTGAACACCGCGTCGGAGATCGCGCGCATGATGTAGCTGCGGCCGGTGTCCACCCGCACGCCCAGCTCGGCGGGGAGCGGTGTGCCGTCACCCGAGGGCGAGGCGAGCCGGGCGCTGAAGTCGGCGGGGATGGTCAGCGACAGGTAGAAGCCGCCGTCGTTCACACCGTCGGCGGCCTGCCGCGCGTCGACCGTGTGCCAGTTGAAGATCCGCCGTTCCCGCAGTTCCCCGGCCAGCTCCCGGCCCGCGTCCACCGTCCTGCCGCCGGCGGTCGCCGGCCTGTCCTCCACGACCAGCGCCACCGGGATGTTCCCGAGGTTGCCCTGCGGGTCCCAGAACGACCACAGGTACAGTCCGGCGTACAGCAGCGGCAGCGTCACCACTCCGGCGAGCGCCACCGCGGTCAGCCGTGACCGGGTGAAGCGCCGCAGCTCCAGCTTTCCCAGGTGCAGCGATCTCATCGCCCCTCCTCATCGGCCGGTGCGGCCCCCGCGGGGCTTTCCGGGGTCTGCGCGTTCTCCGCGTTCCTTGAGGGCAGGCGCACGGTCGTCGTCGACTCGCTCTCGGTGCACGACGCGATGACGGTCAGCCCTCGGCCGGTCAGGTCTTCGAGCGTCGCCCAGAGGCCGTCTCGCCGCTCCCGGACGAGACCGGCGTCCACGTTGTCCAGGACCAGCAGGTCCGGCTCGTCGAGCAGTGCGAGCGCGATCCCGAGTCTGACCCGCCGCTCCCGGTCGAGGCCGCGGATCAGGGTCCGGTCGCCGGGGGACACCTCCAGCCCCGCCAGGGCCAGCGCGGTCCCGGCGCGCCTGTCCTGCCGCCGCCCCCAGAACAGCCCCCGGGACCTTTCGCGCAGGTGCTCGCGGATCGACAGCGCCCCGTCCAGGTCGTTGACCCCGTCGACCAGGCCGAGGGCGGCGACCCGCCGGATCGTCCTCGGCCTGCCGTATCCCCCGACGACGAGTTTCCCCTCGGTGGGTTTCATCCGTCCCGCCAGGGTCAGGAGCAGGCTCGTCCGTCCGCTGCCCGCCTGTCCGGCGACGGCCGTGAGGCTGCCGGGGGCGGCCTCCACGGCGACGTCGCGGTAGACCCACCCGTGCCCGCCCCGCAGGGACAGACCGCTCGCGCGCACCGCGACCCCCTGGAACACCGCGTCCTCCACCTTTTTAAACTGACCGGTCAGTGCAAAAAGTATCACGCAAAGAAGCCCCACCCGCTGCCGAGTGGGGCCTCCGTGCCGGGCTAGAACGTCGCGGAGCCGTACTCCTGGAGGAAGAGCGCCTCCGCGGTGGCCGTACGGCGCAGCTCCTCGATGTTGACCCGCTCGTTGGGCGCGTGGATCGCGGCGTCGTCGTCCTCGGCGCCGAACATCAGGATCGACGCGGCGGGGAACAGCTTGACCAGCGTGGAGACCAGCGGGATCGAGCCGCCGGAGCCGACGTCGCGCGGCGGCCGGCCAAAGGCACGTTCCATCGCCCGGTTCAGCGCGGCGCGGGCCACGCCGCCGGAGTCGGCGAGGTAGCCGGCGCCCAGCACGTAGTCGCTGAAGTTCACCCGGACCCCCCACGGGGCGACCTGCCTGAGGAAGTCGACCACGGCGTCCACGGTCGTCTTCGGGTCTCCCGCCGGGGGCACGCGCACGGTCACCCGCGCCCGTGCGACCGCCTGGACAGCGTTGATGGCCCCGGAGACGGTCGGCACGTCCAGGCCGGTGACCGTGATGGCGTAGGAGGCCCAGAGCCGGTCGGCCGGCGAGCCGGAGCCGACCAGCGAGACGCCGTCGAGCACGCCCGCGGTGGCGCGGAACTCATCCTCCGAGGGGCCGGCGCCGAGGAAGACGCCGCGTGGCAGGCCGGGGACGCGGATGTCCCCGTGGTCGTCGTGCAGGGCGGTCAGCATCCGGATCAGCGCCGCGAGGGCGTCCGGGGCGGCGCCGCCGAACGAGCCGCTGTGCAGCGACTCCCTCAGCGTGCGCACCTCGACGGTGAAGGCGCCCATGCCGCGCAGCGAGGTGGTCACCGACGGATCGCCCACGCGCGGGTTGCCGGTGTCGGCGACGATGATCGCGTCGGCGCGGACCAGTTCGGGATTCTGCTCGATGAAGCTCTCCAGGCGCTCTCCCGCGTACTCCTCCTGCCCCTCGATGATCACCTTGATGCCCACGGGGAAGCGGCCCTGGAAGGCGCGGAGCGCGGCGACGTGGGAGATGATGCCCGACTTGTCATCGGCGGCGCCCCGGCCGTAGATGGAGCCGTTGATCTCGGTGGGTTCGAAGGCGGGGGTGCGCCACAGCGCGGGGTCGCCCGCGGGCTGCACGTCGTAGTGCGCGTAGAGCAGAACGGTCGGTGCGCCGGGCGGGGCCAGGGCCTCCGCGTAGACGACGGGAAAACTCCCCTCCACCGGAATCTGCTGGACGTGCGGCAGCCCTATGCTGCGCAGCAGTCCCTCCGTCACCGCCGCGGCCGCACGCACCGGCTCCTCCGGGTAGCCCGGGAAGGCCACCGAAGGGATGGAGACGAGCCGCTTGAGGTCCTCCACCGCTTGAGGTAGACCCGCGGCGACAGCGCCCTCGATCTCGTCAGGAGTCACGACTTTCCCTTGCATCTAGGTATGTTCCCCCCTATTTGATCACAAACGGCGATCGGCAAACCTTTGGTGGCATTGCAACGTTCCAACGGGCGGCGGTCCGACCTGGCCCGAGCCGGGAGGGCGGAGGCGGGCACGCCCCGATTCTAGTCGCGGATTTCGTTGCTGTTATGCGAATGCTTTGCGGATTTCGGGGTTGTTATGGCATCTTGCCGCGTTTTCGCTTGGCAAGACGCTCTTCCGACATGCAGACTGGAGAGAGCTCAGCTCACCGAGGGAAGATAGCGATGACCCACCCCGAAAACACCGACGTGACCTCGATCATGAAGGCTGCGCAGGATCACCTGTGGATGCACTTCACCCGGCACAGCTCCTACGAGGGCGCGGAAGTGCCCACGATCGTGCGGGGCGAAGGCGCCTACATCTACGACATCCACGGTAAGCGTTACCTCGACGGCCTGGCCGGGCTCTTCGTGGTCCAGGCCGGACACGGCCGCAGCGAACTGGCCGAGGCCGCGGCCAAGCAGGCCCAGGAGCTCGCGTTCTTCCCGATCTGGTCGTACGCGCACCCCAAGGCCGTCGAACTGGCGCGGCGTCTGGCCGAGCAGACCCCCGGTGACCTCAACCGGGTCTTCTTCACCACCGGCGGCGGCGAGGCCGTCGAGACCGCCTGGAAACTCGCCAAGCAGTACTTCAAGATCACTGGCAGGCCGCTCAAGCACAAGGTCATCAGCCGCCAGATCGCCTACCACGGCACCCCGCAGGGGGCCCTGTCGATCACCGGCATCCCGGCCTTCAAGCAGATGTTCGAGCCGCTGGTCCCGGGCTCCGTCCGGGTGCCGAACACCAACCACTACCGTGCCGACGAGATCACCGGTGTGCCCGGCATGACCCCGGAGCAGTACGGCTACTGGGCCGCCGAGCGCGTCGCCCGCGCCATCGAGATGGAGGGCCCGGACACCGTGGCCGCCGTCTTCGTCGAGCCGGTGCAGAACGCCGGCGGCTGTTTCCCGCCGCCGCCCGGATACTTCAAGCGCCTGCGCGAGATCTGTGACGAGTACGACGTCCTGCTCGTCTCCGACGAGGTCATCTGCGCCTTCGGCCGCCTCGGCACCATGTTCGGCGGGCAGAAGTTCGACTACGTCCCCGACATCATCACCTGCGCCAAGGGCATGACCAGCGGTTACTCGCCGATCGGCGCCATGATCGCCTCTGAGCGCCTCTTCGAGCCGTTCAAGAACGGCACCGAGATGTTCGCCCACGGCTACACCTTCGGCGGTCACCCCGTCTCGTCGGCCGTGGCCCTGGCCAACCTCGACCTGTTCGAGCGGGAGGACCTGCTCGGCCACGTGACCCGTAACGAGCCGGTCTTCCGCCAGACCCTGGAGAGCCTGCTCGACCTGCCGATCGTGGGCGACGTGCGCGGCTCCGGATACTTCTGGGGCATCGAGCTCGTCAAGGACAAGGCCACCAAGGAGACCTTCAACACCGAGGAGTCCGAGCGTCTCATCCGCGGCTTCCTCTCCTCGGCCCTCTACGAGGCGGGTCTGTACTGCCGCGCCGACGACCGCGGCGACCCGGTGATCCAGCTCGCCCCGCCGCTCATCTGCGGCCCCGGGGAGTTCGACGAGATCGAGTCGATCCTCCGTTCGGTGCTCACGGAAGCGGGGAATCGGCTCTGAATCCGCCGCCGCACCAGCACAATGGTTCCCACCGAATCGTCACCGCCTCCGGTGAATCATCACCATGTTCGGCGGATGGGGCTGTGACACCCTTTGGCATCCGAAAGGAACCTTTATGAAGATTGGCGTGCCTGCCGAGGTCAAAAATCACGAGTACCGCGTCGCCGCGACCCCGGCAGGTGTTCACGAACTGGTCCGCAACGGCCACGACGTCTACGTCCAGCGCGACGCGGGTCTCGGCTCGCACCTTCCCGACGAGGAGTACCTGTCCGCCGGCGCCAAGATCCTTGACACCGCGGACGAGGTGTGGGGCGAGGCGGACATGGTCCTCAAGGTCAAGGAGCCGATCGCCGAGGAGTACGACCGCATGCGCCCCGGGCAGGTGCTCTTCACCTACCTGCACCTCGCGGCCGGGCACGAGTGCGCCGAGGCCCTGCTCAGGCGGCAGGTCACCGGCATCGCCTACGAGACCGTCCAGGTCGGCGGCGCGCTCCCGCTGCTCGCCCCGATGTCCGAGGTCGCCGGCCGTCTGGCCCCGCAGGTGGGCGCCTACAACCTGATGCGCTTCAACGGCGGCCGTGGCGTGCTGCCCGGCGGCGTGCCAGGTGTGGCCCCGGCCAAGATCGTCGTCATCGGCGCGGGCGTCTCCGGACTCAACGCGGCGCAGATCGCGGTCGGCATGGGCGCGGACGTCACCGTCCTCGACCTCAACACCGATCGCCTCCGGTACATCGACGCCGTCTACCAGGGCCGCTTGAAGACCCTCGTGTCGAACTCCTACACCATCGAGCGGGAGGCGCTCCAGGCCGACCTGATCATCGGCGCCGTGCTGATCCCGGGAGCCAAGGCGCCGACGCTCGTCTCCAACGACCTGGTCTCCCGCATGAAGCCGGGCTCCGTGCTCGTCGACATCGCCATCGACCAGGGAGGCTGTTTTGAGGACTCCCGCCCGACCACACACGCGGACCCGACCTACCGTGTCCACGACTCGATCTTCTACTGCGTGGCCAACATGCCGGGGTCCGTCGCCAACACGTCCACCTACGCGCTGACCAACGCCACGCTGCCCTACGCGGTCAAACTGGCCGGAATGGGCTGGAAGTCCGCGCTCCAGCAGGACTCCGCCCTCGCGCTCGGCCTCAACACCCACGAGGGCCGTCTCACCAACGACAAGGTCGGGCTCGCCCTCGGCCTGCCCTCCGTACCGGTCTCCGAGGTCATCGCCGTCTGACGCGGTGACGTCTGTCCTCACCGGGTTCGACGTTCTTCACGGCGCCGGTACGGCGGGCGGCATCGCGGCCCTGTCCGGCGCCGATGAACGCCGCGCGACCCGGTGAACGTTCCGGGCCACGGCACGCGCCCCCCGGAGCCGTACGGCCGGGCCCCGCACCCTCACCCGGGGGCGGGGCCCGGTCGTGCCGACGCCGGGGGCGCGCGCCGGTCGCAGAGTGGTCGCCTGGGGGCGCACGGTGGTCGCGCCGCGTTCAGCGCGGTCCCAGGCGGCCCCGTAACCCACGGACGGTGGCCAGGGCCTGCGCGACCTCGGCGAGGGTCGGCCAGGGCGCTCCGCCCGGACGCAGCAGCGCCGCACGGACCGAACCCAGGTGCTCGATCGCGTTCGGAGACAGCCCGCTCTGCCCGGCCAGCCAGGCCGTGACGTCGGTCCGGTCGCGCAGCGGCCGGGTGACCAGGTCCCAGGTTCCGAGGATCTCGGTCAGGTCGCCGACAGGCAGCGGGGTGCCGCCCCGCCGGGCCACGGCGGCGGCGGCCAGCTCGGCCCGGGCGACCAGCTCGGGCTCGGCGGCCCGATCCCAGACCGGGCCGGGCGGATCCGGCAGCCAGGTCTCCGCCTCGTCGGGAAGACCGGCCGCCGACAGCAGCGAGGCCAGCTCGGCCGCAGCCCGGCGGTGCCCGGCCCGCGCCGCCTGCCGGAACCAGTGCTGCCCACCCCGCAGGTCGTCGTGTTCGGCGATCAGCAGCAGGCCGAGGTTGAAGGCCGCGTCGGCGTCGCCGCCGGCCGCGGCCCGGCCGAACCAGTGGCCGGCCGCCCGGGGATCGCCCATCTCCACGCACACGAACCCGGCCGTCCGCTGGTCGTAGACGCGCCCGGTGTGGGCGGCCCGTTCGAACCAGGCGCGGGCGGTGCGCAGATCCCCGCGCGCCAGCGCGATCCCGCCGAGCTGAGACGCCGCCCCGGGATGCTCGCTCCTGGCGGCCAGCCGGTAGAACGCCGCCGCGCCCTCCGGATCCTGGTTGGCCTGGAGGAACAGGCCCAGATGGTAGGCGGCCGGTGCGTGCCCCCCACGGGCGGCCGTCTCCCACCAGCGCAGCGCCTCATCCTCCTCACCGGCGGCGTAGGCGAGAAAACCCAGATCGTGGGCCGAGGCCAGATCGCCGTCCAGCGCGGCCCCGCGGTGCCACTCCCCGGCGGCCCTCACCTCGTCGGCGTCCTCGCAGATCAGCGCGAGCCTGCGGGCGGCGGCCCGGGAACCGGCGCGGGCCGCCTTCTCGAACCATCGGCGGGCGGCCGGAAGGTCCCCGCACTGTTCCAGCAGGAGCGTCGCCAGGTTCACCGCGGCCTCGGCGTCGCCCGGACCAGCGGCCAGCTCGTACCACCTGA
Organism: Streptosporangium sp. NPDC004631; assembly: GCF_053601935.1. Lineage (NCBI taxonomy): Bacteria > Bacillati > Actinomycetota > Actinomycetes > Streptosporangiales > Streptosporangiaceae > Streptosporangium > Streptosporangium sp. NPDC004631. The sequence goes on along the minus strand of NZ_JBSGCR010000013.1, from coordinate 15,270 downwards.
CGGCCTCCGCCAGGCTGCCGTGCTTCTCGTGCCAGACCCCGAGGTTGTACGCGCTGTCCATGTTGCCGCTGGCCGCGGCGCGCTCCCACCAGTGCCGTGCCGCCGAACGGTCGCCCCGCTGCGCGAAGTGACGGCCGAGCAGGTGCGCGGCCCGCACGTCACCGCCGTGGGCGGCCGGCAGCAGCTCGCTCTCGCCGTCCGAGTCCTGCTCGTACCCGGTGTTCCGGGGTGGCGGCGCCGAGACCGCGGCCGTCTCCCGCTCACCCCGCCACCACCCCATGCCACCCTCCTCGCCAGCCAATGCACAGGGTGACATGTAACCGTCCAGCGGCGGAGCGTAATCGTGGAGTTGTCCTCCGGGGAGGATCCCGGGGCGGGGAACGGCCGGTCAGCGGGTGCGGCGGGGGGAGACCAGCAGGCCGGGACCGTCGCGGTGGACGTCGACGGCGCAGCCGTACACCTCGCTCAGCACACCGGGGGTGAAGACCTCGGCGGGGGAGCCGTGGGCGACGACGGCGCCGGAGCGCATGACGACCACACGGCCGGCGTAGGCGGCGGCCAGGTTGAGGTCGTGCAAAACGACCACGACGGCGTCCCCGGCCTCGGCGCGGTCCCGCGCGACCCGCATGACCTGCTCCTGGTGCCTGATGTCCAGGGCGGCCGTCGGCTCGTCCAGCAGAAGTACCGGCGCCCGCTGGACCAGCACCCGGGCCAGGGAGACGCGGGCCTGCTCCCCGCCCGACAGGGTCGGGTAGGCGCGGTCGGCCAGATGCGCGACGTCCGTCACCGCCATGGCCCCGTCGAGGAGCTCCCGCTCCCGGTGGTGGGGGAGGCGGGAGCCGTACAGGCCCATCGCGACCACCTCGGCCACCGTGAACGGGAAGGCCACGGTGACCCGCTGCGGGAGCACCGCGCGCAGCCGCGCCAGCCCGGTGGGCCGCAGCGAGCCCAGCGGATGCCCGGCCAGGGTGACCGAACCCGACGACGGGGCGGCGTCCCCGGCCAGCACCGACAGCAGCGACGACTTGCCCGCGCCGTTCGGCCCGACGATCGCGACCAGCTCACCGGGCGCCACCCGCAGCGACACGTCGGCGAGTAGCCGTACGGAGCCCGCCGAGAGGGACACCGAGGAAACGTCGATCACGCCCATCCTCCTTGCCGGGATCGGGTACGGCGGAGCAGCCACAGGAAGAACGGGCCGCCGAGCAGGGCGGTGAGCACGCCGATCGGCAGTTCGGCGGGGATGGCGACCGTCCGGGCGACCAGGTCGGCGGCCAGCAGCACGAAGGCCCCGGTCAGGGCCGAGGCGGGCAGCAGCATCCGGTGCCCGGGACCGGCGACCAGGCGGATCAGGTGCGGTACGACCAGGCCGACGAAGCCGATGACCCCGGCCGCCGCCACCGCCGCGCCGGTCAGCAGCGCGGCCAGCGTGATCACGCCGAGGCGGACCCGCTCGGTGTCCACCCCCAGGTGCCGGGCGCCGCGCTCGCCCAGCGCGAGCACGTCCAGAGCCCGCGCGAAGAAGGGGATCAGCGCCAGCCCCGCCAGGGTGAACGGAAGCACCCCGGCCACCACCGGCCAGGTCGCGCCGCCGATGCTGCCCAGGCTCCAGAAGGAGATCGAGCGCAGCTGGGCGTCGTCGGCGAGGAAGGTCAGCAGGCCGACGAGCGCCCCGGCGATGGCGTTGATCGCGATGCCGGTGAGGACCAGGGTGACGACCTCGGTCCTGCCGCCGGATCGGGAGAGCAGGTAGACGACGAAGGTGGCGATCAGCCCGCCGGCGAAGGCGGCCACGGTCACCGACCACTCGCCGAAGGCGCTGACGCCCAGCACGATCGTGCCGACCGCGCCCACCGCCGCGCCGGAGGAGACGCCGATGACCCCGGGCTCGGCGAGCGGGTTGCCGAAGACGCCCTGCATGGCGGCTCCCGCCACACCGAGCGAGGCGCCGATCAGCATCGAGAGCACCACGCGTGGGAAGCGGATCTGCCACAGCACGGCGTCGTGCGGGCCGGTGCCGCCGAAGACGGCCCCCACGACCTCGTCGAACGGCACCGGAACCGCGCCGATCCCCGCCGACACGGTGCAGAGCGTGGCGAGCATCACCGCGAGAACGGGGATCAGCGCGGTCCTGAGCGCCGCGCGGCCGGGCCGAGGCGCGGAAGCCCGCGCCGGCCTCCCCTCCCCGGTCCGGCCGCCGGAGTCTTCGAAACCGCCGGGGCCTTCGGGGGCTCCGGGGCCGGGGACCGCGAGAGCGACGGGGCTGCCGGGGGTACCGGGGCCGACAGGGGTGTCGGGGGTGTCGCGGGCCGCCTCCGCCGCGGTCTTCGGGGTTCTCACCTGCTCTGGAAGGCCGTGACGAGCTTGTCGACGGCCTGGCCGGTGCGCGGGCCCATACCGAGCAGTTCCAGGTCGTCCAGTGAGACGATCCGCCTGTTCCTCCCGGCCGGGGTCTCGGCGACGCCGGGTAGCTTGAGCAGGCCGTCGACACCGCCGACCGACTCCAGGCCCATGGCCATCACCAGGATGTGGTCGGGGGCGGCCTTCACCATCGCCTCGGCGGTGATCGGCTTGTAGCCCCGGACCCCGGCGGTGGTGCCCGCGTCCTCGGCCCCGGCCGCGGCGATCATCGCGTCCGCCCGGGTGCCGACGCCGCCGAGCTGGTAGGTCTTGGACTGGCCGCGCAGATAGAGAAAGGCGACCCTGGCCTTCTCCGTGCCGGTGACCCTGGCCCGTGCCGCGTCGATCTCGGCCTTCGTCCTGGCCGCCAGTTCGGCGCCCTTGTCCGCGACGCCGAGGGCCTTCCCCACGAGTTCGATCTTGCCGGGGACGTCGTCGACCCCTCCGGCCCCGGAGGGCACCGTGACGACCGGGATGCCCGCCCCCTTGAGCTGCTCGATCACCGGGGGTGGCCCGGCCTCCTCGGTGCCGATGAGTACGGTCGGCTTGAGCGACAGGATGCCCTCGGCGGCCAGCGACCGCTGGTAGCCGATCTGCGGCTTCCGCCGGGCCTCCGGCAGGCCCATCGCGGACAGGTCGACGCCCACGACCCTGTCGGCCAGGCCCAGGGCGAACACGATCTCGGCCACGTCGCCCGTCAGCGGGACGATCTTCGAGGCGTCCTTCACCTCGACGCTCGTCCCGTCCGCCGACTGAACGGTCACCGGGAGCCCCGGGCTCCCCGACGGGCTCTGAACCGCTGGCGAGGTCCCCTCCAGGGCCTTCGCCGGGGGCTCGGCCGTACTCCCACAGCCCGCCATGACGAGTGTTCCCGCAGCCAACAGGGCGGCCAAACCGTGCTTCATCGTTCTGCCTCTCCACATGCGCCGAGCCCGGGGGCCCGGGTGACGATCCCGCGCCGGCCCTGGTCACAGGCGTGAGCCCGGCCGTCTCGGTGTGGTGCCCGTCCGATGGTCGAGGCCGGACGGGCATGCCGGGTGACGGGCCGCCGAGGATGTCAATTAGGTAAACCTAAGCTAAATTAGGTAAGGCACACCTAAACATGCTCTTACCGGACACGTCAAGTACGGCGGCGCACACGGAACGCCTGTCTTCGGGACGTCGGGAGTCGCCCCGGCGGGACGTCAGGAGGTGCCCAGGCTCCGGGCGAAGACCGAGGTGTCCAGGGTGAAGCCGATCGGGTCGGGGATGTGCACCGGCGTGCCGACCGCGACGCGGGTGGAGGTCAGGTAGACCCCGTCCTTCGGGTCGCTGAGAACCGTCACGGTGGCGGGTGTGGCCACCGGATCGATGATGACCATCACGGGGATCCCCCCGAGGGCGTAGACGGCCGGCTTCCTGTCCCGGTCGTCGGTGACGCTGCCGGGCGACACGATCTCGGCCACCATCAGCAGGCCGGAGGAGAGCAGCTCGCGCTCTCCCGGCGGGGGCAGTCGGCCGGGGCCAGGACGAAGTCCGGCTCGACGGGGTCGCGCGGCCCGTCGATGCAGACGTCGACGTTGCCCGCATAGGCGCGCCAGCCACGCTCCCTGACCAGCGGGTACAGCTCGTAAGAGAGAAGTGTCGCGGTCCAGCCATGCTCGGGGGTGCCTACCGGGCTCACTATCAGTCTCCCGTCGATGATCTCGGTACGGAGCCCGGGGAGCCGCGGGAGCGCGTCGAACAGCTCCCGTGCCGTCCCGGGCAGGTGGTGGGACGCGGTGTCGGGAGAGGGCCTCAGGCTGGCGGGGCGCCGTCGTGATGTCATCGAAACTCCTTGAGGCTGGAGACTCCGGGTTTTAGCCCTGGGGAGGAAAGCCGGTACGACGCCGCACGGGCTGGTAGCGTGTCCGGCGGTGGCGATAACCAAGCCGCCGGTATGCGTGGCCGGTTGTATCCTCGCCGCCGGGCCGGTGGAGAGGTGAAACGCCTGTGGAGGGCTGGTAGGACCCGGCTCGCGAAAGCGGCGGGGCGCGGCCCGGTGAAACAGGAACCCCACCCCGTGAGGGGTGGAATCCCCCGGCTTCAGTCGTGGGGAGGAAGTCAAAACCATGAGTGTGTCCCTTCGTGACCTTGTGAACACGTTAAGTATCGTCGACGTGTCGTCCGGGGGTGGGGTTTCCGGTTGGAGACATCCCTCTGGGCGACCGCGGCGGACGGGGGTTCCGGGCCGGGGACCGGGAAGCGGGGCTAGAGCCAGCCGGGGCGGACCAGGCCGGACTCGTAGGCGATGACGACGAGCTGGGCGCGGTCGCGGGCGTGCAGCTTCATCATGGCGCGGCTGACGTGGGTCTTGGCGGTGGCCGGGCTCATGAAGAGCTTCCGGGCGATCTCGTCGTTGGTCATGCCCGTGCCGACCAGGGCCAGCACCTCGCGTTCGCGGTCGGTGAGCAGGCCGAGGTCCCGGGAGGGATGAGGGGCCTTGGCGCGGCTGGCGTACTCGGCGATCAGGCGGCGGGTCACGCCGGGGGAGAGCAGCGCGTCGCCGTCGGCGACGACGCGGACGGCCTGGATGAGCTCGGCGGGCTCGGTGTCCTTGACCAGGAAGCCGCTGGCGCCGTTGCGCAGGGCCTCGAAGACGTACTCGTCGAGCTCGAAGGTGGTCAGGATGATGATCTTCGGCCCCGGGGGCATCTCCCGGGTGGCGGTCAGGCCGTCCATGCCCGGCATTCTGATGTCCATCAGCACCACGTCCGGCCGGTACTCGGCGGCCAGCCGCAGGGCCTGGGCGCCGTCCGCGGCCTCGGCCACCACGGTCATCCCCGGCTGGGCGTCGAGCAGGGCACGGAACCCGGCCCTGACCAGGGCCTGGTCGTCGGCGAGAACAATCCTGATCACGCGCGCTCCTCCGGGATCGGCAGCCGTGCCTCGACCCGGAACCCTCTTTCACGAGGCCCGGCGGTCAGAGTGCCCCCGAGGGCCGAGGCGCGCTCCCGCATGCCGGGGATGCCGTTTCCGCTGCCCAGGCTCTCGGTGGAGGCGGCTCCGCCGGAGTCGGTGACCCGGATCAGCAGCTCGCGGGCACCGTACTCCAGCAGGACGGTGACCGCGGCGCCCGGCGCGTGCCGGGTGACGTTGGTGAGCGCCTCCTGCACGATGCGGTATCCGGCCAGCTCCACTCCCGAGGGGAGCGTCCTCGCCTCTCCCGATACCCGCCCGGTGACCGGCAGGCCGCTGCGCCGGATGAGTTCGTCGAGCCGGTCCAGCCCGGCGGCGGGGGAGCGGGGGGCGCCGTCGCGGAGCACGCTGAGCACCGAGCGCATCTCCGTCAGCACATCCTTGGAGGCCTGTTTGATCGTGGTGAGGGCGGTGCGCGCCTGCTCGGGGTGGTCGTCGATCAGGTGCAGCGCGGTGGAGGCCTGCACGTGGATGAGGGAGATGTTGTGCGCCAGCACGTCGTGCAGCTCCTGGGCCATGCTCAGCCGCTCCTCGCTGGCCTGCCGCCGGGCCTCCTCCCTGGCGACCCGCCGGTGCTCCATCAGCCGTTCGCTCCTGGCGCGGACGTACTCGCCCACGGCCAGCACCACGCCGATGAACGCCGCCACGGCGAGGTTGTGATACCAGGAGGGGATGGGCAGGCTGGTGAACCAGGTCGTGTAGACGGTGAAGAACGCGTACAGCAGGCCCGAGGCCAGCCAGGCGGCCCGCCGGTGACCGGTGGTGACGGCGCTGTGGATCGCGATGACCGGGCTGATGAAGACCGGGCCGTAGGAATATCCCAGGATAAGGAAGACACAGGTCACGACCATGGTCACGGCCATGGTGAGCACCGGGTGGCGGCGCCGTACGATCAGGGCGAGCGGGCCGATGAGAAGCAGCGCGTAACCGGCCGGGTCCAGCATGACGCGGGTCAGCTCGGCGCTGTGGACCTGGTTCCACTGCGCGCCCCTGGTGCCCACGACCTGGGCGACCGCCACGAGCAGCGGGAGCAGCGAGACGATCCATGGGGGTTTGGCGCGCACCTTCAGACTTTATGTCCACCTCGCGGGCCTGCGCGTCCGCCTGAGGCGGCAGCGGGGACTACACCGCCGGGGGTACGGAACCGGGGGTAAGGCGGGGGCCGGGGTGGGGAAGGGGGCTGACAAGTCCGGTCGGCTGAGTCAAGCTGTCTGCGGGAGGCATCATGATCACTCGCCGCTTGGTCGTGTCCGTCGCCGGGGTTCTGACCGGCGCCTCGGTCCTGTTCGTGCAGCCCGCCGCGGCGTCGCCGCCGCAGACGGTGGGGAGGGAGCCGGTCGCCGAGGGGTACGGCGGGGCGGTCTCGACCGTCGACCCGGACGCCAGCCGCGCCGCGCTGGACGTGCTGCGACGGGGCGGTAACGCGATGGACGCCGCGGTCGCGGCGGCGGCCACGCTCGGCGTCACCGAGCCCTACTCGGCAGGGCTGGCCGGGGGCGGGTTCATCGTCTACTACGACGCGCGGCATCGGAGGGTCCACACCGTCGACGGCCGGGAGACCGCGCCCCGGGCGATGACCGCGACCTCCCTGGAGGGCATTCCGTTCGACGACGCCGTCACCAGCGGGCTGTCGGCGGGGGTGCCGGGCAGCGTGGCGCAGTGGGAGCTGGCCCTGCGCCGGTTCGGCACGATCTCGCTCGGGCGGGCGCTCAGGCCCGCGATCGAGGTCGCCTCCCGGGGGTTCACGGTCGACCAGACCTTCCACGACCAGACCGCCGCCAACGCCGCCAGGTTCAAGGACTTCACCTCCACCGCCAGGCTCTACCTCCCCGGCGGCGCCCCGCCGCCGGTCGGCTCCGTCTTCCGCAACCCAGAGCTGGCCGAGACCTACCGGCAGCTCGGCAGCCGCGGCGGCTCCTGGCTGTACGGCGGGCGGCTCGGCTCGGAGATCGTGGCCACCGTCAAGAATCCGCCGGTCGTCCCCGGCTCCACCCGCACCGTACGGCCCGGCCTGATGGAGCTGTCCGACCTGACCGCCTACCGGGCGATCGAGCGGCCGCCGACGAAGGTGACCTACCGGGGCATGGACGTGTACGGCATGGCGCCCCCGTCCTCGGGCGGCTCCACGGTCGGCGAGGCGCTCAACATCCTTGAGGCGCTGCCGAAGGTGGGCGTGCACGAGTATCTGGAGGCGTCCCGGCTGGCCTTCGCCGACCGGGGCAGGTATGTCGGCGACATCCCGGGCGTGCCGCTGAGGGAGCTGCTCTCCGACGGCTTCGCCAAGGAGCGCGCCTGCCTGGTCGGCGAGCGGGCGATCGCCCACCCGGCCGCGCCGGGCGACCCCGACGGGACCTACGGGCCGTGCCGGGCCGCGACCCCGTCGCAGGCCACTCCGACACCCGCCGAAGGCCCGGAGACCACCCACCTGGTCGTGACGGACCGGTCGGGGAACGTGGCCGCCTACAACATCACCATCGAGTCCACCGGCGGTAACGGCATCGTCGTCCCGGGCCGGGGTTTCCTGCTCAACAACGAGCTGACCGACTTCACCTTCGGCCCCGCCCCCGGCGACCCGAACCTGCCGGGCCCCGGTAAGCGGCCCCGCTCCTCGATGGCCCCGACGATCGTCCTGGCGGGCGGCCGGCCGCTGCTCGCGGTGGGGTCGCCGGGCGGTTCCACGATCATCACCACCGTGCTGCAGATTCTGGTCAACCGCTGGGAGCTCGGCATGTCGCTGCCCGAGGCGCTGGCGGCCCCGCGGGCCACCCAGCGCAACACCGCCCAGACCCAGGCCGAGCAGGGGTTCCTTGACCGTTACGGGGCGGAGCTCACCCTCAGGGGGCACAGCTTCACGCCGAATCCCGAGATCGGGGCGGCCACCGCGGTGGAGTTCCTCGGCGGGGGAAGGCTCCAGGCCGTCGCCGAGCCCACCAGGAGGGGCGGCGGCAGCGCGCTGGTGGTGAGCGAGCGCCGCTGAGGTCCTCCCCGTCCCCGCCTCCGTGCCTTCCGGGCTCCCCGAGGTGAAAGCCGACCGGTCGGTATGAGAGGTGTCAGGGAACGAGAAGGACGTCGAGGGCGGTCACCGCCGACGTGGTCGGCCGCCCGCCGCCTGGGGCGGCGCTAGAGGAGAAGGTAGCCGACCACGGCGGCCGCCACCACGACGACGAGCGCGATGGTCGGCACGACCAGCGATCGCTTCTGCGGTGCGGCCTCCGGCTCTTTCCCCTGGGCGAACGCGCGGAACTGCTGGGTGTTGCCCGCCGGGTCAATCTGAGGATCAGACATGAGTCGACTTTAGCCACACGATCCACCACACCGATACTGATTCGTGGCACTTTCTAGGGGGGACGTCGGGGAAGTGGAGTGCGGCGGACGGCGAGATACGGTAAAGGGGAGTCGGCCAGGTGCGGTACTGAGGACGGGACCGTGCCACCAGGCGGATAGCGTGGTGTCATGCTCCGGATCCTGTTCTCTCCCCGCGTGCTGGTGCTCCACCTGCTCGCGGTCGGAGCGCTTGTCGTGTGCGGGCTGCTCGGCCGCTGGCAGCTCGGCGTGTTCGAGGACTCCGGTAAGCCGCACACGACACGGGATCCCGCTCCGGTGGCGGTCACCACCCTCACCCGGCCCGGCAGCCACCTGACGGGCGACGCCGTCGGCCGCCGGGTGACCGCCGAGGGAACCTTCGACCCGTCCAGGCAGCTCCTGGTCGCCGAGAGGGACCGGGGTCTGTGGCTGCTCACCCCGCTTGACCTGGGCGACGGCACCATGATCCCCGTCGTGCGGGGCTGGGTGCCCAGGGCCGACGATCCGGCGGTCGCCGTACCGCGGGGCGTGGTGACCGTGACCGGGCGGCTACGGCCGTCGGAGCCCACCGACAGCGTGCCGCGCAGGGCCGCGCAGCTGCCCCGGGGGCAGGTGCTGACCGTCTCGTCGGCCGAGCTGATCAACCTGTGGCGGGGCGCGAAGCTGCGCGACGGTTTCGTGGTGGCCACCGCCCAGTCTCCGGCCCCCGCCGTCGCGGCCACGCCGGTGACCGCGCTCCCACCGACCGAACCCGGCGGGCTCACCTGGCGTAACCTCGCCTACGCCGCCCAGTGGTGGATCTTCGGGCTTTTCGCGGTCTTCATGTGGTGGCATTTCGTGCGCGACATACTGCGCGGCCGTACGGCGGAGCGGGAGTCGGAGCCCGAGCCCGCCACGGCCTGAACGCGACATATCGGTGCAATGTCCGAACTCTGAGACCCGAGGTAGATGACCGTGGAATCCGCCCTCAAGCCCTTCCGTATCCTGGCGTACGTCGTCGGTGTGATGTTGCTCGTCCTGGTCACGTGCATCGTGCTCAGGTACGGCTTCGACATCGAGGGCCCGTCGAAGGTCGTCTCCCCGATCCACGGTTTTCTCTACATGCTGTACCTCGTGGCCACGATGAACCTGGGCATGAAGGCCCGCTGGGCCTGGCCGTACACCGTGGGCGTGATGCTCGCGGGCACCGTGCCGCTGCTGTCGTTCGTGTTCGAGCGCAAGGTCACCCGGCGCGTGGAGGCCGGGCTCGCGACCGCCTGACCCGCCGCGCGCCGGAGGGGTCCCGCCGGGCCCCTCCGGCGGGAGAACTCCTTGAAGCGGAGAGCTCCCCGACCGGGGAGACCTCCGGGGAGGAGGGTCCTCTCAGATCGGGGGGGAGCCCGCCTCCGGGCGGGAGGCGGAATCCCCTCCGCGGTGCGGGCCCACCGGTCGGGACCGCGGGCGCCGGCTCAGCGGCCGAGGCCGCGCTTGCGGGCGCGCTTGAGCCGTTCGCGCTGGGACGGGTCAAGCATCAGGTAGCCGACGGCCGGGGCGGCGACGACGCCCAGGACGATCAGCAGGGTCAGCCAGCCGGGCAGGATCAGCCATGACAGGAAAACGGCGATCCCCGCGCCGAGCGCGTACTTCTGGATGGGCGACATCCTCAACATCCTCCGAACGCGGAGCGAACGCCCCGCATGCTGTTCATTCTGCGTCGCCTGGTCAACGTCTGGCTCACCTGCGGGGTTCCATCCGAGATATATCGTGATTATCCGGCCGGTGCCCCGAGGGGCGTGGCCCGCTCGCCGGTGCTCCGGCCGGAGGCGGTTCAGTCACGGCGGTTCAGCTCCTCGACGATGAGCCGGGCCGCGCGCAGGGCCTGTCGGCGCAGATCGGGGGTCGCGCGTTCGCCCTTCTCCGACAGACTGACCTCGATCAGCAGGTTGCTGATCCGGAACCGGATCACCACGTGGATCCGGCCGAGCACGATCACGTCGTAGGTGAACGCCTCGGCACCGACCCGGTCCCCGTCCCGTAGCGGGCCGACCGTCCCGATGAGGCCCGTCCCCGCGTCCGCCTTGATCTTGACGCGCTCGGCGGTGAAGAACCGATGAGCCGTGTCCGGCCCGGACCTGCCGGGGGTCGGGGCGTGCGGGCCGAGCGCCACGCGGAGCTCGCGTCCGCCCGGAGAGTCACTCCAGCCGCAGTACGCCTCCGCGTCCTTCCTCGCCACGTCCGCCGTCGGAGCGCCGGTCGGTCCCGCCGCGCGGACCTGGGCCCTGGTGAGCAGGGTGCACGGGTCGGGTGCGTCGGCGAACCTGCCGGAGGCGGAGGCGGAGGTGGAGGCGGCGGGAGAGGGGGAGGCCGGGGGCGTCCCGGAGCCGCCCGTGGTCGGCAGGACCGTCACCGCCACCGCCACCCCGGCCACCACCGCGGCCAGTCCCGCCCCCACGACCCACCCGGTACGGCCGCGCCCGGACGGCGGTGCGTTCCGCGGCCCGTCCTGCGGTGCGTTCCGCGGCGCATCCGGCGGTGCGCTTCCCGGCGGAGTCCGCGGCGGGTCCTGCGGGGAGAGCGGGCCCGGCGGCGCCCCCCGGGCGATCCGGTGCAGGGCCGTACGGAGCGCGGCCTCCCCGGGCCGCTGCCGGGGATCCTTGGCCAGCATGGCCAGCAGGACCGGGGCCAGGTCGCCCGCCAGGGAGGGGAACGGGGCCGGCTGGGTGAGCACCGCGCCCAGGGTGGCGATGGGGACATCGCGCTGGAACGGGTTCTTTCCCTCCACCGCCGCGTAGAGGGTCGCGCCCAGGGACCACAGGTCGGCGGCCGGTCCGTCATCGGTGCCGTGCAGCCGCTCCGGGGCGATGTAGCCGGGGGAACCGACCAGCGCGTCCGGAGAGGTGAGGGGGGCGTCACCCTCCAGGGTGGCGATGCCGAAGTCGGTCAGCAGCACCCCGCCGTCCTCGGCGAGCATGATGTTGGCCGGTTTCACGTCACGGTGCATGATGCCCCGGCTGTGCGCGAGGCTCAGCGCGTCGAGCACGGCCAGGCCGATCACGGCCACCCGGGGCGGCGGGAGCGGCCCGTCCCGGCGGATCAGCCGGTCCAGGGAGCACCCCCGGACGAGGTCCATCACGATCCAGGGGCGGCCGTCCTGGGCCACCACGTCGTGCACGGCCACGATGGACGGGTGGCTCAGCCGGGCGGCGGCCCGTGCCTCGCGGAGGGTGCGCTCCCGCCGTTCCGCCCGCTCGGTCTCGGGCAGGTTCCAGCCGAGCCGTACCTCCTTGATCGCCACATCCCGGTTGAGCAGCTCGTCCCTGGCGCGCCAGACCACGCCCATCCCACCCTCGCCAAGCCGGTCGAGCGTGCGGTAGCGGCCCGCGAGCACGGGCGGCGACGGATCAGCCACGTGTCCTCAGGGACTCGGTGATCCAGCGGGCGACCTTCAGCGCGTCCTGCGCGATCCTGCCGTCGGAGTCCTCCTTGACGCTGCCCCGCTCGTACTGAACCTCGGCGATCAGGTTGCTGACCCGGAGGACCACGGTCACCTTGTAAGACCCGCCGTAGATGTTGATCGGGCTGTAGACACCCGCGGTGAACGCCTCCTCGCCCACCCCCTTCAGGTCCTGAGGGGGCACGGGCCGGGGTGTGGCGTGCTTCGCGCTGTCGACGAAGTCCTTCCTCTTGCCGGACAGATACTCCCTGGCCCGTTTGATCTCGGAGCCGTCCCGCTTCTGGGCGACCAGCCGGACCCGGAGGTCGAACTTCTCCGAGTTGGGCGTCCGCCAGTCATGCTGGTTGAGCCACTCGCACGTGGAGGGCTCGACCTCGGAGCTCTTGAACCCCGGCACGACCTCGTCGGCCTGCCGGTCGTCGAGCAGGCTGCAGGCCCGGGGCGCTGCGGCGAACCGGCCCTTGGCTCCGGCGGGTCCGGTGGCGGAAACGCCCTCGCCCTCGCCCTCGCCGGAGCCGCCGATCATCGGGGCGAGCAGTACGCCGATGGTGACGGCCATGGCGGCGAGCAGGCCACCGGTCAGCCCCACGATCGAGCGGGGCACCAGCACCCCGGTGGAGCGCCTGGCCGGCTCGGTCCGTCGCGCGGGTCCGGGGGGGCCGGTCGGGCTGGGGGGCATGGGTGCGCCGAAGGGCGGCGCGGAGTCGGGCGAGAAACCGGGCGAGCCGGGGAAGTCAGGAGAACCGGGGAAGTCGGAAGAGCCGGAGGAGTGGGGGAGATCGGGGGAGCCGGAAGAGCCGGAGGAGTGGGGGAAGTCGGGAGAGTCGGAGGAGTGGGGAAAACCGGGGGAGCCGCTTCCCGGCGGGACCGGCGGGGGCTCCTGCGAGCCGGGGACGGCGGGGGCCGGTGGCGCGGCCCGCGGTGTGCTCCGCGGTGTGGACGCCCGCTCGTGGAGGTCCCACGGGCCCTGGACGGGTGCCTCCGGCTGGAGGGGGCGCTGGACCGGCCCGGTCCTCTCCGAAGGGAACGGCGGGGCGGGGGCGGCCGAGGCCGACCCGGGGGCGGACCCGGCCTGAGGGGGCGGCTCGGAAGGAAACGGCGGCGGCGTGGACGCGGTCGATTCGGGATAGGCCGGTGTCGCGGGGGCCGGCGCCGGGGCGGTCGCCTCCGGGTGGAACGGCGGAGCGGGGAGAGGCGCTCCTGGGCGATCCACGGGAGAAGGCGAGGGGGAGAGCGCGGGGGCGGTTCCGGGGTGAAAGGGCGAGGGCGCCGGTGTGGCTGTCCCGAAGGGGGCCGGTGCGGTCGCCCCGGGGGGAGCGGGTCGGAAGGCGGGACCGGTCCTCTCCGAAGGGAAGGGAGCGGGATCGGCTGCTCCGGAGGGGAGGGGGGCGGAACCGGTCGCCTCCGAAGGGAAGGGTGTGGGGGTGGCTGCCCCGGGGCGGAGAGGTGAGGGCGGGGGAGCGGTCGTCTCGGCGGGGAGGGGCGAGGGCGAGGGGGTGGTCGTCTCGGCGGGGAAGGGCGCCGGAGCCGGGATGATCGCTCCCGGGACGAAGGGCCCCGCGGGAAACGGCGTGGAGGGCATCCGGCGGGACGGCGGAGGTAGCGCGTCGGCGGGGACCGGGGGCAGCGGGGTGTAGACGTCGCCCCGGCGTCGCGCGATGTCGAGCAGGGTCATGCGGAGCGCGCCGGGCTCGGGCCGCTGCCCCGGGTCGCCGGAGAGCAGGGCGAGCAGGACCGGGGTGATCGGGCCCGCCCTGTCGAGGGAGCCGCCCGGCGACGGGGGGCGGCCCTCGGCGGCGGTGTAGAGGGTCGCGCCGAGCGACCACAGGTCGGCCGCCGGGCCCGTCACCCCCTCGGGGGCGGTGAAGGCCGGGGACCGGAGGGTCGGCGGGGCGAGGGTGATCCGGTCGTGCGGGCCGAGCAGCACCGAGCCGGGCCGTACGTCGCCGTGGAGCATCCCACGGTTGTGCACGGCCACGAGTTGGTCCAGCACGGCCAGCCCGAGGGTGGCGACCTCGTGGGGCGCCATCGGCCCGAGTCGCCCGATCACCTGCTCCAGCGAAGCCTGCTCCAGCACCGCCGGGCTCGCCGCCTCGGCGGGGCCGGGCCCGGCGGCGGCGTGCCTGCCCTGCGGCCGGGGGACGTCTGGGTGCTTCATCAGATACCTCCAAAGAAACCCCCGCCTTTAGGCGGGGGAGGAATTGGACTCCTGTGGAGCAGGGCGGGGATAGGTGATTCGCCGCCGGGCGGACCGCCGTATCGAACACCCACACGATACTTAACTGGTCGTGCGGTAGAATGTGAGGCGTGACGCAGATCGTGAAGCGGGCCTACAAGTACCGCTTCCACCCGACCCCCGAGCAGGCCGAGGAGCTTGCCCGGACGTTCGGCTGCGTGCGCCTCGTCTACAACAAGGCTCTGGAGATGCGCACCCGCGCCTACACGCTGGAAGGCCGCAAGGTCTCCTACGTGCAGTCCTCGGCGGCGCTGACCGAATGGAAGAAGACCACCGGCCTCGCGTTCTTGAACGAGGTGTCGTCCGTTCCGCTCCAGCAGGCGTTGCGCCACCTTCAGGCGGCGTTCTCCAACTTCTTCGCCAAACGGGCCAGGTACCCCACCTTCAAGGCGCGCAAGAAATCGCGGGCAAGCGCGGAGTACACCCGGTCGGCGTTCCGCTGGCGCGAGGGCGCGCTGACCTTGGCGAAGATGGACGCGCCGCTGGCCATCGTGTGGTCGCGTCCGCTGCCGGAGGGGGCGACGCCGTCCACCGTCACCGTGTCCAAGGACGCGGCCGGACGCTGGTTCGTTTCCCTGCTGGTCGAGGAGAGGATCAGCCCGCTGGCTCCGGTCGATCAGAGCGTGGGCGTGGACGCCGGGATCACGTCCCTGGTGGCCCTGTCGACCGGCGAGAAGATCGTCAACCCGAAGCACGAGCGCGCCGACCGGCACAAGCTCGCCAGAGCCCAGCGCTCCCTCGCCCGCAAGGCCAAGGGTTCGGTGAACCGGGAGAAGGCCCGCCGGAAGGTGGCTCGGGTGCACGCCCGGATCGCCGACCGCCGCCGGGACCATCTGCACAAGGTCACGACACGGCTTGTTCGCGAGAACTGTGAGGATGGTCTCGTGCTGCTTCGAGCTTCGGCTTGACCCGCGCGAGAACAGACCCCGGTGTCTTGGCTTGGATCTGTCGGCCGGGGCTT
>NZ_JBSGCR010000012.1:0-197532 GCF_053601935.1 Streptosporangium sp. NPDC004631 | reverse complement strand
TTGGCGGTAGCGGCGGTGTCCGCCGAGGGTGCGGATGCTGGTGAGTCTTCCTGCCTTCGCCCAGCGGGTGACGGTTTTGGGGTCGACGCGGAACATGATCGCGACCTCGGTAGGGGTGAGCAACGCCTCGAACCGGGGCGGGAGGGCGAGGAAGGGGGTGATGAGGGCGGAGCCGTCACCACCGATGACCTTGATGCCTTGCATGGGGGATCTCCTGGTGGGGGTCGGAGGACTATCGGCGGGCGCGTTCGAGGAGTTCAGCGTGTACGGCGAGGGCTGCGGCCAGGCGTTCGGGAGTGGTGTGGCCGGTGGATGCCCGCGCCCCGGCGGTGTGCTGGGCAGGGTGCACCGGCCGGGCCGGGGGTGCGGTCCGGCCGGTGCGTGCGGTTTCCCTCCCCTCCAGGAGGGGACCGCGTTGGGGTGCGGCCCGGGTCCCCTCCGGCCCGGGTCGCACGGTGGTGGGTGCGGCGGCGTCCCCTGGGAGGTGATGCCGCCGCACCGGCTTTTTAGGCCGCGTCCCGGTAGGGGCGGCGGGAGTGGTGGGGGTGGTGCGGCGCGGCGGCGGGTGCCGGGGAAGGAACGCCGCCGCGCCTGCTCGGGGGAGGCTGGGACGTCAAGGGGGCCGGAGGTATCGGGGGTGCCGACGCGGTCGGGGTGGCCGGGGCGGTGAGGGGGGTCTCGCGGCGGACGGTCACAGCCATGACCGCCTCATACATCCGCCTCTCCAGGTCCTCGGTGGTGGTGGCGTCGACCATCAGTGGTTCGGAGACCTGCCAGGCGGCCAGGGCGTAGAAGCGTCGGCTGCCCACGCCGTACAGGATCGTCCAGCTCGGCCACGCCTGCGCGAGTCGTTCGGCCTCGGCGCGGGCGCGCACGTCCCAGAGGCGGTGGGGGACGGTGGTGCGGGCCTGGCCAGGGCGGTGTCGTCCGGGGGCACGGGAGTCGCGGTGCCACATCACGACGTCACCTGCCCGGCCGCCGTCCTCGCCGTCCTGGCTGGTTCGGCCGGTCCGGTTGTCACGGCCGGTCCCGGCGCCTGCTTGACCTGACCGGACCACCCATCCTGCCTGTCCTGCCCGCCCGGCCTGTCCTGTCCGGCCTTTCCGGCGGTCTGCCGGGCGGCGGTCTCCTGCCGGTCGACCTCGGTCCTCAGCTCGTCGAAGGTGTCGGCGTCCACCGTACGGAACGGCGGGGCGTACCACTCCGAGTCGTTGGGGAAGGGGAGCACGCGGCTGGCCCAGAAGCGCCCGGCGTCGCTGAGGATTACCCGCCAGCCGGGGATCACGGGGTTGGGGGCGGCGGATCTAAGGTGTTCCATGGATCGGACCTCCGTTGTCCGGTTGAGGGTCCGGCCGGCGCTCGTGACGTCCGGCCGGACCCGGTCTGTGAGATGTGGGAGAAATGTCTGGGGCGCGCCGTATGAGACGGGCGATCGGCGTGTGAGCCGAGGGAACGGTGCGGTTCCGGCATTACGAGGGCCGTGGACGACCCCTCGGGAGCGGTACGGCGTGGGCAGCCGTCCGTCATTGCGTCGACGCGGTGTGCCGGTGGCGGGCCGGGATGTGGACGCCGGGCGCCGGATGGGGCGGGGCGTCCGTCTGGGCAGCGGCGGTGGTACGGCGGGAACGGCGGTCGGGGTGGGCGCGGGCGTGGTGACCGGAGACGGTTCCGGGCGGCGCTGGGCGGGCACCAGTGGGATCACCTCATCGGGGGTCACGACGGCGGGCGGTCCGTAGGCGGGCAGCGCCCGGCCCAGGCCGAATCGGTGGCGTGCTCCCAGGCGTTCGGCCATCAGCGCGCCGGACGGCTGTGCGTAGTCATGGCCGGGTGCGGCCTGGTCGCAGCCGTGGGCGTAGGGCGGGTGGCCGCAGGCGGCGCAGCCCATGGGCATTGGCGGAGTGGTGACAAAGCAGTCGCAGCCACATCTGCTCGCCGCCTGCCGATCGAGGATCGGCGCACTAGGGTTGGTCACGGTCAGGAGTGCCTTCCTGGTCAAGGACCCGTCCGGTCGTTCCAAGCGCCGGGCGGGTCCGCTTAAGTCTTGTTCCCTATAGTTCACAACTATGAAGTGCGGACGTCCGCTGCCATCAGTTATTTGCAGCTGTTGACAGTGGGTATCATGGGGTCATCGCGGATGCCTACGGTGATCTTGTGACGATCGAGTGGCGCGCGAACCAGCCGAAATGGGTCCAGATTGCGAACGTGATCAAGGACCGCATTCGCAAAGGTGTCTATGTGGTTGATGAGCCAGTTGCCAGCGAACACCTGATTGTCCAGGAGTTCGGCGTTGCCCGGCCGACAGCCCGTAAGGTGCTGGTTCGCCTTCGCGAGGAGGGCGTTGTCTACGCAGTTCGCGGGTTGGGGACATTTGCACGATCTCCTGACGAGTGGGCGTCGAGCGAGGACTGAAGCCCTTCGTAAGGGAACAGTGCGGCCGTTTTGTTCGAAATTGTCACCGTGCACTCACTCACTGTGGTGTGATTGCGAAACCATCATGCGCTTGCACTGTGCAGAAATGCAAGCGCTATGCATATGGATTTTTTATCGAACCCACAGCACACTGAGCGGCATGATGAAGAGCCCTACGGTCCGGCATCGTCGTCTGGGTCGTGAACTGCGACGACTTCGTGAAGTGGCGGGTCTCACGCCGGAGGCGGCGGCTCGTCAACTTGGTTGGAGTCGTTCGAAGGTCAACCGGATCGAGAACGCGCGGTTGCTTCCCAGCACGGTGGACATCGGCCACGCCTGTGACCTGTACGGCGTGGACACTACCGGGAAGGCTGGGCTGATTCAGCTTGGCAAGGATGCCGGCCAACGTGGCTGGTGGACGGCCTACAGTGATGTGTTCGCCAGCTCGTATGTTGGTCTGGAGGCCGAGGCGACGTCCATCCGTACGTGGGAGCCACTGCTGATCCCCGGCCTGCTCCAGAGCGAGGATTACGCTAGCAGGATCATGGGTGCCGCCCAGTTGACGCTGGAGGATTCCGAGCTGGAGCGGCGAGTGGCGGGCCGGATGGCTCGCAAGATCAGCCTATTCGGCGCCAGCGCGCCGACTCTGCACGCGGTTGTGGACGAGTGCGCTCTGATTCGTCCTGTCGGGCCGCCCGGTGTCATGACCCGCCAGCTCGATGACATCCTTCAGGTCATGGCTTGGCCGAACATCACGATCCAAGTTCTGCCGCTCCGAGCAGGTGAGCACAGCGGCATGGAGGGGGCCTTCTCGGTGCTTTCCTTCGATGCCGAGGACCCGGACGTGGCATATACCGGGTGCCCAGCGGGAAATGTCTACATCGAGGCGATTGACCAAGTGCGACAGCTTACGCTGACGTTCGAGCGCCTTGTTGGCGCGTGCCTGTCCCCCAAGGAGTCTGCGGCGTTTATCGCCGTTGCGAGGAGTAGCCATGATCTCCCCTGACCTGATCGGTGCGGAGTTCCGCAAGTCCAGCTGTAGTGGTGGCACCACGGACAATTGTGTAGAGGTGGCCACGAACCTTCCGGGTGTCGTTGCTGTCCGTGACAGTAAGGATCCGTCTGGTCCGGTGCTGGCTTTCACTCCGAGTGTCTGGCGTGATTTCCTCAGGGGTGTCCGCGCCGGAGACCTCTGATCTGCGGTTTCGCGTGACAGGCGGCGTCAAGGGCGCGCGAGGCGACGGACCAGGTACGGAACCTTATGCTGTCGTTTGAGTGCCTTGTTGGCGCATGCCCGTCCCCTGAGGAGTCCGCGGTGCTCATCGCCGCGGTGAGGAGTGAGCATGATCTCCCCTGACCTGTCCGGCGCCGAATTCCGCAAGTCCAGCCTCAGCGGTGGTGGTGACAACTGCGTGGAGGTGGCGACGAACCTTCCGGGTGTCGTCGCTGTCCGTGACAGTAAGGATCCGTCTGGTCCGGTGTTGGCTTTCGCTCCGGCTGTCTGGCGTGATTTCCTCAGGGGTGTCCGCGCCGAAGATCTCTGAGCTGCGATCGCGTGGTAGACGTATGGGCCGCCGTCGGCCGTTCGGAGGCGCCCCCGGTTCGCCCTGGGCGCCGCAGTACATGATCGGCGGCCTTTCGCCTGCCCTGACGGGGCGCGGGCGCCGAGGTGAGACTCACACGTGGTTGGCATGCTTGTCCGGCGGAGGTCTGGCTGCGCGTCGAGGCGCAGCCAGATTGGCTCCTGGCCAGGTGCTCCGTTCCTTTTCGCCGTGTTTCCAGGGGTTCTGCGGCCACCTGGCTCACGGCGATGCGGACTCGACCCGGCTCGCGGGCATTACGCCGCGAGGCCCGCGACCATCAGATGCATGTCGTTGGGGAACTGTTCCAACCAGGTGATCTCCAGGCCGTTGCGGATCATCAGACTCTCGTACTCGGCCCTGGTGCGCTCATGGCCGCCACCGAAGAGGCTGAGCATGCGCACGTCCAGAACCGTGGCCATGTGGGGCGGGCCGAACTGTGCCGGAGAGGTGGGGCGGAGCAGGTCGACGCACCACACCTGGGCCGGTCCGTCGGTGGCCTCCATGGCTTTTCGCACGTTCTGCAGGATCAGCCCGGCGTCGTCGTCGGACCAGTTGTGCACGACGCTGGCCAGCAGATACAGGTCCGCACCGGGGGGAACGAAGTCGAGGAAGTCGTCGCCGACGACCTCACACCGGTCCCGCAGGCCGAGCGCGGCGAGGTGCTCGGCGGCTGTCTCCGCGAGGTCCGGGCGGTCCAGCAGGATGCCCGTGCAGTGCGGATGGGTCTGGAGGATCTTCGCCAGGATGGTGCCGTGGCCGCCGCCGATGTCCACCACGGTGCGCACCCGCTCGAAGTCCAGGTCGGCGATCGCCGCCGCGACGGGCGCGGTGCGGGTCCGCATGAACCGGTGGAACAGGGCGCGGGTGTCGGGATTGTCCGCCAGATACTCGTAGGTGGGCTGCGGCAGGGCGGGCTGGCCGGTGCGGACGGTTTCCGGCAGGACACGGATCGCCTCCAGCCACCGTGGCTCGGCGGCCATCATTACCGCCGGCAGCATGGAGTCCGCCAGATCACCGCGCAGTGTCCGCCCCTCCTGGGTGAGGGCGTAGGTATCGGGCTGTTCGGTGGCGCGCAGCAGTCCGAGCGAGGTCGCGGCGCGCAGGATCCGGTGGAGGGGGTCCGCGTCCGCCTCGCACAGGCCGGCCAGCTCCGCCACGCCGCGCGGCCCGTCCGCCAGGTGGTCGGCGACGCCGAGGTCGGTCAGGCTGAGCAGGACGCCGAAGGAGACCACGCCGTTGATGATCTGCTGGACGTGCGCGCCGGGACGTTCGCCCGAGAAGGGGGGGACGGACCGTTCCCGGGGTGCCCGCTGCGGAGATGAGTGGGTGCCGGTCACGATGCTCCGTTCGTCGGGGTGGTCATGGCGGAAGGCAGCAGGAGCGGTGCGACGTTCAGAGGCTGGTCGAGGTAGTGGAATTCGAGCATCTGGTCGGCGACCCGCTGCAACCTGGTCGCGCTGAGGGTGAGGGGAAACTGGCCGAGGGTGATGACCTTCGCGATGTTCGGTGCGATCTGTGTGTAGGACGGGATGGTGGTCACGACCGTCGCGCGGTCGGAGGCCGCGATCTGCTGGCCGGCGGCCATCGCGCGCTGGAAGGCGCTGACGGTCTTCGGGTTCTTCTTCGCGAATTCGGCGGTGATCGCCCACCCGGCGATGGGGAAGTCCGCGGTTGGGCCGCTGGTCATGTCCGCCAGGGTTTTGGCGCCGTCGGTGGTCTTGGCCGCGGTGATGAACGGTTCGGTCATCCACGCCGCCTGTACGGTTCCGGCGGCCAGGGCTCCGGGCATGTTCGGCAGCGGCATCTCGACCAGGCGAACGTCTTTGGCGGTCATGCCGTGGATGTGCAGCGCGATTTCCAGGGTGAGGGTGCCGATGCTGTGGAGGGTGGCCACCGCGACCGTCTTGTCTCGCAGGTCGGCGAGGGTTTTCGCCGTGCTGGCCGCGGAGGTCATCAGCAGGAAGGTGTTGCTGCTGGCCTGGTAGGAGTCGGCGATGATTCGCAGATCCACCGCTCCCTTGCCCTGGGCGGTGAACGCGGACACGTAGTTGACCAGGGCGATATCCAGCTGGCCGTTCTTGAGCAGGGGGATGGCCGGGCCGGTGCCCTGGATGGTCTCCGTGCGCACCGAGTGGAATCCCTCGCGGGCGAAGAACCCTCGGGATTTGGCTATGTGGAAGGCCACGATGTCGGGGATGGGCATGGCGCCGATGACGAGGTCGGGTTTTTCCGGCCCGTTCTTCGCGGAGGGTGATGACTGGCCACCGCTACACGCTGTGCTTATCACCGTGGATAACAGAATAAGTGCTGCGAGTAACTGAATGCGGGATCGCATAAGACGGCTCCGAGGGGGGTTGGGCGCGGCACGCACAGGCCGGGCACACGGACGTGGGGAGTGCGGAAAGGTGTCAGGTGCGGTGGGCTGCGGGCGGCCGGGGATCTGGGCCTGTCGGCCGGTCCTGCCGCAGGCGGGTCAGGTCCACGGCCGTGGCCGGATCCCACGCCAGGCCCTGAAGCTGCTCGTAGGCGGAGTCATCCACGCGGATCTTCAGTGCCTGGGCGGCATCGGGCGACAGATTGATCATCCACGGGGGGCGGTCATCGGCCTGGGGGTCGCCGGGGAAGGGGCTCACCCGGGGGCGGCTGTCCGGCGTGTCGTCGAGCCCGATCGCGGCCGGCACGGTCGGGGCGGGGTGGGTTGCGCGGTCGTCGTGGTGGGTACGCGTCTGCCGGAGATCCGATTGAGCGGGGCCGGCGCTGCGAGCTTCGATTGACACACAGACTCCCTCCGGCCGAAAACGCAGGGCCACGTACTTGTCTCGGACGGATAAACCCGACCGTGTCATAATCGGTGCAACTCCTGGGAGCGCACAGCACGTTATTCACACCAAGTCATTTGGTTTGAATGGTGTGAACTAATCGGAACATCGAAGTTGGGAGGGTTCTTATGGCTCGTCCCCCCGGCGAGGTTGACCCTTCTGCGTCACTTAGCCACTTGTTTGGTGCGAACCTCCGCCACTGGCGCCTTTTGAGGGAAATGTCCCTTGAAACAGCTGGTGAGCGTATTCGGACCGCCGGTGCGGTGATCGGTCGGTGGGAACGTGGAGAGCGCCTGCCACCTCGTGACGCGGTTGGCCGGCTTGACAAGGCGTACAGGGCCGAGGGTGTTCTTATCGCGCTGTACGGTTTTCTACGGAAGGGCGACAGTGGAAGAAATGCTGACTCAGAGCAGCGGGTTAGGAGTACTCTCGTAAGTGCCGCGTTGCCTCAGAATGGCGGAGATAACGACATGGAGCGCCGTACTATCATGCAGCTCCTCGCCGCACTTGGTACCGGAGCCCCCCTTCCTTTGGATGCTCTGGAAACGCTGCGCGCCACCTTCGACCGGGCGGTTGATTCGGCTGGAGAGCACGCGCTGGAGGACTGGGAGCAGATTGCCCATCAGCATGCCTACGACATCCGGGTGGAGCCGCCGACCGCGCTGATCGGCAAGCTCGCCGTCGATGTGGCCGACGTGCGCCAGGCACTGGAGACCCGTCCCGACATCGACCGTAACGGGCTGCAGCGCGTCGGCGCCCAGCTCGCCGCCATCATGGCGATGGCCCTGGCCGAGACCGGCGAGTTCTGGGAGTCGCGCCGCTGGTGGCGTACGGCCCGCATCGCCGCCGACGCCTCCGGTGACCTTGACCTGCGGGTGTGGGTGCGGGGACGGAACGCCCTCATCGAGACGGGGGCGCCCCGGCCGGCCATCGTGAGCGTGCTGCGACTGGCCTCGGAGGCCGAGCATCTGGCCGGGGGCCGCCCGAGCGTCGGGGTGGCGGAGGCGTGGTTCGGCAGATCCGTGGCGCTGGCGGTGGCGCCCGCTTCCGCCGGGGGTGTCCCTGTCCCGGGCGATGTGCTGGGGCGCTACGACGACATCGGATCGAGGCTGCCCGCCGAGGTGACCGGTGAACACAGCGCCATCTGGGGATGGCCCGCGGAACGCCACACGAGCTCACGCGCCACGCTGGCCGTCCTCCTGGGAGTGCCCACGGCGCACGACGAGGTGGCCCGCCAGATAGCGGCAGACGGGCCCGGCGCCGACCCCCGCTCGGTGGCGACCGGCGTGATGAAGAAAAGTGTGTGCCTGATCAACGCGAGCGAGGCCCCGCAAGGACTCACCGATGCCGTCAACGCGTACACGAGGCTGCCGTCCGAGCATCGCACCACGTCCATCACCTGGTGGGCTCGACAGGTGATGCTCACGGCCCCCGAGCAGGCCCGATCACTGCCCGCCGCCGAGGAACTCCGCGCGCTCACCGCCTGAAACACCCCAGATCTCATGCCGGCCCTACTCGCGGAGGTGCTCGCCGATCCCCTTCCGCGACAGGGGGGTCAGCCGTCCCGTACGGCTGCGCAGGGCGGTGCCCATGTTTCAACGAGATCTAGCCAGGAACGGTTTTTGCAGCAGACCTCCGGGGTTTTCCGCGCGACCGGAGGTTCACTGCAGAACAGCGGTTCCGAGGCCCAGCATTGCGCCCGTTGGCCTGCGGCTTTACCGTGGGGGTCCTCATCACCCCTACGAGGTGACGTCCACGCTGGTGGTGTATGAGTTGACGAAGATCCTTGAGACGCACCGTGCTCTGCTGAGTCGGCTGCTGCCCCATGACAGGCCGGACGGTCTCACCGTCCGGCGGGGGCAGTTCCATCATGTGGTGATCGGCTCGGATCGTGTCGTGTGCTTCGCCCGCACCGAGGCGGCGGCCGCCAGGTTGCCCGGGCGGGCGGCGGTACTGCGCGCGCTCGCCGGGCTCGACCTTGGCTTCCGCACACCCGAGCCGCTGGTCGAGAGCGGCACTCAGGGCACAGACGAGCCGCCGTTCCTGGTGCTCAGCCGAATCCCCGGAGCACCGTTGAAGGACGAGGTGCTCGAATGCCCCGAGGTGGCCGAGTCGGTGGCGGCACAGTACGCCACGCTGCTGGCCGCACTGGCCATGGCGGGCGCTGAGGGGGAGGTACGAGCGGCGCTGCCGCACGCGCCGGAAGATGAGTGGCAGCAGTTCGCGGCAGGCGTCCGCGCAGAGCTGTTCGCGCTCATGTCCTGCAGCGGGCGTCAGCGCGCCGAGCGGGAACTCGCGGCGCTCGACGGCCTTCCCCACCTCACCACCGCGGTGGTGCACGGTGACCTCGGTGGCGAGAACGTCCTATGGGAGATCGTCGACGGGCGCCCTCGGCTCAGCGGAGTGATCGACTGGGACGAGGTCGCGCTCGGTGACCCCGCCGAGGACCTCGCGGCCGTCGGTGCCGACTACGGGAAGGATCTGCTGGACCGGGTCCTCGCGCTGGGCGGCTGGTCGGAGAACGGCATGGTCACCCGGATCGCCACGATCCGCAGCACGTTCGCCCTGCAGCAGGCCCTTTACGCGAACCGCGACGGTGACGGAGAAGAACTGGCGGACGGCCTGACCGGCTACCGCTGAGCGCATACCGTCCACTCCCGCCGCGACCGTCTTCTCTCACCACCGTTTCAGGGGCGGGTCTGGGATAGCCAGGTGAAGGCGCCCAGGCCGTCGGGGGTGATGAGTTCGGCCTCCTCCGAGGCCCGGACCAGGGCTTGGAGGTAGCCTCGCGGGTCGGTGTGGGCGCGTTCGACGGGCGGGCGGGTTCCGGTGACGCCGAGGGCGCGGAGGGCTTCCCGCTGGGTGGTCAGGATCGTGTTCACGGCGCCGGCGCGTTCTCCGGCCGCCGCGCAGGCGTCCAGGGCGACGTGGGCGGTGATGTCGCACGATCCGTCCGGCACGGGGGCGACGATTCCGCCGTCGCGGTAGCCGGTCAGCGTGCCGTACGGCGGGCGGCCGTCCAGCCGGTGGGCGTAGTCGATCGCGATCGCGCGGCCCTGGGCCAGCCGTACGATCACCGATGCCCACGCCTCGTCACGCGGTCTGCCGATCTCGGCCCGCTCGCCTGTCGTCCGCATCGGCCACCAGCGGTCCAGCCAGGCCAGGTCGGCCTCCTGGGGCCTGTCGCCGAGCCGTTCCCGGCCGTCGGACGGGTCGACCAGGACCAGCCGGGGGCCGTCGGCGGCCTGTTCGGCGACGTCCGTCGGCACGTTGTCCAGCCACTCGTTGGCGATCACGAGTCCGCGGATCCCGTCCGGTACGGCCGCGGCCCAGGCGATCTCCTCGGGCAGCCCGGCGGGCCGGGGGGCGAGGTCCACCGCGGTCACCCGCAGGCGCGTGCGAAGGCCGGGCGGTGCGGCGGCGAGCACTCCGGCCGCCAGGCCGCCCTCACCCGCGCCGACGTCCACCAGGTCGATCCTCGGGGGGCCGCCCAGCTCGGCGTCCACCGCGGCGAGTTCGCGCGCCACGGCCCCGGCGAGGACGGTGGAGGCGCCGACCGAGGTCCGGAAGTGACCTGAGGGCCGCTCTCGCAGATAGAAGCCGTTCTCGCCGTAGAGCGCCCGCTCTGTCGCGGCGCGCCAGGTGAGCCACACGTCCACAGACGTTACCGGTGGTGCCCCTGGGCCGTCGTCGAGATCACAGGGTGTCCTTGAGGAGGCCACGGTAACGACCTTGTGGCCTCGCGGGGACGTCCCGGAGGCCCCGGGGGCGGCTGTCATTACTGACAGGTTGCTCAGCCGGTCGGATGCCGCCGCTTTCGGACACCTGCCTTGACGCAGTCGGGAGGGTCAGGCCCGTTACGCTGGTCAACTGGGCACGGAGCCCCCATGTGGTCGAAGGACGGGACGTCATGGACGCAGTCGATCGCCCGGCACGGCTGGCCGTCGGAGTGGTTGGGGCAGGCCGGGTGGGTTCGGCGCTCGGGGTCGCGCTCACGCGGGCGGGCCATCGGGTGGTCGCCGCGAGCGGGGTCTCCGACTCCTCCAGGGAGCGGGCGATCGAACGGCTCGGCCTGACGCCGACCGGCCCGCAGGACGTGGTGGCCAAGTCGGATCTCATCCTTCTGACGGTCCCCGACGACGTGCTGCCCGACCTGGTCTCGGGTCTGGTCGGCACCGGCGCCGACCTGCGGGGCAAGCTGGTGGCCCACACCAGCGGCGCGTACGGCCTGGCGGTGCTGAACCCGGCGATCAGGGAGGGCGCGCTGCCCCTGGCGCTGCATCCGGTGATGACGTTCACCGGCAGGGACGACGACCTGCGCCGTCTGGTCGGCATCTCCTACGGTGTCACCGCGCCCGACCCCCTTCGCCCGGTGGCCGAGGCCCTGGTCATCGAGATGGAGGGCGAGCCGGTCTGGATCGAGGACGACGACCGGCCGCTCTATCACGCGGCTCTGGCGGGTGCGGCGAACCACATGGTGACGCTGGTCGCCGAGTCGTCCGAGTTGCTGGGGCGGATCGGCGTGGATCAGCCGGGCCGGATGCTCGGCCCGCT
The DNA here is from genome assembly GCF_053601935.1 of Streptosporangium sp. NPDC004631. NCBI lineage: Bacteria > Bacillati > Actinomycetota > Actinomycetes > Streptosporangiales > Streptosporangiaceae > Streptosporangium > Streptosporangium sp. NPDC004631. The sequence goes on along the minus strand of NZ_JBSGCR010000012.1, from coordinate 186,167 downwards.
GCTCGGCGCGGCCCTGGAGAACGTGCTGCTGCTCGGTATCGCCGGGCTGACCGGCCCGGTGGTCCGTGGTGACGCCGCCACGGTCCGCAAGCACGTGGACGCGCTGATCTTGGCGGCACCCGAGGCCGCGGACGCCTACGTGGCCCTCGCTAGGCTCACGGCGGACCGGGCGCTGGCGGCCGGGCTGCTCAAGCCCGAGGCCGCCGAGCGCCTCCTGGACGCCCTGGGAGGAAACATATGGACGTGATCGTGGCGGCCGACCGGATCGGGCTGGTCAAGGCGAGGCGGACCCTGGGAATCGGTGGTTTCCCCGGAGACGCCACGCTGGCGCTGGTGCCGACCATGGGCGCGTTGCACGAGGGGCACCGGTCGCTGATCCGGCTGGCCCGCGAGCAGGCCGACCATGTGGCCGTGAGCATCTTCGTGAACCCCCTGCAGTTCGGTCCGGACGAGGACTTCTCCCGCTATCCCCGGACGTTCGAGGTCGACCTGGAGATCTGCGCGGCCGAGGGGGTGGGCCTGGTGTTCGCCCCCTCCGCCGGGGACATGTACCCTCCGGACCGGCAGGTCGGTGTGTCGGCGGGGAAGATGGGCACGGTCGTCGAGGGGGCGTTCCGTCCCGGGCACCTCGACGGTGTGCTGACCGTGGTGCTCAAGTTGTTCAACCTGGTCCAGCCGGATGTGGCGGTCTTCGGGCAGAAGGACGCCCAGCAGCTGGCGATGATCCGCCGGATGGTCGCCGACCTCGACCTGTCGGTCTCCATCGTGGGGGCGCCCACGATCCGCGAGGCGGACGGCCTGGCGCTGTCCAGCCGGAACCGCTACCTGTCCACGCACGACCGGCACACGGCCCTGGCCCTGTCACGGGGACTGTTCACCGGGGCCGGTCGGCGGACGCCGGAGGAGATCCGCCGGGCGGCGCGCGCCGTACTGGAGGGTGAGCCGGAGATCGCTCTCGACTACCTGGTCCTGGTGGATCCGGCGACCTTCGTCGAGGTCGGCGAGGACTACCGGGGTGAGGCGGTCCTGGCCGTGGCCGCACGGGTGGGGTCCACCAGACTGATCGACAACGTGACGGTCGACCTGCGGTGAGAGCGGCCTGTGCGTGACCGCGGCACCCCGGGGTGTTACGGGCCGTACGGTCGCCGGGATCTTTCGAGACCCTGGCCATGCGTCGGACCGGTTTTCAGGACCTGGGGCATATTCTTCGGGGCCCGGGGAATATGTGGTGGGCACCTTTGGAACCTCGGATATATTTTCGCCCAGGCGTGTACGCCACAGGGCGGCGCGACCGTGCGAAAGGTGATTGAAGCGTGCTCCGCACCATGCTCACATCCAAGATCCATCGCGCCACCGTCACCCAGGCCGACCTGCACTATGTGGGGTCGCTGACGATCGACGAGGACCTGCTGGACGCGGCGGATCTCCTCCCCGGCGAACAGGTCCACGTGGTGGACATCGACAACGGTGCCAGGCTGGTGACCTACACGATCGCGGGCCCGCGAGGCTCCGGGATCATCGGTGTCAACGGCGCCGCGGCCAAGCTCGTCCAGCCGGGCGACCTGGTGATCATCATCGCGTACGGCCAGCTCGACGACGCCGAGGCCCGGACCTTCCAGCCCCGGATCGTCCACGTCGACGCCGGCAACCGGATCGCCGACCTCGGCCACGACCCCGCCGCCGCCCTTCCGGGCCTTCTCCGTGGCGACGAGCTCCGCCGGGTGCCGGACTGTCAGAGGTAGGACGAGCCTCGCCCGGCGCCGGGTGCTCCCGGAGCCCGGTGGATCCGGTCGGGTGGTGGACACCCGCCCGCCGGCCGGTGTCGCGTGCCGCTCCGGTGGGCCGGCCGGCGTCGCGTTCCGGTCCCGCTCACCGGCCGGCGTCGTGCGCCGCTCCCGTGGGCCGGTCGGCGCCGCGTTCCGGTCCCGTGGAGCGGCCGGACGGAGGTGGGCACCCTCTCACCGGTCGGTCCGTACACGGCCCACCCCGGGGAACAGTCCTTCCGGGCCGCACGTTATCGTCACATTGACGAGATAAAGAGCCTCTAACCATCCCCACAAGGAGGCGGCAATGACGATTCCAGCCATCCCCCTGAGGCTGACCGCCCCACCTCCGGGCTGGACGGTCGACGCGGACGTCGTCGTGGTCGGCTCCGGTGTCGCGGGATTGACCACGGCGCTGCGCCACGCCCGCCTCGACCCCGCGGCCAGGGTCCTGGTCGTCACCAAGGACGTGCTCTCCTCGGGGTCCACCCGCTGGGCGCAGGGCGGCATCGCCGCCGTGCTCGACCCCCGGGACACCCCTGCCGAGCACCTGTCCGACACCCTCGTCGCGGGGGCCGGTCTCTGCGACGAGGAGGCCGTCCGGGTCCTGGTCACCGAGGGGCCGGGGGCGCTGCGCGAGCTGATGGCGACGGGGGCCAGGTTCGACACCGACGCCTCGGGCGCGCTCCAGCTCACCAGGGAGGGCGGTCACCGGCGCAACCGCATCGTGCACGCCGGCGGCGACGCCACCGGGGCCGAGGTGCAGCGGGCGCTCATCAAGGCCGTCCGGGAGTCGGCGATCCAGGTGATCGAGCACGCGCTCGTGCTCGATCTGCTCAAGGACGCCGAGGGCCGGGCCGCCGGAGTGACCCTGCACGTCATGGGCGAGGGCGAACGCGACGGGGTGGGCGCGGTCAGGGCCGGGGCCGTGGTGCTGGCCACCGGCGGCATGGGCCAGGTCTACGCCGCCACCACCAACCCGGCCGTCTCCACCGGCGACGGCGTGGCGCTCGCGCTGCGGGCCGGCGCCGTCGTCAGGGACCTGGAGTTCGTCCAGTTCCACCCGACCGTGTTCTGGCTCGGCGAGGACTCCGTCGGCCAGCAGCCGCTGATCTCCGAGGCGGTCAGGGGCGAGGGCGCGGTGCTGGTCGACGCCGAGGGCGTCCGCTTCATGCAGGACGTCCACGAGCTCGCCGACCTCGCGCCCCGCGACGTGGTGGCCAAGGCGATCATGCGGCGGATGCGTGAGACCGGAGCCGACCACGTGTATCTCGACGCCCGCCACTTCGGCGCGGAGAAGTGGCGCACCCGGTTCCCGACGATTCACGCCGTCTGCCGGGAGCACGGCGTCGACCCGGTCACCGCGCTCATCCCGGTCGTCCCCGCCGCCCACTACGCCAGCGGCGGCGTCCGGACCGACCTGCGTGGCCGTACCAGCGTGCCGGGCCTGTACGCCTGCGGTGAGGTGGCCTGCACCGGTGTGCACGGCGCCAACCGGCTGGCCTCGAACTCGCTGCTCGAAGGTCTGGTCTTCGCCGAGCGGATCGCCGCCGACATCCACGCCGAGCGGCGGGGCTCCGGCGCACCGGTGGCCGACGAGCGGCCGAGTGGCCTGGTGGACCCCAGGGCGAGACCCAGGATCCAGGGGCACATGAGCCGGGGCGCGAGCGTGCTGCGAAACCGGGAGTCCCTGACCGAGGTCGCCAGGGCGCTGCTGGACGTCCGGTGGACCCCGGTGGCGGTCCAGCCGTGCACCGAGTCGTGGGAGACCACGAACCTGCTGACGATCGCCTCGGCGCTGGTGGCCGTGGCCCGCACCCGTGAGGAGACCCGCGGGTCACACTGGCGCGAGGACTTCTCCGAGCGAAACGATGCCTGGTGGCTGGGCCACCTCGACCTGACCCTGACGGCGGAGGGAACAACCATGACATACGTCCCGCACGCGAGCGGCGCTGACGGCCTGCCGTCCCGGGTGCAGGCGGACCTGGTCGAGGCCGGTCTCGACCCGGCCGCGGTGACGGCGCTCTTCGCGACCGCGGTGGCCGAGGACGTCCAGGAGGCGGGCGACGTCACCAGCGTCTCCACCATCCCGGCGGGCCGGACCGACACCGCCGACGTGGTGGCCCGCGCCGACGGGGTGGTCGCCGGGCTGGCCCTCGCCGAGGGCCTCTTCTCCTACGTCAGCGAGGGCCGCCTGACCGTCGAGCGCCGGGCCAAGGACGGCGAGCACGTCGCGAGGGGCGACGTGCTGATGACCGTCACCGGCCCCACCAGGGACCTGCTGACCGCCGAGCGGACGGCGCTCAACCTGCTCACCCACCTGTCCGGCATCGCCACCCTCACCGGCCGCTGGGTGCGGGCCGTGGCGGGCACCGGGGCACGGGTCAGGGACAGCCGGAAAACGCTGCCCGGCCTGCGGGCCCTGGAGAAGTACGCCGTGCGCTGCGGCGGCGGGGTCAACCACCGCATGTCGCTCTCGGACGCCGCGTTGATCAAGGACAACCACGTGGTGGCCGCCGGCGGGGTGGCAGAGGCGTTCCGCGCGGTCCGGGACGCCCATCCCGGCCTGCCGATCGAGGTCGAGGTCGACCGGATCGACCAGATCGAGCCGGTGCTCGCCGAGGGCGCCGAGGAGATCCTGCTGGACAACTTCACCGTGGAGGAGCTGGCGCTGGCCGTACGGCTGGTGAGCGGCAGGGCGCGGCTGGAGTCCAGCGGGGGGTTGACCCTGGAGTCGGCTCGTGATGTAGCTGAAACAGGCGTTGACTATCTTGCCGTTGGTGCGCTCACGCACTCGGCACCCGCTCTTGACATCGCGCTGGACCTTCGGGGGAATTGATGCTGCTTGCCATCGATGTCGGTAACACCCACACCGTTCTCGGCCTGTTCGAGGGTGAGGACGTCATCGAGCACTGGCGCATCGCCACCGACGCCCGGCGCACGGCGGACGAGGTCGCCGTCGTGCTGCAGGGGCTGCTCGGGCAGTCGCCGCTGCTCAAGGGGGCTGACGTCGGCGGTATCGCGCTCTGCTCCACGGTGCCGTCGGTGCTCAACGAGATGCGCGAGATGTGCCGCCGCTACTACGGCGACGTCACCGCGGTGATCGTCGAGCCCGGCGTCCGCACCGGGGTCCCGGTCAGGATGGACAACCCCAAGGAGGTCGGCAGCGATCGGATCGTCAACGCGCTGGCCGCCATCCAGCTGTACGGCGGGCCGTGCGTCATCGTCGACTTCGGCACCGCGACCTCCTTCGACGCGGTCTCCGCCAAGGGGGAGTACATCGGCGCGGTGACCGCCCCCGGCATCGAGATCTCGGTGGACGCGCTGGCCGCGGCCGGGGCGCAGCTCCACAAGGTGGAGCTGATCCGGCCCCGCTCGGTGATCGCCAAGAACACGGTCGAGGCGCTCCAGGCGGGCATCATCTACGGTTTCGCCGGTCAGGTGGACGGGATCGTCGACCGCATGGCGGCCGAGCTGGCCGACGACCCGGACGACGTCACCGTGGTCGCCACCGGCAGCGCGGCGCCGCTGGTGGTCGGCGAGGCGCGCTCGATCGACGTGCACGAGCCGTGGCTCACGCTGATCGGTCTTCGGCTGATCTATCAGCGCAACACCCCTTAGCCGGACATCGGTAACCTTGCTCTGTGACCGATGAAGTGACCAACCCCGCCGAGGATCTGCCCGAGCAGATGCGCGTGCGCCGGGAGAAGCTCGACCGCCTCCGCTCCGAGGGCGTCGACCCCTACCCGGTGAACTTTCCGCGTACCGCGACCAACGATGAGATCCGCGAAAAATACGCGGATCTCACCGCTGACACCGCGACCGGCGACAGAGTGGGTGTCACCGGACGGGTCATGCTGTCGCGGACCGGGGGCAAGCTCTGCTTCGCCACCATCCGCGACGGCTCGGCCGACCTGCAGGTCATGATCTCCCTGGACCGGGTGGGCGAGGAGTCCCTGGCCGCCTGGAAGCGCGACGTGGACCTCGGCGACCACGTCGGCATCGAGGGAGAGGTCATCACCTCCCGCAGGGGGGAGCTGTCCATCCTCGCCGACCGCTGGGCGATCACCTCCAAGTGCCTGCGCCCGCTGCCGGAGAAGCACGCCGGCCTGACCGACCCCGAGGCGCGGGTCCGCCTGCGCTATGTGGACCTCATCGTCAACGACGAGGCGCGCAAGATGGCCTACACCCGCAGCGCGGTGGTGCGGGCGATCCGTGACTTCTGGCACGGCGAGGGCTATCTGGAGGTCGAGACGCCGATGCTCCAGCCGGTCCACGGCGGTGCGACGGCCCGGCCGTTCAAGACCCACATCAACGCCTACGACATGGATCTCTATCTCCGGATCGCGATCGAGCTCTACCTCAAGCGGCTCGTGGTGGGCGGCATCGAGAAGGTTTTCGAGATCAACCGCAACTTCCGCAACGAGGGCGCGGACGCCACCCACAACCCCGAGTTCACGATGCTTGAGGCGTATGGGACGTATCTCGACTACAACGACATGGCCGACCTGACCCAGCGCATGATCCAGAACGCGGTCGTGGCCGCGCTCGGCCACTCCGTGGTGACCCATCAGGGCCACCAGATCGACCTGGGGCTGGCCGAGTGGCCGAGGATCACCCTGTACGGGTCGGTCTCGGAGGCGCTGGGCGAGGAGGTCACCACCGAGACGCCGCTGGAGAAGGTCCGCAAGCTCGCGGACGCGCGGGAGATCCGCTGGGACCCCAAGTGGGGCCAGGGCAAGCTCGTCCAGGAGATCTTCGAGGCGCTCGTCGAGCACACCCTCATCCAGCCCACGTTCGTCATGGACTACCCGCTGGAGACCTCACCGCTGACCCGCCAGCACCGGGACAACCCGCTCCTCACCGAGAAGTGGGACCTGATCGGCTTCGGCACCGAGCTGGGCACCGCCTACTCGGAGCTGGTCGACCCGGTCGAGCAGCGCCGCCGCCTCACCGAGCAGTCCCTGCTCGCCGCGGGCGGCGACGCCGAGGCCATGCAGCTCGACGAGGACTTCCTCGCCGCCCTGGAGTACGCCATGCCCCCCACCGGGGGCATGGGGCTCGGCGTGGACCGCCTGGTCATGGCCTTCACCGGCAAGAACATCCGCGAGACCATCCTGTTCCCGTTGGTCAAGCCCGCGGGCTGAGCGGCCGGAGGGCGTGTCGGCCCGCGGGGGTGTGTTTTCGGACATGCCTCCGCGGGCCCTGCTTTCGGCTGTCCGTTTTCAGATACGCCCTTCCCCGCGGTACGGAGGTCGCCGGTGAGCGGCGGCCGTATCGGCCATCGGTGGACGACGATTGCACGGAGGGGCGTCGGCGGCCGATCAGAGGGTCGGATAATTCCAGTCGAGGCGGCGTATGGTACGGAAACGCCATTTCGCTGGTGTTCCCGTCTTGTGCTGATTGGCTAGTTTCGGCAGATATGTGCCGGATGCCGTAAAAATCGACTCACTTCTCTCTCATTGCGAGCCGATTCCCTCGGATCTGTCAAGGGGGTGGGTCAGGTGTCCGTGAGAGGGCGTGCCAGATGAGGTCGTTCTTTCTGGTGGAATGTGAGAGGAGGATGGTGGCCGTGTGACCGCCGGTGGAGGCGGTCCCGCCGCGGGAGGCCCCGGCGAAACCTTGTTCTGCGAAGACTCCGTCTGTCAGGGGGCGGTGGGGCGCCCGGGGGCGCCGGTCTTGGCGCGGCCATGACTTAACCGTAAAGGCGCCGACATATCATGAGTACTTCACGTAGCACACGCTATGTCAACAGCGCGTACTACCTCTATGAAGAGTGGAACTTGACGACCTTTGAACAAGCCGTTTACCGTTCCTGACGGGCGGCATTGATTCCAGACGACTCACGCCTGAGTTCCAGCGCGGGGGGAGCGACTCCAGATGGCATATCCAGAGGTGGACTCCCGCCGCGGCGACGGTCTTCTGGGCATGGGTGAGATCGGTCTGAGCGACGAGGATCTCGTGCTGCTGGCGGAGCTCGCCAAGGGCGTCACCGTGGACCGGGTGGGGCGCCGCCTCGACATCAGCGGCCGGACGGTCCGGCGCAGGCTCCGCGGGATCTGCGACCGCATCGGGGTGGCCACGGCGATCGAGGCCGTGGCCTGGGCCGCCCGCCGGCGACTGATCTAAACCCCGCCTCCCGGCCCGCTCCGGCCTTGAAGGCGACACCCCTACCCCGTGCCCCGTTTTGTCCCCGTGGTCGCCCCAGGGGCTCTCTCAGCCCGCCCCAGGGGCGGTTCTCGGCCCGCGCTCGGCCCGTGACCGACCCCGCACCCGACCCGCGCCCAGTTCACGGCCGGGTGTTCGCGGTCGGCCCGCGCCCGGTCCGCGGCGGGGTGTTCGCGCCCGGCGCCGCCGGGGTCCGCACCGGGTTCGCGCTCAGTCCGCGATACGCACACCACCGGCGAAGGGGCGGTTGTCGATCGTCGCGATGTGGATGACGTCACCGGTCTGGGGGGCGTGGACCATCAGGCCCGCGCCGATGTAGATCCCCACGTGGTGCAGGTCGCTGTAGAAGAAGACCAGGTCCCCGGGGCGCAGGTCGTCCCTGGAGACGTGGGTGCCCGCCGTCCACTGGTTGCCCGTGTAGTGCGGCAGGCTGATGCCGACCTTCTGGTAGGCCCACATCACCAGGCCCGAGCAGTCGAAGGAGTTCGGTCCCTCGGCGCCCCACACATACGGCTTGAGTTGCTGGGTGAGAGCCCACCGGGCGGCCTCGGCGGCCTTGCCGTCGCCCACGATCGGCACGTCGATCTTCACCCGGTTGCCCCGGGTGCTGCTCGCCCGGGACCGTACCTCCCGAAACAGGCTGCTCTCGACCTTGGCGACCAGGCGCTCGATCGTGGTGCGCCTGTCGCCGATCTGGTTGAGGAGGTCCTTGACCTCGGTGGTCCGGGCCTTGGCGCTCACCTGCGCGCTCTCCGCGGCCTTGATCGCCCGGCCGACCTGGGCGACCTCCTCGCTCTGCTGCTGCTGGAGCGCGTAGTTCGTGGTGGCCTGGTCGAGGAAGGCGTCGGGATCGGAGGACTGGCTGAAGGTGAGCCCCGGGCCCAGCCCGCCCGCCATGTAGCTGCTCTGCGCGAGCAGGGTGGCCTTGGTGCGCCGTGACTCCAGCTCCGACTCGCTGACGGCGAGGGTCTTCTCGGCGCTCTCGGCGGCGCGCTGGGCCTGCTTGAGCTTGACCCGCTCGCCGTTGTACTGCTCGGTGAGCGTCTCGATCTCGGTGTGCAGCTTCTCGGCCTGTTTGGCGAGCTGGCGGAGGCTGGGCTGCGGGTCGGCGGTGGCCGCCACGAGGGGGGTGCCGAGGGTGAGGGAGGCGAACGCCGCCCCGATGACCGCGAACCGGAACGACAGTCCGCGCGCCGCCTGTTCTCGGCTGCGGGCGTGCCTGCCCGCACGTCGTGCCCCACGGTCGCGCATGCGCTTCACCAACAGGCTCCTCTCTTGGCCGCCTACCGGGTTAGCTGACGGGTTCGGGCCGGAGGCAGCCCTACCGGATGCCGGTGGCACCTCGGATTCACCCCGGGGGACGTCGGGAGGGTGGGTCCCCGGTTCCCCAGTCGGGGGATTCGGCGGGTCAGCTCTTTACGTTGCTGACATCGAGGACGGACATTAGTGCAATTGGAGGTTCATGCTCAACCAGAACTGCAAAGTTGGTAGAGCTTTCACAACTGAAATGTCACGGTCAGGTCACATCATTTCATGATCGATATGTGTGTCACGCCGGCCCCGCGTCCCTCCTGGCGGAGGTGACGGGGGTCTTCGCAGGTCCGTGCGTGTGAGACGGGGGGATTCGGTCCGTCGGCGAAGATCTCGGCTCACCGTGGCAGGCGAGCTACGGTGCGTCATCCAACGGCTCCTGGACAGGGGTTAAGGCTGAGCCGTAAATAGGTGGTGACGAGGACGTACGCTGATCGGTCATGGAGCAGGTTGCGGAGCAGTCCCCGACGCCGGCCGTACGCCGCACCGGAGACGCGGGACGACGAGCGGGGACCGTGGACGGGGGAGTGGACGCGGATCGGGGATCGCCGAGCCGGCGGGAGGCCGGGGCGGACGCCATCGCGATCACGATCCGGCGTGCCCGCACCCCGGACGTGCGCGGCATCCGGCGGCTTGTCGACACCTACGCCGGGGCCGGTCCGCGCCTGCTGGAGAAGGCCACGGTCACCCTGTACGAGGACGTCCAGGAGTTCTGGGTGGCCGACAGGGACGGGGTCGTGGTGGGTTGCGGGGCGCTTCACGTCCTGTGGGAGGACCTCGCCGAGATCCGCACGGTCGCCGTCGATCCCGGCTGCCGGGGCCTGGGCATCGGCCACCGGATCGTCTCCGAGCTCGTCCGCGCCGCCGGCGAGCTGGGCCTGCGCCGGGTCTTCTGTCTCACCTTCGAGGTTGATTTCTTCGCCCGGCACGGATTTCAGGAGATCCAGGGCACCCCCATCTCGCCGGAGGTCTACGCCGAACTTCTCGCCTCCTATGACGAGGGGGTCGCCGAGTTCCTTGAGTTGGAGCACGTCAAGCCCAATACCCTGGGCAACACCCGAATGCTGCTGTACCTGACACCGCGGACCGGCTAGCTTTCCTCGGGTATTGGCTGATGCAAAAGGTGACTGTTGATACCTATCTCGATACCTTGTGCTCCAGAAGCATGTGAGTCGGCCATGTGCCACATGCGCAGTCGAAGTGAGGTGACGCGGTGAGCACCGGACAGCCACCGTATCCGCAGGATGATCCCGACCGCTCACCGTCGGGGCATCCGCAATACGGACACAATGGAGGTCGACCCCCTGGTGAACCCGATCCCGATGTGACAGTTGTGGGATATCGATCGGAGGCCTCACCGTCGAGCACGGGACCGGGGCAGACCCAGCCGGGTTACGGCCAGGCGGCCTACGGCCAGCAGCCGGGGACCGGCGCCTATGGTCAACAGCCCGGCTATGGCCAGCAGCCCGACTACGGTCAGCAGGCCTCCCAGCCCGGTTACGGTCAGCAGCCCGGGTACGGCCAGCAGCCCGGTTACGGTCAGCAGGCCCCACAGGAGCAGCCGGGTTACGGCCAGGCGGCCTACGGCCAGCAGCCGGGGACCGGCGCCTATGGACAGCAGCCCGGCTATGGCCAGCAGCCTGATTACGGGCAACAGTCTGATTACGGTCAGCAGGCCTCCCAGCCCGGTTACGGTCAGCAGCCCGGTTACGGTCAGCAGTCGGGGGCCGGCGCCTACGGTCAGCAGCCCGGTTACGGTCAGCAGCCTGATTACGGTCAGCAGGCCTCCCAGCCCGGTTACGGTCAGCCCGGATACGGCCAGCAGCCGGGCTACGGTCAGCAGCCCGGTTACGGTCAGGCCGCCCCCTACTCCCAGGGGTACGGACCTCAGGGGGAGATGCCCCCCGGCGCTCCGGCACCGCTCGCGGAGTGGTGGCAGCGTCTGGTGGCCCGTCTCATCGACGGAATCATCCTGGCGATCCCGACATTCATTGTCTCCGCGGTGATGACCGCGATCCTGGTCACCCAGCCGGACTTCGACCTCGAAACCGGGAAGTTCACCGCCGGGGGCGGACTCGTCCTCGCGGCCGTGCTCACCGGGATCGTCGGCGGCCTGATCTACGCCGCCTACGAGTTCCTGATGGTCCGGCAGAGCGGCCAGACCGTCGGCAAGATGGTCATGGGTATCAAGGTCGTGGCGGTCGGCGGCGCGCTGCAGCCGGGCGGGCTCTCCTCCGACCTCGCGCTCAAGCGGACCGGTGTGCTCTTCGGTCCGAGCATGGTGAACGGGATCCCGGTCATCGGGTGGATCGCCAACATCTTCTCCCTGGTGAACGTGCTCTGGCAGCTGTGGGACAAGCCGCTGCGGCAGTGTCTGCACGACAAGGTCGCCACGACGGTGGTCGTCAAGACCAAGTAGTCGCCTGAATATCGGGGCCGGCGGATGAACCGCCGGTCCCGTTTTCATACGTGGGCGGGTTCATACGCGGGCGGGAAACCCGGCCCGGTAACGGTGTCCCCCCCAGGCGCGATGGAAGCGCAAACCCATTCGCGGCGGGGAGAGGAGCGTTATGGCCGTCCACCGGCCTCCCCTGGCGACAATCCCCCTGGATCGGTGGCGTCGCGGCCCGGTGCGCCGTACGCCGCGCCGGCCCTCCGATCCCGTGGAACCCATCCGCCCGGCCATATGGGACCGTCGGCCGTCTCGCTCTATGGGATGCCAATGGGAGGGCACTCGCCGCCCGGAGTTCCCGTCTCACTCGCCGAATGGGCGCCGCCTTGCGGACGCCCGCGCCGTCGTCGGCGTCATCTTGGCGCGGTCCGCCGGAAACTTCGTGCGGTCCGCCGGATTGTCGTGCCGGACTTCTCCTTCCACTTCCGGGCGACACGTGAAGACCTTCTTGCCGATCCCGGCTCCACCCCCATGGCGTTGCCAAGGTTGTTGCGCGGTCCGATCCCGTTTGGTGGTTATACGGTCTACGACTATGTCCTGGATGCGGAGAGGGAAGTACTCTTGGGAAGAAAACGATGAAGGTCTGCCTTGTTCCGTCCGGCGGTGCCGTACCGCCACCCCCTGTCCGATGAACCGGGCAGCTCTCTATCCGGACGTTCTTCACGCCGGAGGCATTACCGCGGCGAACCCGCCGGTGATGATCTTCGGCTCTGCGGCAGACCTGCCCCGCCTCCCCCGCAACCACCCCTCACCAGGGGTTTCTCGGTCCAGGGGAGGGTAGTCTGGTGGTCATCAGGCCGGAGTGAGATTGATTTTTCGGCGGAGCGATCACCACGATGATCGCCCTGTCGGTTTTTTCCCTGCGGCTTTACGGAGTGCAACCGGTAAGACGGCTGGAGAGAAGCATTAAGGTAGTCAGCGGTCGACATGGCCGCCCCAGTGACACCTCTGGCCCGCAGGTGACGCTATGGTCATCTGTGGACGGATCCGGACTGATCGAGCGAGCGCCGTGCGCGGCCCGGGATGCCGCCGCCAGAAATTCCATGGTCCCCGGAAAGTTGCCCACGGTGCGGAGCGAGGACGAATGAGCGACGTATTGTCCGCGTTGATACCCCCGGTGGTCGTCGGCGGGGCCTTCATCTACGGAGTTGTCAAGCTTCTTCGCAGTGAAGCCGCAGGCCGCCGCCCGACAAAACGGCGGGATCCGTCTGAGTCGCAGAACAGCTGATCCACTCCCCCCTCCGGAGGTCGGCAAGAATCGCCGGGCTCCCGGAATTGCCGCTCTCCGATTGCGGGTATATGTTTAGCTAGCGAATGAAACAATACTCCGCGAAAGGATTGCGTAGATGGCCAAGCAGATCCAGGAGATTCTCATCGACGACCTCGATGGGGGCGAGGCCAATGAGACTGTCGCCTTCGCGATTGACGGCACGAGCTATGAGATTGATCTCAGTGAAGTAAACGCGAAGAAGCTCCGCGACTCCCTGTCGCCTTTCGTGCAGAGCGCTCGCCGTTCGGGTGCGCTCGCCCCTCGTCGTCGCCGTGCAGGTGGCGCCCGGGCACTCACGAGAGAGAAGAGCGCCGACATCCGGGCCTGGGCCAAGTCCCACGGTCTTAATGTCAGCGAGCGCGGTCGAATCGCCTCCAAGATCGTCGAGCAGTACGAAGCGGCTCACTAGATCGTTGAATCATGCGGTTATGGCGGCCACGGTGGGGTCCGGTGGCGGCCATGACCGCATGACGCGTTTGGGCGGTCGATAAACGTCGTTCGCTTGCGGCGTATCGGGAACACCGCACCCCCCGCAGGTAGTTGGATGGAGGGTGAACGCCCTGCTCTCGGGGAACGTCTACTGCATAGAGCGGTCGCCGGGGCGGGGCTACCATGCGGGATGACAGGGCCCGGATATCCCGGACCTGCCTGACCGCTCTGTGAGGAGCGACGAGATGTTCGAGAGGTTCACCGACCGCGCGCGGCGGGTTGTCGTCCTGGCCCAAGAAGAGGCCCGGATGCTCAACCACAACTACATCGGTACGGAGCACATTCTTCTTGGCTTGATCCATGAAGGTGAAGGCGTTGCCGCCAAGGCTCTGGAGAGCCTCGGCATCAGTCTTGAAGGTGTGCGTCAGCAGGTCGAGGAGATCATCGGCCAAGGACAGTCTGCGCCGTCGGGGCACATTCCCTTCACCCCACGCGCCAAGAAGGTCCTTGAGCTGTCGCTCCGCGAGGCCTTGCAACTGGGGCACAACTACATCGGCACCGAGCACATCCTGCTCGGCCTCATCCGTGAGGGCGAGGGCGTCGCCGCCCAGGTGCTGGTGAAGCTGGGCGCGGATCTCAACCGCGTACGGCAGCAGGTCATCCAGTTGCTCCACGGCTACCAGGGCAAGGAGCCGGCCGCCTCGGGCGGCCCGCAGGAGGCCGCGCCGTCGACCTCCCTTGTGCTGGACCAGTTCGGCCGCAACCTGACCCAGGCCGCCCGTGAGGGCAAGCTCGACCCGGTCATCGGCCGGGAGAAGGAGATCGAGCGGGTCATGCAGGTCCTCTCCCGGAGGACCAAGAACAACCCCGTCCTGGTGGGCGAGCCCGGCGTCGGCAAGACCGCCGTCGTCGAGGGTCTCTCCCAGAAGATCGTCAAGGGCGAGGTCCCGGAGACGCTCAAGGACAAGCAGCTCTACACCCTGGACCTGGGCGCGCTGGTGGCGGGCTCCCGCTACCGGGGTGACTTCGAGGAGCGCCTGAAGAAGGTCCTCAAGGAGATCCGCACCCGCGGCGACATCATCCTGTTCATCGACGAGCTGCACACGCTCGTCGGCGCGGGCGCCGCCGAGGGCGCCATCGACGCCGCCAGCATCCTCAAGCCGATGCTGGCCCGCGGCGAGCTGCAGACCATCGGAGCCACCACGCTCGACGAGTACCGCAAGCACCTGGAGAAGGACGCCGCGCTGGAGCGCCGCTTCCAGCCGATCCAGGTGGCCGAGCCCAGCCTCAGCCACACGATCGAGATCCTCAAGGGGCTGCGCGACCGTTACGAGGCCCACCACCGGGTCTCCATCACCGACGGCGCCCTCGTGGCCGCCGCTCAGCTCGCCGACCGTTACATCAGCGACCGGTTCCTGCCGGACAAGGCGATCGACCTCATCGACGAGGCCGGCTCGCGCATGCGCATCCGCCGGATGACCGCGCCGCCGGACCTGCGCGAGTACGACGAGAAGATCGCCAACGTGCGGCGCGACAAGGAGTCCGCGATCGACGCGCAGGACTTCGAGAAGGCCGCGGCCCTGCGCGATCAGGAGAAGCAGCTCCAGCTCAAGCGGGAACGCCGCGAGAAGGAGTGGAAGGCCGGCGACATGGACGTCGTGGCCGAGGTCACCGAGGAGCTCATCGCCGAGGTCCTGGCCACCGCCACCGGCATCCCGGTCTTCAAGCTCACCGAGGAGGAGTCCCAGCGGCTGCTCCGCATGGAGGACGAGCTGCACAAGCGGATCATCGGCCAGGACGACGCCATCAAGGGGCTGTCCCGCTCGATCCGCCGTACCCGCGCCGGTCTGAAGGACCCGCGCCGCCCGGGTGGCTCGTTCATCTTCGCCGGCCCGTCCGGTGTCGGCAAGACCGAGCTGTCCAAGGCGCTGGCCGAGTTCCTGTTCGGGGACGAGGACGCGCTGATCATGCTGGACATGTCCGAGTTCATGGAGAAGCACACCGTCTCCCGGCTCTTCGGCTCTCCTCCCGGCTACGTCGGATACGAGGAGGGTGGCCAGCTGACCGAGAAGGTGCGGCGCAAGCCGTTCTCCGTGGTCCTCTTCGACGAGATCGAGAAGGCCCACCCGGACATCTTCAACTCTCTGCTGCAGATCCTGGAGGACGGTCGCCTGACCGACGCCCAGGGCCGGGTGGTGGACTTCAAGAACACCGTCATCATCATGACGACCAACCTCGGCACCCGGGACATCTCCAAGGGCATCGGGGTGGGCTTCGCGAAGGCCAACGACGCCGAGTCGAACTACGACCG
The DNA here is from genome assembly GCF_053601935.1 of Streptosporangium sp. NPDC004631. Taxonomy (NCBI): domain Bacteria; kingdom Bacillati; phylum Actinomycetota; class Actinomycetes; order Streptosporangiales; family Streptosporangiaceae; genus Streptosporangium; species Streptosporangium sp. NPDC004631. Next base: position 170,463 of record NZ_JBSGCR010000012.1, on the reverse strand, counting down.
GATGAAGGCCAAGGTCCAGGAGGAGCTCAAGCAGCACTTCCGGCCCGAGTTCCTCAACCGTGTCGACGACATCGTGGTCTTCCACCAGCTCACGCCGAAGGAGATCATCCAGATCGTGGACCTGATGCTCGCCCAGGTGGCGCTGCGTCTGAAGGACCGCGACATGGGCATGGAGCTCACCCAGGAGGCCAAGCAGCTGCTGGCCGACCGGGGCTACGACCCGGTGATGGGTGCCCGGCCGCTCCGCCGGACGATCCAGCGCGAGCTGGAGGACATGCTGTCGGAGAAGATCCTGTACGGCGAGATCCGTCCCGGCCAGATCGTCAAGATCGCGGTCGAGGGGGAGGGCGACGACGCGAAGTTCACCTTCGTCGGTGAGCCCGCGCCCTCCGACCAGGTCCCGGACTCGGCCGCCGCCATCGCGGAGCCGATCCAGAACTAGGTCACACGTCAGCACTGGAGCAGACCCCGTCGTGAGGACATCACGGCGGGGTCTGTTCGTCTGTTCCCGCGGTTGTCCCGAAGAACCGGTGTTCTTCCCGAAGAAGGCGTCACGCCACTTTGTTCGTCAAGAAGGTGCCTCGCCACCAAAGGTAGTACTACACTCTGTAGAGTGAGTCTGCCCAACGGCTCACCCAAGCGATCCACACGTTGTACCGATTGCGGTGAGATCGGTCTGGAAGTCAGCCCAGCGGCGTAGCGAGGAATCAGCTCCGGGAGTGACGCGGAGAGCGGCGCCACGCGGGATGCTCGGCGGACCGAGCCGGATCCCCGGCCAGAGATCTGTCACCCACGACACCACGGCCGTCGGCGCAGAGCAGTCAGGGTCGCTTGCACCGAAGTACCCACCTGCCCTTGGAGGAACCGGATGCGTTTGCGACACCAGGACGGGACCCTCGTTCACCTGTCCTACAACGCGGGCGTCCACCCCGCCGAGGATCTGGAGAACCTGATCGCGCATCTGACCCGGTACGCCGTCCCGGTGCGCAAGCGTCTCGGGGTGGCGCGGATGGGGGTCGGCCTCTGGCTCTCCCCGAGTGTCGCCGACCACCTCACCGCCGACCGGATAGAGCTGGTGCGGCTGCGCCGCTCCCTGGAGGAGCGCGGCCTGGAGGTCGTCGGCCTCAACGGCGCGGGCGGGCGCAACCAGGAGACCCCCGGCCCCGACTGGGCCAAGCCCGAGCGTTACCGCTACACGATGGCGCTGGCCAGGATCCTGGCCTTCCTGCTGCCGGACGACGTCCGGTTCGGCAGCATCTCCACCATCCCGATCGGCTGGCGCCGAGACTGGCCGGCCGACCTGCACGACATAGCCTCCCGCAGGTTGGAGCGTCTCTCCCGCGAACTGCGCGGCCTCCACAGCGTCACCGGCAAGACGATCAGGGTCGGCTTCGAGCCCTGGCCCGGGTGCGTGCTGGAGACCACGAAGCAGGCGCTGGAGCGGGTCGGCGGCATCGACTCCGAGCACCTCGGGGTCTGCCTCGACGCCTGCCACCTCTCGGACGGTACGGAGGAGCCGGGGGCGGCCCTGCGCGGCCTGGCGGCGGCCGGTGCCCCCGTCGTCAAGCTCGGCCGTGTCCACAACCACCTCGACGACGGCCGCCGGGAACTCCCCAGCACCCGTTCGGTGCTGGAGGACACCCTCACGGCCATGTTCTCCGGCGCGGTGAACGGCACCGCCCACGTCGAGGTCGAGGCACATGAGCTGGCCGTACCGGCCAGGGCCAAGGGGCCGGGCGCACTGGTCAACATGATCGCCGAGGAACTCGACTGGGCCCGCACCAACCTCACCGCGCTCGGCCTGCGCCTGGCCGCCTGACCGCCCACCCGGCCGTTTGCCCGCCTGATCATTTGCCCGGCCGCCCGGACTGTCGGGCGGACGGTCAGGCGGGCAGGCGGTAGGTGCCGTCGTCGAGGACCTCGGCCAGGCCGTCGGCGACGAGGCCGTCGAGCGCGCGCTCCCGCTGCGGGGCGCTGTCCCAGACCACGTCGAGGGCCTCCTTCGGGACCGGGCCGTGGGCCTGGCGCAGGACGGCCAGGAGACGGCCACGGCACTGACGGTCGGTGCCCGCGTAGGACTGGCCCCTGCGGGCCGGGCCCTCATAGGCGGGGCTGCCGGCCAGGCGCCAGGCGCACAGCTCACGGATCGGGCAGTCGGCGCAGCGGGGGGCTCGGGCCGTACAGACCAGGGCGCCCAGCTCCATGACGGCGACCGCCCAGACGGGGGCGTCGTCGGCGCCGGGCAGCAGCGAGGCGGCGAGCCCGCGCTCGGCGGGTGTGGTGGCCTTCGGGGGATACTCCTCGCCCCGTACGGCCCGCGCCAGCACCCGGCGGACGTTGGTGTCCAGAACGGCGTGGCGCCCCCGGAAGGCGAAACTGGCCACCGCGGCCGCAGTGTACTCGCCGACGCCGGGCAACGTCAGCAGGACGGCGTGATCGTCGGGAACCTCGCCGTCGTGCTCGTCGGTGATCGTCCGGGCGCAGGCGTGCAGGTTGAGGGCGCGGCGAGGATAGCCGAGCCGGCCCCAGTGGCGTACGGCCTCGCCGGGGGACTCCTTGGCGAGGGCGGCGGGCGTCGGCCAGCGCTCCAGCCACTCGGTCCAGACGGGCAGCACCCGGACCACCGGGGTCTGCTGCAGCATGATCTCGCTGACCAGGATCGACCAGGGGGAGGCGTCGGGAGTGCGCCACGGGAGATCGCGGGCATTCTCGGCATACCACTTGAGAACGGGGTCCAGTAGGCGGTTCGGCTCGGGCACCTTCCGACGATAGTGCCGCTCCGGACCCGCCTCGGCTTCTTCCCTCGACCTCGTCCGTTGAAACGGGCCCCGACAGCGGCGGGTCGCCCCTCACGGCCCGAGGGAAATCCTCATACTGTCCGTATGGATCCGGACACTTTCCGTAGCGATATAGGGGTGGACGTCTACTGGCGGCGTCGGATGGCCGCGCTCGTCGGTGTGCTCGTGGTGGTCGCCGTCGTCGCCTGGGCCTGTTCGGCGAGCGGGCCGGGGAGCGAGTCGAAGGGGGAGAGCCTGGCCGGCAGGTCGCCCACGCCGGATCCGATCCTGGCCCTCCTGCCTGCGGCGACGCCCACCCCCTCGCCCGCCCCGGCGGCACCCACGGCTCCGGCGGCCCCCGGTTCCGCCCCCTCGGCCATGCCCTCCGTCACGGCCAAACCGGTGGTACGGCCCAGGCGTCCCGGCGACGCCTGCCTCCCGTCCGACCTCGTGCTGGACATGCAGGGGCTCGGAGAGGTCTACGCCGGAGGCGATCGGCCCCGGTTCGTTCTCACCCTGGTGAACGTCGGCAAGGTGATGTGCACGACCGACGTCGGCTCGCGGGCGCTGGAGGTCCGCATCACCTCCGGCGCGGATCGCGTCTGGTCGTCCGCCGACTGCGTCAGTGGTGAGACCGAGGACATCCGCAGGCTTGACCAGGGCATCCCGTACGTGCGGCAGATCGAGTGGGACCGGCGCCGCTCCGGCGGCGACTGCGCGGCCAAGCGCGTCGCGGCCAAGGCCGGCACCTACGTGGCTGCGGTCCACACCTCCCGGCTCAAGAGCCGCAAGGCCGTCTTCCACCTCCGGTAGAGGTGGGGGACGGAGGGTGTCGTGGGTGTCCCGGTCAGACGTAGCGCTCCAGAATGGAGGACTCGGCCAGCCGGGAGAGGCCCTCGCGGATGTGACGCGCCCTGGCCTCGCCGACCCCGCCGACCTCCTGGAGGTCGCCGATGCTGGCGGCCAGGAGTTTCTGCAGGCTGCCGAACTGGTCGACCAGGCGGTCGACCACCGTGCCCGGCAGGCGCGGGACCTTGGCCAGCAGGCGGTAACCCCGTGGGCTCACCGGGTTCTCCAGGGCCTCGCCGCCCGACTGGCCCAGGACCCGGGCGACCACCGACAGGTCGAGCAGGTCGTCGGAGGAGAGCTGGTCGAGGTCGTGCAGCGCCCCGGCGGATCCGCGCGGGCGACGGCCTCCGGCCGGGAGGTAGTCGCGGACGATCAGCTCGCGGTCGCTCTCGGTGCCGGCCACCAGCTCGTTGAGCTGGAGGGAGAGGAGCCGGCCGTCGGTGCCGAGCTCCACCACGTATCCGGCGATCTCATCGGAGATGCGGCGGACCATCTCCAGCCGCTGGGCGACCACCGCGACGTCGCGGACGGTCACCAGATCCTCGATCTCCAGCGCCGACAGCGTGCCGGACACCTCGTCCAGCCGCAGCTTGTAGCGCTCCAGCGTGGCCAGGGCCTGGTTGGCCTTGGAGAGGATCACCGCCGACTCCTCCAGCACATAGCGGATGCCGTCCAGGTAGAGGGCGATTATCCGCATGGACTTGCTGAGGGAGATGACGGGGAAGGCCGTCTGGACGGCCACGCGCTGGGCGGTGCGGTGCCGGGTGCCGGACTCGTCGGTGGGGATGGACGGATCGGGCATCAGGTGCACCGCCGCCCGAACGATCTTGTGATCGCCCGAGTTCAGCACGATGGCGCCGTCCATCTTGGCCAGCTCGCGCAGCCGTGTCGCGGAGAACTCGACGTCCAGCTCGAACCCGCCGCTGCAGATCTCCTCGACCACGTTGTCGTAGCCCAGCACGATCAGGCCGCCGGTGTGACCGCGCAGGATGCGCTCCAGGCCGTCGCGGAGCGCGGTGCCCGGGGCGACCGCGGCCAGGACGCCTCTGCGGCGCTCGTCGAGCCCTTGCTCGTCAAGACCTCTGTAGGTTGCTGCCACATGACCCCCGTGGTCTGCGTATCACACTCAGCTTACCGGTGAAAGCGCTGCGGAGCCTGGAATCGTCCGATGGTCAAACCTATGTGACATGGGTGAGCGCGTCCCAGACGTTTTCCGCTTCGACGACGTCGAAGCCCGGCATGAAGTTCGCGTTCCGGCCGCCGACGGGGACCAGGGAGCGGTCGGCGCCGCGTTTCTGCCCGGAGTCGAGGGAGCCGGACGGGACCAGGGCTCGGGTGAAGCCCAGCCGCGCGGCCTCCGACAGGCGGCGGCGCACGTCGCGCACCGGGCGCAGCTCACCGGCGAGGCCGACCTCGCCCAGCACCACCAGCCCCCGGGGCAGCGGCTTGTCCCCCGCCGCGCTGGCCACCGCCAGCATCACCGACAGGTCCACCGCCGGATCGCTGAGCTTGATGCCGCCCACGGTCGCGGTGAACACGTCGCATCCGCCGAGCTTGGCGTTGAGCCGCCGCTCCAGCACGGCCAGCACCATCGTCACCCGGTAGGTGTCGAGCCCGGATGAGGAGCGGCGTGGCTGCTGGGCCTCGGTCCGCGCGACCAGGGCCTGGACCTCGGCCGGCAGTGGACGGGTGCCCTCCAGCGTGACGGTGACGCAGGTGCCGGGCACGGGCTCGGCGCGGTGGGAGACGAACAGGCCGCTGGCGTCGGCGATGCCCTCGATGCCCCCCTCGTGCAGGTCGAAGCAGCCGACCTCGTCGACGGGACCGTACCGGTTCTTGATCGCCCGGACCATGCGGAGCCGGGAGTGCCGGTCGCCCTCGAAGTGGAGCACGACGTCCACCAGGTGCTCAAGCGTCCGGGGGCCGGCGATCGAGCCGTCCTTGGTGACGTGGCCGACCAGCACCGTGGACATGCCGCGCTCCTTGGCCAGCCGGATCAGGTTTCCGGCGACCTCCCTGACCTGGGTGACGCCGCCGGGCACGCCGGTCGCCTGGGCGGAGCCGATCGTCTGCACCGAGTCGACGATCAGCAACTCCGGCTGGACCTTCTCGACGTGGGCCACCAGCGCGCTCAGATCGGTCTCGGCCGCGAGGTAGAGGCGGTCCTGGATCGCGCCGATCCGGTCGGCCCTGACCCGCACCTGGGCCGCCGACTCCTCGCCGGTGATGTAGAGAACGGTCCGCTGCCGCGCGATCTTGGCCGCGGCCTCCAGCAGGAGTGTGGACTTGCCGATGCCGGGCTCGCCGGCCAGCAGCACCACCGCGCCGGGGACCAGGCCGCCCCCGAGCACGCGGTCGAGCTCGCCCACCCCGGTGCTGCGCGCGTGCGCGACCTCGGCCTTGACCTCGCCGATCGGGACGGCCGGAGCCGACACCGGCCCGGCGGAGGTCACCGTGACGCCGCCGCGCGCGCTCTCCTCCTCGACCGTGCCCCAGGTCTGGCACTCGCCGCAGCGCCCCACCCATTTGGCGGTCTGCCAACCGCACTCACCACAGCGATAGCCGACCTTCTTAGCCATGGCCGCACGTTACAGGTGTTGACCGACAGGTTTCACCCCGGTACGGCGCGCGCCGTACCGGGATGAGGGCCGCGCGGGCACCTTGAGCGGTGCCCGGGAAGGGGCCGCGAGGGGCTTTGAGCGGGTTTTGAGTGGAACGGGACAGGGGGGTCGGCTCAGATGTGGCCTTCGAGGTCGGCCAGGATCAGGCGCTTCGGCTTGGCGCCCCTGACCTGCCCGACCACCTCGCCACCCTTGTAGAGGTTGAGCGTCGGCAGGCCGAGGATCCCGTACCTGGCGGAGATCTCGGGGTGGTCGTCGGCGTTGAGCTTGGCGATCGTGACGCGGTCGCCGTACTCGGCCTCGATCTCCTCCAGGACCGGCGCGATCATCCGGCAGGGCCCGCACCACTCGGCCCAGAATTCCACCAGGACCGGCCTGTCGTTGTCGAGCACCTGCTCGGCGAAGTTCTCGGTGGTCAAAGTGATCATGAATCTTCCCGTCTCTTCAGTACGCATCCGGGGCAGGCGGCGGACAGCTGCCCCGCCACCTCGGCTCTGCGGGCCAGCAGCGTGCGGATCTCGTCGTCGATCTCGGCCAGCTTGCGCCGGTAGACCGCCACCGAATCCGGGCAGGACCCGCCCGACTCGTGCCCGGCTCGCAGGCACGCCACGAACGGCCGCGCGTCCTCCAGGGTGAAGCCGACGGCGAGCAGCGCCCTGACCTCGATGACGAGCCTGAGGTCCGCCTCGCCGTACTCCCGGTAGCCGTTCGCCGCCCGCCGGGCCACGATCAGCCCCTGCTGCTCGTAGTAACGCAGCGCCCTGGGGCTGACCCCGGCCCGCCTGGCGAGTTCCCCGATCCGCATCCGCTCCTCCTTGTGACAGCACGGTAGGCGTTGACACCGGCGTCAAGGTCAAGCCCGAAAACCGCCGGAGCCGCGATCCGGTGTTCCGGCGGGTCACCGCGGGGCGGGGCGCCGGGTCAGAATCGCCTCCACCGCAGCACATTGGGGTAGGCGATCTCCAGGCCGGGGGTCTCGGCGATGGCCCGCTCGGCGATCGCCGGGGTGAACTCGATGCGCAGCACCGCCTCCAGGTCGGCCCGGCGCTCGAAGGCCATGCGCAGGTCGAGGGGCTGGGTCTGCCAGCCCTGGCGGGTCCAGAAGGTCTCCACCGACCTGGCCGAGTAGGACGGGACGGACTGGCTGAACCAGCGGCCGAACGCGCCGCGGGTGGCGTCCAGGTCGATCACGAAGGCCGCGCCGCCGCGCCGTACCACCCGGGACAGCTCGGCCAGCCCCGGCTCGCATCCGGGACCGAAGAAGTAGGCCCAGCGGGCGACGGCCAGGTCCACCGAGGAGTCGCCGACCGGCAGGGCCTGGGCGGTGGCCCGGTGCACCTCGACGTTGGGCAGGGCGTGGCAGCGGCGCCTGGCCAGCCGGACGAGGTCGTCGTGCGGCTCGACGCCGATCACCCTGGCGGCCGTGGCGGACACGGGCGGCAGGTGGTAGCCCGTGCCGCAGCCGATGTCCAGGACGGTCGCGGCGGTCCACGGCCTGATGGCGGCGATCGCCGCCTCCACCCGGCCCTCGGGGTCCACCGCCCGGTTCTCCAGCTCGTAGATCTGGGGGGTGTGCCAGATGTTGGGGCTGGGGATGGCGCCTTGCGCGAACCGCGACATGCCCCCCACGGTAGCGACACGTCCGTGCCGTCCTCACGCGATGGTTCGTGTGACGTCCGGGTGAGGGGCCGCGCGATGGTTCGTGTGATGATCCGTGTGATGTCCGACGCATCAGCGGGCCGGACGCCACCGCGGGCCGGGCGCGCTTAGGCTGGGCAACGTGAGCGAGTTGGTCAACGGCATCGGCGGCGCCCGCTCACGCGAACTCCGGGGCGGAGGCGAGGAAGCCGTATGAGCGTTACCCGAGTGCCCAGCGCGAAGATCGCACTGTCCACCGCTTCGGTGTATCCGGAGCGCACGCCGGACGCGTTCGAGCTGGCCGCGCGCCTGGGATACGACGGTGTGGAGATCATGGTCGGCGCCGACCCGGTGAGCCAGGACATCGACGTGCTGGAGCGGCTGTCGGATCACTATCAGCTGCCGGTGCTGGCCATCCACGCGCCGTGCCTGCTGGTCACCCAGCGGGTCTGGGGCAAGGACCCGTGGGCCAAGCTCCAGCGGGCCCAGCGGGCCGCCGAGCGGCTCGGGGCCAGGACGGTCGTGGTGCATCCGCCGTTCCGCTGGCAGCGCGAGTACGCGCGCGAGTTCGAGACCGGCCTGTCCAGGATGCGCGAGGAGACCGACGTGATCTTCGCGGTGGAGAACATGTTCCCGCTGAGGGCGCGGGGCAACGAGGTGGTGCCGTACTCCCCGGACTGGAACCCGGTCGACCACGACTTCCCCCATGTGACGCTGGACCTGTCGCACACGGCCGTGTCCGGTTCCGACGCGCTGGAGATGTTCGGCAAGCTCGGCGACCGGCTGGCCCACCTGCACCTGGCCGACGGCGTCGGGATAGCGAACAAGGACGAGCACCTGGTCCCCGGCCGGGGCAACCAGCCGTGCGCGCCCATTCTGGAGCGTCTGGCGGGCAGCGGTTACGGCGGGCTGGTCGTGCTGGAGATCAACACGCGTAAGGCCGCCGGCCGTACCGAGCGGATCGACGATCTCGCCGAGGCGCTGGCCTTCGCGCGTCTGTACCTCGCCACCTCCTCACGAGCGTGATCGGGCAGTCGGTGACGGGCGAGAGCGGGCCGGTGACGGAGGGCGCGGAGGGCAGGAGGCGTCCCGGGCGCAGGCCGGGGACGGCGGACACCCGGGGCGAGATCCTCGCGGCGGCGCGGGAGACCTTCTCCGCCAAGGGGTTCGACCGGGCGACCGTCCGGGGCATCGCCAGGCTGGCGGGGGTGGACCCGGCGCTGGTCCACCACTACTTCGCGAGCAAGGAGGGCATGTTCGTCGCGGCGATGGAGCTGCCGGTCGACCCCGGCGAGGTCGTCTCCGAGCTTCTCTCCGGGCCGCGCGAGGAGGTCGGTGAGCGGCTGGCCAGGCTCATCTTGACGATGACCTCGCGGGCCGAGGCCCGTCAGCCGGTGCTGGCGCTGATCCGCACCGCGATGACCAACGAGCGGATGGTCGCGGTGATCCGGGAGTTCATGACGCACGCGCTGCTGAACCGGGTCGCCGAGGCGCTCGGGGTCTCACCGGTCCGGATGGAGCTGGCCTTCGCGCAGATGTTCGGCGTGGTCCTGGCCCGCTACGTGCTCGAACTGGAGCCGCTCGCCTCGCTCGACGTGGAGGACCTGGTCGAGCTGCTCGCGCCCACGATCCAGCGTTATCTCGACGGGACGCCGTGACGCGGAAGCGGGTGCCCTGAAGCGGGTGCCCTGGGGAGTATAGAGCATTGTTCTGGGCACCGTGATGACCGTATGGTGACCCTGGTCGCCACGGCTCGCTGTCCGAAATTATGTTACTGGCGGGTAAGGTCTGTGGGGACCCGCCGTCACCGTGGTCGGGCCGCGGTCGTACGCTGTCAGCCAACGCCGTCTGTGGGAGGACACGTGCTCTGGGTAGCGGTCATTGGGCTGGTCATGACAGTCGTCGCGCTCGCGCTCGCCGCGCGCCGCGTGCTGTTTCTCTACAAGCTCGCCACTGTCGGGCCATCCGCGCCCGAGCGGATCGAATATGCCAGAGACAACATGGGTGCCGAGATCAAAGCCCAGCTGGTCGAGGTTTTCGGTCAGCGGAAACTGCTCAAATGGACGCCCTCCGGCACCGCGCACTTCTTCGTCATGTGGGCCTTCCTCATCCTGGCGACGGTCTACCTGGAGGCGTACGGCGCGCTGATCCAGGGCGCGATCACCGGCACGCCCGACTTCCACATCCCGATCGTCGGGACCTGGGCCGTCCTGGGCTTCCTGCAGGACTTCATCGCGGTCGCGGCCCTGCTCGGCCTGGTCGCGTTCGCGGTCATCAGGATCAAGAACTCGCCGGCCAGGCTGGGCCGTGACTCCCGCTTCTCCGGATCGCACCTGGGCGGCGCCTGGCTCGTCCTCTTCATGATCTTCAATGTGATCTGGACGATGTTCCTCTTCCGGGGCGCGGCGTTCAACACCGGCAACCTCCCCTACCGCTCGGGGGCGTTCGCGTCCGAGGCCGTCGCCGCCGCGCTGCTGCCCCTGGGGACCTCGGGCAACGAGATCCTGGAGCACGTCGGGCTGCTGCTGCACATCGGCGTCATGCTGGTGTTCCTCGTGATCGTGGTGAACTCCAAGCACCTGCACATCTTCACCGCGCCGCTGAACGTGCTGTTCTCCCGCCGCCCCGACGGCAACGGCGCCGCCCAGCCGATGCGCATCGACGGCAAGGTCGTCGACTTCGAGGACGAGGACCTCGACGGCGACAGGCTGGGCCGCGGCAAGATCGAGGAGACCACCTGGAAGGGCTTCCTCGACTTCTACACCTGCACCGAGTGCGGTCGCTGCCAGTCGCAGTGCCCCGCCTGGAACACCGACAAGCCGCTGTCGCCGAAGATGCTGATCCTGGACCAGCGCGACCACGCGTTCAAGATCGCGCCGTATCTGGCGGCCACCACCGAGCAGCGCGCGGACCTGCACGAGGACGTGCTGGCCCTGCTGGACAAGCCGCTGGTCGGCGAGGACGGCGTCATCCACCCGGACGTGCTCTGGTCCTGCACCAACTGCGGTGCCTGCGTCGAGCAGTGCCCGGTGGACATCGAGCACATCGACCACATCCTCGACATGCGCCGCTACCAGGTGATGGTGGAGTCGAACTTCCCGTCCGAGGCCGGCGTCATGGTCAAGAACCTGGAGAACAAGGGCAACCCGTGGGGCATGTCCGAGATGAAGCGGGCCGACTGGATCGAGGAGCTCGCCGGCCGCGCCGACGACCCCATCGAGATCCCGCTCGTCGACGAGAAGATGCCCGAGGACACCGAGTACCTCTTCTGGGTCGGCTGCGCCGGGGCCCTGGAGGACCGGGCGAAGAAGACCACCAAGGCCGTCGCCGAGCTGCTGCACATCGCGGGCGTGAAGTTCGCGGTGCTCGGCCCGATGGAGGCGTGCACCGGTGACCCGGCCCGCCGCCTGGGCATGGAGTTCCTCTTCGAGATGCTGGCCAGGCAGAACATCGAGACGCTGAACGAGGCCGGGGTCAAGAAGATCGTCGCGACCTGCCCGCACTGCTTCAACACCCTCGCCAACGAGTATCCGCAGCTCGGCGGCGCCTACGAGGTCATCCACCACACCCAGCTGCTGGCCAAGCTGGTGGAGGAGGACAGGCTGATCCCGGTCACCCCGATCGAGGAGAAGATCACCTACCACGACCCGTGCTTCCTCGGGCGCCACAACAAGGTGTACTCCCAGCCGCGCGACATCATGGCCAAGGTGCCCGGTGTGCGGACCCAGGAGATGCACCGGCACAAGGACCGGGGCTTCTGCTGCGGCGCCGGCGGCGCCCGGATGTGGATGGAGGAACGGCTCGGCAAGCGCATCAACACCGAGCGGGTGGACGAGGCGCTGACCACCGATCCCGACACCATCTCCACCGCGTGCCCGTTCTGTCTGGTCATGCTGGGTGACTCGATCAGCGAGAAGAAGAACGCGGGAGAGGCCAAGGAGACGCTGGAGGTCGTGGACGTCTCCCAGCTTCTGATCAAGTCCGTCAAGGGCCGGCTCGCCGAGTCCTCCGGCTCCCCGGCCTGACCCCGAATTCCCCCCGTCGGGTACGGCCCGCGCCCGCAGGCCGTACCTGACACTCGGTCAAGTTTCCGCGAAAAGGACAGAAGGTCCGAAACTCTTCCTTCTGATTACGGAAAAATCACGGTAACCTCAACGTCGCGTAGCTCATTTGACGGGGAGGGGGGCTGCGGTGCATGTCGTCGTAACCGATGCCGAGGTCACTTTGGCCGATGTACTGTCCCTCCGCCTGGCCATCGACGAGCCGCTCACCACCGGCACCGAGCTGGTTCTGCGCCAGCGGGGGACGGCAGTGGAGCACCGCGTTCCGCTGGGGGCCACCGGGACGGAGGCGCGGGACGCGACACTGGCGGTCTCACTCTCCCCGCTGACACTCAGTCCCGGCCGCTGGGACGCCTACCTGAGACGCGACGGGGCCCGCGCCCGGCTGCGCAGTGTCGATCCGGGCTTCTCCCTCGACCACCTCGACGCCTACGCGCTGAGCCGGCGCATACTCGCCTACCGGGCCTACCGGACCCGAAACGGTTTCCTGGCCCTCAAGGTCGACCAGGCCGAGCCGGTCGCCGAGGTCCGCGCGGTCTGGTTCCGTGAGGGCCGCTTCGAGGTCACCGGGCTGCTGGCCTTCACCGGCCTGGACGACGACGAGTCCCGGCACCGGGCACGGCTCGCGCTCCGCCGCAGAGGCCCGGACGCCGAGCTGCGCTCGGCCGCCACGGTCCAGGGGGTGCGCTTCCACGCCGCCCTCTCCCTGTGCGACGTGCTCGCCGCGGCGCCCGAGCAGCCGGGAACCTGGGAGCCCACGCTGGAGGTGGACGGCCTGGCGGCGCCGCTCCGCCTGGGCTCCCGGCTGGACGACGTGAACGGCAAGCGACGCCGCCTGCAGTATCCGGCGACGCGGATCGACGGGGTGCCGATCCGGCCCTGCTACACCGCGGACGACGAGCTCAGGATCGAGGTCGGAGGATGAGGATCTGCCTGCTCGTCCCCTCGATCTACGGCATGCGCGGTGACGTCAGGTCGGTCGTCAACCTCGCGGGGGAGCTGGCGGAACGTCACGACGTGGAGATCCTCAGTGTCCGCCGCCACCGGGAGAGGCCGTTCTTCCCGGTGGCGCCCCAGGTGACGCTCTCCTGGGTGATCGACGCGCTGCCCGGGGTGCGGCACCTGTTCCCGCAGGGCCAGATGCGCACCGAGGTCGCCCTCTGGCGGCGGCTGCGCGCGCTCAGGGCCGACGTGGTCATCGGCACCAGGCCGGGCCTGAGCGTCCAGGTGGCCAGGCACGCGCCGCGCGAGATCGTGCGGATCGCCCGGGAGTGGGGTCACCCGCCGATGCCGGGGCCGATCGTGAAGTTCTACCCCCGGCTGGACGCGGTGGTCGCCGCGACGGAGCGGAGCCGGCGTGAGTGGGGCCATCTCCTGGACGGCGGGGCCGACGTCAGCCTGATCCCGGACGCGCTGCCCGCGGGGCCCTGGCCGCGCTCGCGGATGGACAACCGCATCGTCGCCGCGGGCGGGCGCTGGGTGTCGGCGAGGGCCTACGACCGCCTGATCCGCGCCTTCGCCGTGGTGGCCGGCAAGCGGCCCGACTGGCGGCTGCGCCTGTACGGCGGAGGCCCGGAGGAGAGGCGCCTGCGCGGCCTGGTCCAGGACCTCGACCTGCACAACCACGTCTACTTCATGGGCACCACCTCCGATCTGACCGGCGAGTTCGCCAAGGCGTCGATCGTGGCGGTGACCTCCAGGGCCGAGACGTCGGGGACGGCGGTGATCGAGGCGATGGCCAGCGGGGTGCCGGTGATCGGGTTCGACAGTCCGTGCGGTCCCGGCGAGTTCGTGACCGACGGCCGCAGCGGGGTCCTGGTCGCCGAGGGGGACGGCGAGATCGAGGCGTACGCCTCCGCGCTGCTCGCGCTGATCGGCGACGAGCGGCGGCGCAGGGCGCTGGCGGCCGGCGCGCTGAGGGCCGCGGCGGCCCACCGGGCGTCGGCGGTGGCCGACCGGTGGGAGAAACTGATCGTGACCACGTCCCGCTGCGTCTGACACGGGTACCGTTGGGACATGCATGGGTACAGCGGGGACAAGCAGGCTTATCTGACGCGGTTGCGGCGGGTCGAGGGGCAGATCAGGGGCCTGCAGCGGATGGTTGACGAGGATGCCTACTGCATCGACGTGCTGACACAGGTGTCGGCCGCCACCCGGGCGCTTCAGGCGGTGGCGCTCGGCCTCCTGGAGGACCACATCGCGCACTGTGTCGCGGACGCCGTCGCCTCCGGTGGCCCGGAGGCGCAGGAGAAGATCAAGGAAGCCTCGGCGGCGATCGCTCGCCTTGTCCGTTCGTGACTAGTCACCGGACTATCTTTCCGAGCCACGTCCCGGACCCCGCCGAGGAGTCCGGGACTAGGCGGTTCAGTCGGTTCTTTCAATGGCCTCAGCAGATCGCCGAAGCACTTAACCCGAGCGCGTTGTCGAGCTCCGCCAAGGTGAGCGGCCGTTCGCTGATGGCGACGGCGGTAAGCACCTCGGCATAGAGTGCGATCTCGTCCAACGCGACACGGTCGTGGACCCTGGAGTCCAGATCGTCGTGCCCCACCGCGTCGTCCTTCCTTCCGCAGCCCACACCCACTTCGAGGTTACGGCGGAAGGTCTTTGCTGCCCATGGCCCATCGGGACCATTCCTTCCGAGCACCCCCCTGACCTCGTAGGGACCCTTTCCCGCACCCGAGATCACAATTCGGAAAATTGTCTGATGCATATGAGGTTGGAGCGGTATAAGAGCCCGAGAGAAAATAACTGAATTTGTGGTTTGTTTGTGCTGATGTTGGTCAGAAGTGGCGGGGGAAGGTGCCCGACACACCGGGCGCCGGATCGTCCCGCTCGTGGGTCAGCCGGTGCACCACCGCCGAGGCGGTGGTGAAGCCCCGCTCCGGCACCGCGGTCCCGGTGAGGCGGCACCACGCCAGCCCCGTGGCGTAGGCGGCGCCCAGCAGGGCCGCGGCGCCGGCCCGGTCCGGTGGGTGCAGCGCCGAGGGCAGCCTGCCGGAGCGCGGCCAGCACCCCCGGAGCGGGTGGGACGACTCGGTGAGCACCACGTGCAGGATGTGGCGCAGCTCGGGGTCCAGCCACGGGTAGAGCGGGTGGGCCGTCCCGGCGCCGAACGGCGACAGGTCGGCGGCGAGCAGCGAGGCCGCCACCGCCCGGGGGTCGGCGCCCTTCGGGACGAGGAACCCCAGCGTCTCGACCAGGTCGTAGACCGCGTGCTGGAAGTGCTCCCCCGGAGAGGAGTCCGGCAGCGTCACGTGCGGCGGGCGGCGTGACAGCCACGCCTGCCGTACCGCGTCGTCGCCGAGGTGGGCGACGGAGGAGTCGGGGCCGGTCCGGCGGAGCAACGGCTCCACCATGCTCACCAGGGCGTCGGCCCGGGGACGGAACCGCGGATCGCCCCTGATCACCCCCGCGGTGTCGGCCATCAGCGCGACCAGCCGGAGACCGGCCTCGGGGTGCCCGGCCCTGACCCGCTCGCCGTACAGCGCGGCCAGGTCCTCCAGCGAGGCCGGGGGCAGCCAGCGGACCCACTCGTCACCGGGGAGCGGGCGGGCCAGGAACTCGCCGAACATCGACAGCAGGACCTCGTTGCCGTCGAAGGCCGGCGCGTAGGCGCACCACATGAGCGTGCCCCAGATCGCGGCGACCGGGCTGGCCACCTCCCCGGCGAAGGTCTCGGTGAACGGGCCGGTGAGCGGGAAGTCCTCCCTGCGCCTGCCGCGCTGGGAGACGATCAGCTCGCGGACCCGCTCGGTGATCGTGGGGGGCACGTCCGGGCCGACGAACCCCTGGACCGACCCCCGGTCGGAGGTGAAGTCGTGCACGCCGGGGACCAGGTGCTGCGGGACCATCGAGGTGACCTGGACGACGTGCGCGGCCGCACGCGTCCCGGGATCGGCCGGTGGGGCCGTCAGGTGCCAGCGGCCGTCGGCCGGGTCCTGGCGGTACCACCGCGCGTGCGTGCCGAACAGCCAGCGTCCCCCGTCGGGGGTGACCAGGGTGCGCAGCGCGACGGCCTGAGCGCGCGCGGGCAGCGGGAGCGCCGCCCACCGGGGGTCGGCGACCATGACACGCGCATCCCTTTCGATGGCGTCGAACCCGTCCCACTGCCGCACGGCGGTCATGTTACCCACGGCTCCGCGGCGCGTCAGCGGCCCGGGGGATCACGGCGGGGGCGCGGGCCCTCACCCCCGGGTGACGACGGCCGCGGCCCGGTGCCGCTCGGCCTTGGCCATGTAACCGTCGGGGGTGCGGGCGAAGGAGGCGCGGTCGTCGTCGGTGAGCTCGCGGACGACCTTTCCCGGGACGCCCGTGACGAGCACCCCGGCCGGGATCTTCTTGCCGGGACCGACCAGGGCGCCCGCCGCGACCAGCGAGCCCGCGCCGATCCTGGCCCCGCCGAGCACGATCGCGCCGATGCCGATCAGCGCGCCGGTCTCCACGTGCGCGCCGTGCACCATGGCCTTGTGCCCGAGGCTGACCCGCTCCTCAAGGACGGCGGGCTCGCCGGGGTCGGCGTGCAGGCAGCACAGATCCTGGATGTTGCACTCCTCGCCGACCTCGATGAGCTCGTCGTCACCCCGCAGGACCGACCCGTACCAGACGTTCGCGGCCCGGCCCAGCCGTACTTTGCCGACGACCACGGCGCCCGGGGCGATGTAGGCGGTCGGGTGGATGCGGGGGATCGCGTCACCGTCGAGGGAGGCGATGTACGGTACGGCGTTCATGGATTGATGGTACGGGGCGGTCATCTGTCCGATATTTCGGCAAGCCCCTGGCGCGTTCCGGTTGCGGTCTTGGGCAGTAAGCAGGAAAGTCGTCTCCTGACGTCTCCTTTCCCGCCACACAACCTCCACGGGCAGTGCCATGACAAACCAGCACGAGAGCTTTCCCGATCTGATGCATGAGGACTCGTTCGAGGTCGTCATGCGCGGCTACAGCCGTCGCCAGGTCCACGACTACATGAACCGTACCCGCAACCAGGTCCGCGATCTGGAGGAACGGCTCACGCGGGCCATCGACCAGGTCGAGCAGAGCCGTATGGAGTTGTCCGAGGCCCGGCGGCGGCTCTCCGACGCTCCGCAAGACTACGACGAACTCGGTCAGCGGCTCAGCCAGATTCTGAAGCTGGGTGAGGAGGAGGCCGCGGCCAAGCGGCAGGTCGCCGACGACGAGGCCACCAAACTCCGCGACGACGCCGGGGCCGAGGCCGAGCGGCTGGTGACCTCGGCGCAGGAGCGGGCCGAGGGCATACTGACCGCGGCGCAGCAGGAGGCCGAGCGCAGGGTCGCCGAGGCCACCGAGTCGGCCGAGCAGATGCTCTCCCAGGCCGGTGGGGACGCGGAGGAGACCCTCAACGCCGCCCGCACCGAGTCCGAGGAGACCCTGCGCGCCGCCAGGACCGAGGCCGACCGGGTGCTCACCTCCGCCAGGAACGAGGCGGAGCGGACGGTCGAGGGCGCTCGGGCCGAGGCCGACTCCACCCTGGGCAGTGCCCGCGCCGAGGCGCACGCCATGCTGACGTCGGCCCAGCAGCGCTCCTCGACCCTGGACGAGACGACCGGCCGCCGGGTCTCCTATCTCACCGACACCCACCACGAGGTCATGCGCCGCCTCAACGAGATGAGCGCGGTGCTGGGCGACCTGCTCCACCGGGAGGGCTCCGCCGGGCCGCTGATCGACGAGAACGCCGTGCTTCCCCCGGCCCCGGTCCAGCCGGCGCCCACCGCCCCCGAGGCCGAGGGCGAGCCGGAGACCGAGGCCGGAACCGGGGAGGCGTCCGACATTCACGCCGGTGCCACGGTCGACGTCGAGCCCGACGTCGAGGCCGTCCGAGTGATCGTGGACGAGGACGAGCCCCGCGACGGCGACTTCGCCGGTGGTCGCCGCGCCGAGGGCTTCGACGACATCGAGGCGGCGGGCCCGGCGGTCAAGGGGAATGAGGAGTACGCGGGCCGTAAGTGACCTCCGGGTGTCCCCGCTCCCGTAGGCGATCGGGGCCGGGGACATCCTCGGGCCCCGCCCGGGGCACTCGCCCGCCGGTCGTGTTCCGGTTATATGCCACGGTCCCGTGATGTCCGAGATCAAGCGGAAGCCTCCGCCCCCGATTGGGTCGGAGGCTTCCGCGATTGGGTGCCCAGTGCCGGAGCCGCGAGATCCGCTGACCCGGGCACCGGGCGGTTCTCTCAGGGATCCTCTCGGTCGGAGAGGTCCTGTTGATCGTGTAACTGCTCCCGCAGTCTTTTCGGATCGTCCGCGTCGATGGTCATGGCGCAGCCGAGGTCCCGCTGGGCGGAGCTCAGCGGGTGGTGGCGAGTGGCCCACCACCGACCCGCGTCGCTCCGCCAGATCGTCCAGTCGGGAAACTCCCGGGCGATTTCCGCCAGATGCCGGTCAAATGACATCCCTGCACCTTCCCCGCGCCCAGGCCCTTGCGACGTTCCATCTCTGACGGTGAGCCACTTCTCTAGAGAAATCAATGATCGTGAAGGACAGGTCAACCTATCGCTTGACGGACAGGCTTGATCTATGAGTCGAAGTCGTAGTGGAGTACGTAGGCGGCGGCGTCGAGGATCATCTCGTTGACCTCGACCGGGACCCAGTCCTCCGTGTAGGCGATCCGGCAGATCACCATGACCGGGGTACCCGCCGGCAGATCCAGCTGAACGGTCTCATGGGGGTGCGGCATGCGGGCCCGCACCTCCTCGGTGAAGTGCGCCGGTGTGTGGCCGAGATCGCCCAGGCGCGCGTAGACGCCCCCGGGACCGGTGTCCTCCCTGATGATCGGGGTGTCCTCCACCAGGGCCGCGGGAAAGTGGGAGACGGCCAGCTGGACCGGCCTGCCGTCCACCGAGTAGCGCCGTCGCCGCACCCACACCTCCACGCTGTTCAGGACCCGCGCCACGGCCTCCTCCGCGGCCTCCCTGTCGATGGTGATCTCGTCCACGGTGTAGGGGCGGCCTGTGGTGTCGGAGTCCCAGATCGCCTGCCCCCGTCCCCACTGCTGCCGTGAGAGTCGCCGCGAGCCGTGCCGCCTGATCGGCCGGAACTGCCGGACGTAGACTCCCGAGCCACGCCTGGGCACGGCCAGGCCTTCGTTGATGAGCACGGACAGGGCCTGTCTGGCGGTCGCACGGGCTATGCCGTACTCGGCCATCAGGGCGTTCTCGCCCGGAAGCCGGTCCCCGTCTCGCAGTTCGCCGGACAGAATCGCTTCGCGGAGTCCGTCGGCGATGCGTCGATAGATCGGGGGCTCGGGAGGAACCGGGGATTGCTGCACGTTTTATCACCCTCTGTCACCAACCGGGTTTGGCGTCTCCAGAGAACTTGCCCCGTCTTGTCCACGATCGCACAGATGCAGGGGTTGGTCCCGTGCTTCTTTTGAGAGGATCGTGCCCGTGTGGCGAGCTGCGGGAGGTTTCCCGATCCGTTACCGGCACACGGTCGCGGCCGGGGCGCGCCCGGCCCACCACCTCCGCGTGACCGCCGCGGCCAGGACGGCACCCGCCGTGTTCACCAGTACGTCGTCGACGGAGCTCACCCGGCCGAGACTCAGGCCGTACTGGAGGAGCTCGACGGTGAGCGACGCGCCGGCGGCCACGCCCGCGATCCCGGCGAACGAGGCGAAGCGCGCCGAGCGCACCGGGAGCATGGCGCCGAGCGCGGCGAAGACCAGAAGATTGCCGCCGATCTGCACGAACGCCGTCTCGGCGGACCCGCGCAGCAGCGTGAACAGGTCTCCGAACGGGATGAGGCTGACGGTGCCGAAGTCCGCCTCCGGGGTGAGGGTCATCCAGATCCAGGGAGCGGTCCCGGCCACCATGACGACATCGGCGACGGCCGTACGGACCGGGAGGGGGTGGCCGTCGCGGGCGCGGCGACGGGCGAGAAGACGGGCGGCGGCGACGGCCGCCGGGACCGCCACGACGGCCGCCACGACGACGTGTCCCCATAACCGCCACACCTGTTGCATGGGGCCATGATGCCGGGGCGGGAGGGCTTCCAGGGGTACGGGAAGATCACCTTCAGGCAAGGGCCGTCCGCGCCCCCGGGGCCCGTGTTCCGAGGGCCGCCGGTGTCCCGGATCCGGCGGGGGCTCAGCGGACGTGCTGTCTGAGGAACTCCACGGTCCGCCGCCAGGCGACCGGCGCGGCCTGGGGGTCGTGGAACTGCGGGGCCTCGTGGTTGAGGAAGGCGTGCCCGGCCCGCTCGGCGACGTACACCTCCACGTTCGGCCGCCCGGCCGCGGCCTGCTCCACCCGGGCGACCTGATCGCGCGGGATGAAGGGGTCCGAGCCGCCGAACACCAGCAGCAGCGGACAGGTGATCTCGTCCATCAGGCCCGTGGCCCCGGGGACGGCGGAGCCGTAGAACGACAGCACCGCGTCCGCCTCGACGGTGGCCGCCAGGAGGTAGCCGACCGAGCCGCCCAGGCAGAACCCGACCACCCCGGCTCCGCCGCGCGCCTCGGGCAGCGCGCGCAGGTGGGCCAGCGCCATGGCCGAGTCGGCGACCCCCTGGGGGAGGTCGAACGCGGCGGCGGTCCTCATCGACGAGGCCACCCCGTCCTCGTCGTGGCCGGACACCCAGTTGGGCTGGATCCGCCAGAACAGGTCCGGCGCGCCGACCACGTATCCGAGCCCCGCCAGGTCCTCGGCGACGCTCCTGATGTACGCCCCGACGCCGAAGATCTCCTGAATCAGCAGCACGACCGGGCCGCCGCCGCTCTCGGGCAGCCACAGGTGCAGGTCGAACGAGCCGTCGGCGACGGTGACCGTCTCGGTACGGGCTTTCATGGGAACTCTCCTGCCGGCTGACCGGGTCGAACGAACAGTGAACCGCATACCCACCCCGCCGGGTCAGATGCCCCGGGTGAGAGCTCGGGAGATGCCCAGGGCCGCGGCCTTGACCGCGGGGGCCAGGCGGGTGGGCTGGAATCGGGCCAGGGGGACGGAGACCGACAGGGCGCCGACCGCGACGCCGTTGCCGAAGACCGGGGCCGCGATGCAGGCGCCGCCCAGCTGGGCCTCCTCGCGCTCGTAGGCCAGGCCCGAGGCCTGGATCTGGCCGATGGCCTCCTCAAGGCGCTGCGGGTCCACGATCGAGTGGGGGGTCAGCCGGCGCAGGGGGCGGCCGAGCACCTCGTCGATCAGCTCGGGCCCCGAGTAGGCCAGCATGGCCTTGCCGAGCCCCGTGCAGGACAGCGGGAGGCGACCGCCGACCCGGGAGGGCAGGGCGAACGCCTCCTGACCACGGATCTTCTCCACGTAGACCACGTCCAGGCCGTCGCGCACGCCCAGATGCACGGTTTCGTGGGTGGCTTCGTAGAGATCGTGCATGAAGGGCAGCGCCGCGTGTCTCAGGTCGCGTTCCAGGGGCACGATGGAACCGAGTTCGAACAGTCGGCGGCCGAGATAGTAGCCGTCCTCGCGGCGGGTGATCGCGCCGATCTCGGTGAGCTCGGCGAGGAGCCGGAAGGCGGTGGTCTTGGGCAGATGGCATCGCTCGGCGACCTGGGTCAGCCGGAGGGGGCCTCCCGTGGGGCGGAACGCGTCCAGGACAAGCCAGGATTTCTCCAGCATCGAGAGGCGATCGGGGTTCCGTGTCACGGAACACATTGTTGCCCACAATCGTCTTGACCTCTATACCCGTAGATAGTGACCCAGCGGGGGTTCTTTTCCGAGGAGAAGTCTTGTCTGACCAGGTGACCCACTTCATCGGTGGGGTACCGGCCGCCGAGGGGGCGACGTTCGCCGTCCACGATCCGGTGACCGGACGGCCGGTCCGTCTGGTCCACGAGGCGGACCGTTCCGTCGTCGACCGGGCGGTCGACGCGGCCCGCGCCGCCCTGCCGGGCTGGGCGGCGCTGCCGGTGGCCGAGCGGGCCGGCTGGATGCGCCGGCTCGCCGACGCGATCGAGGAGCGGTTCGAGGACCTGGTGGCCGCGGAGATCGCGGACACCGGCAAGTCGATCACGCAGACCCGGACGCTCGACATCCCGCGCGGCGCGGCCAACTTCCGGTCCTTCGCCGAGATCGCCGCCCAGCGTCCGGAGAGCGCGTTCCATCTGACGGACGTGCTGAGCTACACCGTGCGCAAGCCGCTCGGCGTGGTCGCGGTGATCGTGCCGTGGAACCTGCCGTTCCTGCTGGCCACCTGGAAGATCGGCCCCGCGCTCGTCGCTGGCAACACCATCGTGGTCAAACCCTCCGAGCACACGCCGGGCTCGGTCGCCGTGCTGGCGGACATCGCCGCCGCGATCGGCCTGCCACCGGGCGTCCTCAACGTGGTGCACGGGTTCGGCGGCGGCTCCACCGGCCAGTTCCTGGTCGAGCACCCGGGGGTGGACGCGGTCACCTTCACCGGCGAGAGCCGTACCGGATCGACGATCATGAAGAGCGTGGCCGACCGGGTCAAGCCGGTCTCGTTCGAGCTGGGCGGTAAGAACGCCGGGCTGGTCTTCGCCGACGCCGACCTGGACGCGGCCGTCGAGGGGAGCGTCCGGTCGGTCTTCACCAACGGCGGCCAGGTCTGCCTGTGCACCGAGCGGCTCTACGTGCAGCGGCCGGTCTTCGAGGAGTTCGTCACCCGGCTGGCCGAGCGGGCCGGGGAGCTGAGGTTCGGCCGCCCCGCCGACGAGGACACCACGATGATGCCGATGATCTCCGCGGAGCACCGGGACAAGGTGCTCTCCTACTACCGGCTGGCCGCCGAGGAGGGGGCGGAGATCCGGGCCGGGGGCGGCGTGCCGAGTTTCGGCGACGACAGGGACGGCGGTTACTACGTCGAGCCGACCGTGCTGACCGGGCTGCCGCGGACCTCCAGGGTGAACCGGGAGGAGATCTTCGGGCCGATCTGCCACGTGACCCCGTTCGACACCGAGGCCGAGGCCGTCGAGCTGGCCAACGACAGCGAGTACGGCCTGGCGGCGACGGTGTGGACCTCGCGGCTCAGCAGGGCCCACCGGGTCGCCCAGTCGCTCCAGGCCGGCCTGGTCTGGGTGAACACCTGGTATCTGAGGGACCTGCGCACCCCGTTCGGCGGAGTGAAGCTGTCGGGCATCGGCAGGGAGGGCGGCACCCACTCGCTGGACTTCTACTCCGAACCCACCACGATCACGATCAGGCTGGAGCCGGAACATGACTGAGCGGAGCGAGACGGCCGACGCGCTCGTCGAGGCGGCCGACCGGCTGCTGGAGGCGGCGCGCGACGGCAAGCCCTGCGCTCCGGTGCGGGAGATGCTGCCGCTCGGGACCGCCGAGACCGGCTACGCCGTACAGGAGATCAACACCAGGCGGGCGCTGCACGACGGGCGGCGGCTGGTGGGGCGGAAGATCGGCCTGACCTCCCCGGCGGTCCAGCGCCAGCTCGGCGTGGACCAGCCGGACTTCGGCATGCTCTTCGCGGACATGGCCCACCCCGACGGCCTGCCCATCCCGGCCGGCGACCTCCTGCAGCCCAAGGCCGAGGCGGAGATCGCCCTGGTCCTCAAGGCGGACCTGGTGGGAGGGCCGTTCACGGTGGCCGACGTCATCCGGGCGGTCGACTTCGTGCTGCCGGCGATCGAGATCGTGGACAGCCGGATCGCCGGGTGGGACATCACGCTGCTGGACACCGTCGCCGACAACGCCTCCAGCGGGGCGTTCGTGCTCGGCAACACCCCGGTCGAGCTGCGCGGCCTGGACCTGCGCCTGGCCGGGATGACCATGAACCGGGGCGGCCGGGAGGTCTCCACCGGGGCGGGCGCGGCCTGCCTGGGCCATCCGCTCAACGCCGCCGTCTGGCTGGCCAACGCGCTGGGCGGCAGGGACTTCCCGCTGCTGGCCGGCGACGTCGTGCTGACCGGGGCGCTCGGGCCGATGGTCCCCGTCGAGCCCGGTGACGTCTTCGAGGCCCACATCGACGGCGTCGGCTCGGTAAGGGCGGTCTTCTCATGACCTCGGCAAAGGTGGTCTTCTCATGACCCTGGTAGGGGCGGTCCTCACATGAAGGTGAACGAGGCCGGCGTGGCCGGCGAACGGACGGATCCGCCCGCGGAGCGGGCGCGGAGCGGCGGACGGCCGATGAAGATCGCCATTATCGGCTCCGGGAACATCGGCACCGACCTGATGTTCAAGGCCCTGCTCTCCAAGCGGGTGGAGGTCGTCGCCCTGGCGGGCATCGACCCCGACTCCGACGGTCTCGCCCGCGCCCGGCGGCGCGGGGTGGCGACCACCCACGAGGGGGTCGAGGGCCTGGTGGCGCTGCCCGGCTTCGCCGAGGTGGACGTCGTCCTCGACGCGACCTCGGCCAAGGCGCACCTGCACAACGACCGGGTGCTCCGGGCGCACGGCAAGCGGGTCATCGACCTGACCCCCGCCGCCGTCGGTCCCTACGTGGTGCCCCCGGTGAACCTGGACGCCCACCTCGGCGAGCCGAACCTCAACATGGTCACCTGCGGCGGGCAGGCGACGATCCCGATCGTGGCGGCCGTGGCCTCCCGGACCCCCGTCAGGTACGCCGAGATCGTCGCCTCGATCGCCTCCAGGTCCGCGGGCCCCGGCACCCGCGCCAACATCGACGAGTTCACCGAGACGACCTCCCGGGCCATCGAGAAGGTCGGCGGGGCCGCGCTGGGCAAGGCGATCATCGTGCTCAACCCGGCCGAGCCGCCGTTGATCATGCGGGACACGGTCTACTGCCTCGTCGACGAGTGCGACGAGGCCGAGGTGACGCGGGCCGTACAGTCCATGGTGGACAGGGTCCGCGACTACGTGCCCGGTTACCGGCTCAAGCAGGACGTGCAGTTCGACCGGATCCCGGTGGGGGAGCCGCTGCCCACCGGGGAGCGGAACGGGGGGATCAAGGTGAGCGTCTTCCTGGAGGTCGAGGGCGCCGCCCACTATCTGCCCGCGTACGCGGGAAACCTGGACATCATGACCTCGGCCGCGCTGCGCACCGCCGAGCGGCTGGCGGAGGTGAACGTGTGAGACTCTACGTCCAGGATGTGACGTTGCGGGACGGCATGCACGCCATCCGGCACCGCTACACCACGGCCCAGGCCGCCCAGATCGCCGCGGCGCTGGACGCCGCGGGTGTGGCGGCCATCGAGATCGCCCACGGTGACGGTCTCGCCGGGGGCAGCTTCAACTACGGCCCGGGCGCGCACACCGACGACGAGTGGATCGAGGCGGTCGCCGGGGCTGTACGGCGGGCGAGGCTGACGACCCTGCTGCTCCCCGGGATCGGCACCATCCACGACCTCAGGCGTGCCCACGCGCTCGGCGTGAGCTCGGTCCGGATCGCCACCCACTGCACCGAGGCCGACATCTCGGCCCAGCACATCGCCACCGCCCGCGAGCTGGGCATGGACGTGGCCGGGTTCCTGATGATGTCCCACATGGCCCCGGCCGGGGAACTGGCGCGGCAGGCCAAGCTCATGGAGTCGTACGGCGCGCACTGCGTCTACGTGACCGACTCCGGCGGCAGGCTGACCATGGACGGGATGCGGGACCGGGTCAGGGCCTACCGCTCGGTGCTCGACGAGGGCACGGAGATCGGCGTCCACGCCCACCACAACCTGGGGCTGGGCGTGGCCAACTCGGTCGTGGCGGTGGAGAACGGCACCTACCGGGTGGACGCCTCCCTCGCCGGGATGGGCGCGGGCGCGGGCAACTGCCCGATCGAGGTGTTCGTCGCGGTGGCCGACCTGATGGGCTGGGAACACGGCTGCGACCTGCACGCCCTGATGGACGCGGCCGACGACCTGGTCCGGCCGCTGCAGGACCGTCCGGTCCGGGTGGACAGGGAGACTCTGACGCTCGGCTACGCCGGGGTCTACTCCAGCTTCCTGCGCCACGCCGAGGCGGCCTCGGCGCGCTACGGCGTCGACACCCGGACCATCCTGACCGAGGTGGGCCGCCGCCGGATGGTCGGCGGCCAGGAGGACATGATCGTGGACATCGCGCTGGACCTCCTCCGTGCGGAGGAGGGGTCGTGACCGACGTTCGCCGCCTCGCCGCGGTGCTCGACGAGGCCGCGCGTACGGCCCGCGCGGTGCCGCAGCCGGAGCCGGAGCCGGGCTACGACGTGGCCGCCGCCTACCGGGTTCAGGACGAGCTGCTCCGGCTCCGCCTGGACCGGGGGGACCGGCTGGCCGGGGTGAAGCTGGGCCTCACCAGCGAGGGCAAGCGCCGTCAGATGGGCGTGCACGACGTGATCTTCGGCCGGGTGCCGGAGTCGTCGGCCGTGCTCGACGGCTCACACGCCGACGTCTCGGGATACATCCATCCCCGGGTCGAGCCGGAGGTCGTCTACCTGATCGGCCGCCGCGTCGAGAGCGTCGCCGACGCCCTGGCGCCCGGCGCCGTCGCGGCGGTGGCCCCCGGCATCGAGATCATCGACTCCCGCTACCGGGACTTCCGGTTCTCGCTGCCGGACGTGATCGCCGACAACACCTCGGCCGCCGGATACGCGATCGGCCCATGGCGGTCCTACGATTCCGCCCGGTGGAACCTCGGCGTCGTCTTCGAGATCGACGGCCGCCCCGTCCAGGTCGGCTCGACCGCCGCGATCCTGGGCGATCCGCGCCGGGCCGTGGTGGAGGCCGCGCGGCTGGCCGTACAGGTGGGGGTGGTTCTGGAGCCCGGGTGGATCCTGCTCGCCGGTGCCGCCACGCCCGCCGAGCCGCTCACCCCCGGGGCCCATGTCCGGGTGGAGATCCAGCATCTGGGCTCGGTCTCGTTCACCGCCGGGGACATCGGCGGGGACACCGCCGCGGGAGCGGGGGACGCCGGGAAAGCGGGGAAGGCCGGGAAGACCGGCGGAGGCACGACCGGGGGCGCCGGGACGGGCGCCGCCGCGGGGACATCGGGGAGGACATCATGACCGGGGGGCTCGTCGTCACGGGCAAGGCCGCACCGCGCGGGAGATTTCCGCACGTCAAGCGGGCCGGAGACTTCATCTACGTGTCCGGCACCAGCTCCCGCCGGCCGGACAACACGATCATCGGCGCCGAGGCCGACGAGTTCGGCACGGTCAAGCTCGACATCGCCCAGCAGACCCGGGCCGTGATCGAGAACATCGCCGACATCCTTCGGGCGGCGGGGGCCGAGCTGAGCGACCTCGTACAGGTCACCACCTACCTGGTCACCATGAACGACTTCGGTGGCTACAACGCGGTCTACGCGGAGTACTTCGACGAGACGGGCCCGACCAGGACCACCGTCGCCGTTCACCAACTGCCCCACCCACACCTGCTCATCGAGATCCAGGCCGTGGCCTACAGACCGGAGGAGCGCCAGTGATACCCCCCATCGACTTCACCAAGTGGATCGACGAGCACGCCCATCTGCTCAAGCCCCCGGTGGGCAACAAGGTCATCTTCGAGGACTCCAACGACCTCATCGTGATGGTGGTCGGCGGGCCGAACGCGCGGACCGACTTCCACGTCGATCCGTACGAGGAGCTCTTCTACCAGGTCCGCGGCAACATGCACGTCAACGTCATGACCCCGGAGGGGCCGGAGACCGTCCATATCCGCGAGGGGGAGATGTGGCTGCTCCCGCCGAACCTGCCGCACTCGCCGCAGCGCCCCGAGGAGGGCTCGGTCGGATTCCTGGTGGAGCGGATCAGGCGGGAGGGCGTGCTGGAGAAGTTCCGGTGGTACTGCCAGGAGTGCGACGCGGTGGTCCACGAGGTGGAACTCCAGGTCCGTGACATCGTGGCCGACCTGCCGCCGATCTTCCAGTCCTTCTACGACGACGAGAAGGCCCGCACCTGCGACAACTGCGGGGCGTTCCACCCGGGCAAGGGATAACCATTGATCATCGACGCCCACACCCACTACGTCCCGAAGGGCTGGCCGGACCTCGGCTGGGCGCAGGCGCCGAGGCTCCGGGTGGAGTCCGAGCGGGAGGCCATGATCCTGCTCGGTGACCGGGAGTTCCGCCGGATCGCCGACGACTGCTGGAACCCGTCGGTCCGTCTCGACCAGATGGACGCCGACGGGGTGGACGTCCAGGTCGTCTCGCCGACGCCGGTGTTCTTCTCCTACCAGCGCCCGGCGGCGCAGGCGGTCGGGGTCGCCAGGATCTTCAACGACCTGGCCCTGGAGATCTGCGCGTCCGAGCGGCTGGTGCCGTTCTGCCAGGTGCCGCTCCAGGACCCGGACCTGGCCTGCGCCGAGCTGGACCGGTGCCTGGCGGCGGGGCACGCGGGCGTCGAGATCGGCAACCACGTCGGGGACCGCGACCTCGACGACGAGGGGATCGTCCAGTTCCTCCAGCACTGCGCGGCCGTGGGCGCGCCCGTCTTCGTCCACCCGTGGGACATGCCGGAGAGCCCCCGCCTGCAGCGCTGGATGGCCCAGTGGCTGGTCGGCATGCCCGCCGAGACCCACCTGTCGGTGCTCGCCCTGATCCTGGGCGGCGTCTTCGACCGGATCTCCGACGACCTGCGCGTCTGCTTCGCGCACGGCGGCGGCTCGTTCGCCTTCTGGCTCGGCCGCTTCGAGAACGCCTGGCACCGCCGCAACGACGTGGTCGGGACCTCGGAGTTCCCGCCCTCGGCCTACCTGGAGCGGTTCAGCGTGGACTCGATCGTGTTCGACGAGCGGGCGCTGCGGCTGCTGGTGGACACCATGGGGGAGGACCGGGTCATGCTGGGCTCGGACTTCCCCTACCCGCTGGGTGAGTCGCCGGTCGGCTCCCTGATCAGAAACGCCGGGTTCCTCTCCGACACCGCCCGCGCCAAGCTGCTCGGCGGGAACGCCGCCCGATTCCTCGGCCGGTGACCCGTGCCGCCGTCCGGTACGGCGGGGCGGCTCCGGGTTCCGTGTCCCGGAACCTCTGACGTCCCGACCTCCGCCGATGCCCGATGATGGAGAGGTCGGTAAGGCCCTAACCCGGAGATGATTCGTGACCCTCAGCCGTGCGGACTGCGTCGCCCTCGACGACGCCGATCCCCTCAAGCATTTCAGGAACGAGTTCGTCCTCCCCGACGGAACGATCTACCTGGTCGGCAACTCGCTCGGCGCGCCGCCCAGAACCGCCGCGGCGGCGACGGCGGACGTCGTCCGGGAGTGGGAGCGGCGGCTGGTCGGCGGCTGGAACTCCGGCTGGTTCGACCTGCCGCTGACCGTCGGTGACCGCCTGGCCCCGCTGATCGGTGTCGGTCCCGGCCAGGTCGCGGTGGGGGAGAGCACCTCGATCACCGTGGTCAAGGCCGTCTCGGCGGCCCTGAGCCTGCGCCCGGAACGCCGGGTGGTCATCTCCGATCTGACCAACTTCCCGACCGACCGCTACATGGTCGAGGGCCTGGTCAAGGCGCTGGGCGGCTACCAGGTCCGCGACATCGGGGACATCGACGACGCGCTCTCCGACGACGTGGCGTGCGTGCTGCTGTCGGAGGTGGACTACCGGACCGGGGACCGCTACGACACCGCCGAGGTGACCGCGCGGGTCCAGGCGGCGGGCGCGCTGATGATCTGGGACCTCTGCCACAGCGTGGGCGCCTTCCCGGTGGACATGTCGGCGGCCGACTTCGCGATCGGATGCACCTACAAGTATCTCAACGGCGGCCCCGGATCCCCCGCGTTCGTCTACGTCCACCCCCGGCACCAGGCCGACGCCGAGCAACTGCTGACCGGCTGGTACAGCCACGCGGCGCCGTTCGCCTTCGAGCCCGGCTACCGGCCGGCCGAGGGCATCCAGCGCTTCACCGTGAGCACCCCGCACGTGCTCTCCTACGCCCCGCTCAACGCCGCGCTGGACATGTGGGAGCGGGTGGACATGACCCAGGTCCGGGCCAAGAGCGTGGCGCTGACCTCGCTCTTCATCGACCTGGTGGAGGAGCTCTGCGCGCCGTACGGCCTCACCCTGGTCTCCTCCCGCGACCCGGAGCGCCGGGGCAGCCAGGTCAGTTTCTCCCACCCCGACGGCTACCCGATCGTGCGTGCCCTGACCGACCGGGGCGTCCACGGCGACTTCCGGGCACCGGACATCCTGCGCTTCGGCTTCGCCCCGCTCTACATCGGCTTCGCCGACGTCCACGACGCGGCCGTCACCCTGGCGGAGGTGCTGGAGAAGGAGCACTGGCGCGACGAGCGCTACCGGCGGCGCCTGGCCGTCACCTGACGGCAGGCGTTCCGCGGGACGCCTGCCGTACCGGCTTGCGCCCCGCGGACCGGACCGCGTCAGGTCAGTGCTGCCACTTGCTGTATCTGCGCACGAGAACCGCGGTCCTGGCCCGGCTGATCACCTCGATCTTCCTGCTGCGGGTCTCCTTGTCCACGTCGATCTTTATGCACTTCATCCAGACCCGGCGGGGCCCCAGTGGCGCGTCGAACCCGACATCCTCGGTGTCGTGTCCGTACTTGTCCTCGTTGAGACCGATGCCCAGCGCCGTACTGTGCCGCCTCACACCCGCGTCGTTGAGGACCTTGGAGAAGACGACCGCGTCGGTCGCCTTCTTGGGACAGCGCACGATCAGCCGGACGTCACTGTCCTGGCGGGGGCGTCCCGGGGAGATCCGGAGCGAGGTGAAGAACTGGTCGTTCTTGATCTTGCCGGCGTTGACCGGCTCGACGGCCACGGCCAGCGGGTCTTCCGGGTCGGGGGCGGCCGCCACGGCGGTACCGCTCGTCCCCAGAATGAGAAGGGCGAGCGCCCCCGACCCCATAAGCAAACGCATGTACTCCTCCTGCCGGGCGGCTGCCCGATCGTTGGCGACGTGCCGTCATCGGGCGACGGGCACGCAGATGACGTCGGAGGGTTGGCGAGCGAAGGTGACCCGTACGCAATCAACCCACCGCGTCCAGGGGGGAGTCGTCTTAGTATGCGCACTACGTCACAGCAGAAGAGCGGACGCCACGCCGAATTGGTGTTCATCCCGTTCAGCGGTGTTCGCAGGGTTCGTTCCTGAAAGTCCCCCGGCTCGGCCGGAATCCTCGGCGGATGGTTCCGACGTCACAGCGGCGCCGGTGGCCGGCCGCGCTGGATGAGCCGCCTCCGGTCCGCCCATGCGAAGTTGATGACGACCAGTCCTTCGACGGCGAGCCGGCGGGGCGTGGGACGAGCCGCCTCCGGTCCGCCCGTGCGGAGGACCGCGGCGCTAGCCGGGAGCGTCGAGCAGGGCGACCAGCCTCTTGGGCGCGACGGCCCGATAGCTCTCCTCGACCCAGTCGAGGAGCACCTCCGTCTCCGGGAGCTCGCCCAGCAGTGGGATCGTCACCCACCCCGCCTTGCCGAGCCCGTATCCCGAGGGCCTGATCCCCTCCAGAGCCAGCGCGTGGCCGTTCGACTGGGGCAGCTTGACCCCGACGTTCGGGCTCCACTTCTCCGTCGGCTGCTCGACACCGAGGAAGAGGAAGATCTTCTTGTTGACCTTGACCACCGTCTCGCCCCACGGATGGTCCTCGTACGTCTCCGGCAGACGCAGCGCGAACTCAAGCAGCGTCTGCCGGACCTCATGCCACTTCTCCGGGCTTCCCGCGTTCCCCGGGCTCTCCGCGTTCACGTTCTCCACGAGGCCCATTGTGCGCCGGGGCACCGACAGTCACGGCACGCCAGCGGCCGAGCACCCGGTCGACGGACGTCCGGATCCGGTCCCTGGCCTCAGCCCTGGGCACCCCCGACATCAGCAGCCGATCGTAGTCGGTGTCGAGATGGCGCACCGAGGCGACCACGGCCAGGGTGATCGCCTCGGTGCCGAACCCCCTGGCCGCGGCGGTACGGCCCACCCGGCCGCTGCCCCGCTGCCCGGCGTGCCGGGCGATCTCCTCGGCCCGCTCGGGCGGGCAGCCGGGAAACAGCCGGACGATCTCCCGGGCCATCCCCGCCTGGAACTCCACATCCTCCCCGGCCCGCCGTTCCCGGTCACGCTCCCTGCGGCGCAGCCGCACCTCCTCGTCGGCCAGGCACCGCTCCTCGGCCAGCGCCAGCGCGGTCTCCTCGACCAGGACGCCCAGCCGCTCATAACGTTTGCGCCGGGAGTTGAACCTGACCACCACGGCGGCCAGCCCGCTCTCCTTCTTGGCGCGGCGGCTGAGCGCCGCGTCGCCCGCCGGCAGGAAGACCAGATGGTCCAGGTCCGCGCAGGTCAGGCAGTACGGCCCGGCGTTCTCCATGATCAGATAGGGGCCTGAGTCGCCGCAGCCCGCGCACTCCCAGGGCTGCTGCGGCTCCACCGCCACCAGGTCGGGGGCCTTGCTCTGCCGTTCGGCCAGCTGCCGCCGCCGCGCCTCGCTCATGTCGGGTGAGATCCAGTGGACCCGGAAGGCGCCGTCGTCCCCGTCGGTGAGGAAGCGCAGCTCCCCCCGGTCCCGGCCGCCGGAGACGTAGGCGGTCTCGCCCGGCGTCAACCCCTTGGCCAGAGCCCAGCCCCGGAGCACGGCCACCGCGGCGGCCATCTTGGCGCCGTCCACCGCCGCGAGCTCCTCCAGCGTGGCGGCCCGGCCCTGCCGCCAGGTGTCCACATGCCTGGCGTGCAGCCAGCGGACCCCGGTCAGCACGTCGAGTGCGGTGACGAACTTACGCTGCGCGAGCGCGGCCTCCGCCGCCTCCACGATCCGCCGCTCCATTTTGCTCACCCCGCCAGCCTGCCGTACCGGAGCCTCTTCAGGGGGGGGACGTTCCGCGCTTCCGTCCCGGCCAGGTCGATCACGGGCCTCACGCGGCGCCCAAAGGCTGGCACCGGGCCGGACGGAGCCTTTGATCCGGCCGCGTGTTCAGGCGGCTTCGGCACCGTGGCCGGTGGCGATCGTGTCAATGTGGCGCGCGAGTTCGAAATCCTTGGCCGTGAGGCGGTTTCCGGCGTCGTGAGTGGTGATCGCGAAGCGGATCCGCTGCCAGGTGATGTGAATGTCAGGATGGTGGCCGATCTCACGGGCCTTGGCCGCGACGTACATCGCCATGTGCACACACTCGTGGTATGAGTGGGCGAATGTCCGGGTAATGGCCTGACCCTCGCGCTCCCATCCCGGTAGCCCGGCCAGATGGGCCACGATCTGTTCCTCGGACAGCGGCTGAGGGGTCATCGGCACCTCCATATCAATGGGGTCAGACGAATTGAGAGAGGATCTCATTCAACTCCCGGCCGGGCGCAGTACCCGCCCAGGCAGTCGCGCGGCGGGGAATGGCTCGGAGCTCCTGACGCAGCCTCGCCGACCCGGTGCCCTCGACGATCGCCGCCGTGGCTGACGCGATCTGGACAACCCGTTCCGGTTCGGGGATCGAGGCAAGAGCACCGGCCTGGCGCGCCCAGAACACTCCGTTGTCGCGCCGTGCCGCCTCCGGCACCGTGCCGAGAATCCGGTCCCAGAGCGCGACCGCCTCCCGGTAGGCGCCCAGCCGGAGATAGGCGGTCGCTCGCTGGACATCGATATATCCGGGGGTACGGCGGCAGGCGTTGCCCCAGGGGTGTTCGTCGTCGACCTGATCCACAAGCTCGGCCGCCTGGTCCAGCAACCGGTCCACCAGGTCCTTGTTCTTGACCGGCAGCATCGAGTTGCCGTGCGCTTGGTGGACCAGCGCAAGTATTCGAACTTTCGGGCACAGCTTGCCCTTGTCGTTCGAGGCAGCCTCTGCGTAGTCGACAACGGTGCGCCCCTCGCCCACATCGATCGCGAGCATCGCTTTGTTGGTGAGGGCGTAGCTGATGAGCTGCGGATCCTGAGACCGATGAGCCATGTCCAGGGTCAGTGCCCGCCAGAACCCGGACCGGTTGAGGTCACCAGCGTCCTGGTACAGCCAGCCGAGCAGTGCCGCGTATGCGACACCAGCGCCCAGTAGGCCACGACGCACCGGCGTGTCGGCCGCATGGGCGAGTTCCTTGATGAGCTTCGCCTGGGTCGTGACGGTTGGAATGAGATGGCGAGGACCGAGCCACATGTCAGCTCTGTAGTGGCCGGGAAGCTGTTCGAGAAAGTACATGACGAGCTCCGGAGCTACAGGGCCCTGGTGAGGCGGGTAGGGAATGAGGTCGATCGTAGTCAGACCCGTCTCCAGAATGTCACGGCACTTCGGCTTGGCCGTACCGAAGAGCTCGTCCTTGGGAATGCCGAAAGCTGTGGCGTAGGCGATGGTCCAGTCGCGAGGAAAGTGCTTACCTCTCTCCCAGTCACGAATCTGCCGCGCCAGGGATTCGACGGACCCGTGGTCGTGGCCGGCGGCGCGGATGAGCTGGCGTGCCATTTCACATTTGTTCCAGTGGCGCGCCTCGCGCTGAGCCTGCAACCGCATTGCCCACGGCGGACGCTGTTGTCGGGTCATCGCTGCACCAATCGCCTGGCCAGGGTGCCCGGAGACTTCAAGTCTCCGGGTGGTTCTCCGCCATTCTCCGCCTCCCGCTACGGAGTGCGCACGACTTCACTAACAGTGTGACCGAAAGACACGGAGAGCGGCGGTGCCCTGACAGATCGCAAAGCCCTTCGGACAGCCTCGCCCCGAACTGGCGAGGTGGCGCGGCTCACCAGACGTCGCGTCGTCGAATCCCCGAATGAAAGCGGACCCGCCCGGCGCTTGCGACGACCGGGCGGGTCCTCGACCGGACATTGGAGGTCCGATCCATGCACGATGGTAGATCCGCGATGCCCGAGTCCGCGACGTCGATGATCCCCGGTTGGCGGGTGGTCCGCAGCGACGCCGGACGCTACTGGGCCAGCCGCGTGCGGCCCTTCACCACCGAGCAGCTGAACCGTACCGACGCCTACCGCACGGTGGACGCCGACACCTTCGACGGCCTCCGGGCCGAGGCCGCCCGCCAGGAGGAGGCGGCCGAGGCGGTGACGTCATGATGTGGCGCCGCGACCCTCGCGACTCCCACACCTCCGGCCGTCACCGCGCCGGGCAGGCCCGCCCCACGACGGTGCATCGCCGGTTGTGGGACGGCCCGGCCCGAGCCCAGGCCGAACGGCTGGCGCAGGCGTGGCCGAGCTGGACCGTGCTGTACGGCGTGGGCAGTCGCCGCTTCTACGCCCTGGCCGCCTGGGCGACGTCCGAGCCGCTGATGGTCGACGCCGCCACCGCAGAGGAGCTGGAGGCTCGGATGTACGAGGCGGTCATGGCCGTGGCCACCCGCCGGGAGACCCCTCTCACCGCCCCGATATCTCCGGCGCTCCCGGCACTCCCGGTGCCCCAGAGCAGGCGCGGCGGCGCTCCTTCCCCGGCATCCGCCGCCGCGCCGCACCACCTCCGGCGTCCCCACCGGAGAGCCGCATGACCAACCCGCGAGTAACAGCAGACCCTCGTCGGAGCCCGCCGGACACTCCCGTGCTCATCCGCTGAAAGCCTGGCCGGGAAACCGGTCAGGAGACGGGCCCTCCAGGTCAGGCCGGTGCACACCGTGCGCCTGATCTTCCCCCCCATGAGCCGGTGCGGCGGCGTCACATCCCAGGGGGCCCGTCGTACGGCCCGGCTTGAGGGGGCCGGGCCGTACAGACTCCGGGTTTCACGTGCAACAACACCGCATACCGGCCGGTGATGGACGCGATGAAGCTGCTGGAGCAGTACGCCGAGGTCGACGGCAAAAGCCGCTTTCACGGCGAGGCCGACACGGTGCCGATGGACGGCGTCGTACGCAAGGACTGGCACGAGGCCCTCGTCGACGACAGGGGAAGGCCGAGCGGATCGCGGACGGGCCGTGCGTGCTGGCGGCGCTGCGGGACGTGATCCGGCGCTGTGAGACGTACGTCCAGGGCGGATGCGGTGGCGCAACCCGGAGGACGACCTGCCCGGCGACCTCTGGGCACCTCACACCGGGCAGACGACCCCGGTTCCCCCGAGGCCGCAGTAGCTGTTGAGGCAGGAGGCCTCGGAGCCCGCCGGAGCGAAAGGCTGGGGACTTCCCTTCCAGGGGCAGATCAAGACGCCTCACGATCCCGATATGGATCCATGTAGGGCTGTGTGGATTGCTGTACGGCGGCAAGGATCGGTTGCATGGCCGGGCCTGCCACGTAGTAGCGCCCTCTCGCCTGTCCCTGAGGGGCTAACCATCCCAACCGGCAAAGTTCCCGGATATCCCTGATGGCCTGCTGGGTGCTCAACTCGGCGTCCTGCTGGTAGACGGTACGCCGCACGCGCGAACCCCAGAAGGCGGGCAGAAGCGCGAACACTGTTCGCTCGTCGAGCCCGGCAACCGCGGTTACGGCCGACAGTTCCACCCATGCGCGGCTCAGCAGATCGACACGGCGTTTCGCCTGTTGAGCCTGAATGTGGTGAGCCCGCAGACAGAACTTGATCCACGGGTGCGTGTCCCGTTCGGGGCTCCACTCAGGACCGCCGACCTCACCCAGGACCTGGTAGTAGGCGTAGGTGTTCTGCCCCCTGCCGAGCCACTCCTCGATTGAGGAGAACTCCGCGGGCATCAGTGCCTCTCGTGCGAACACCAGGGTGGACAGTGCTCGCGACATGCGGCCGTTGCCGTCGGCCCATGGGTGGATCTTCACCAGGTTCAGATGCGCCATCGAGGCACGAACGTGCACCGGAGCATCGAGGTCTCCTTCGTTGAGCCATGCGACCAGTTCGCCCATAAGAGCTGGGACCGACTCGGGATCCGGCCCGGTGTAGGCGGCGACGGCAGGATCATCAGGACTGGTGACGTAGACCGGGCCTTGGCGAAGCCGGCCTGGGCGCTTGTCCGGGTGGTGTTCCTGGATCATGAAGTGGAGGCCGTTCAGCAGGCCCAGATCATAGGCAAACTCATCACCGGCATCGGACAGGCCCTGGATGTAGGTCATGGTCCGCTGGTAGCCCTCCAACTCCTTGCGAGTGCTCTCGCTGGATTCCAGCGGTTCTTCCCCTGCCATGAGCGCCTCGACATCATCAACAGAGGCTGCGTAACCCTCGATCGTGTTGGAACCGACGATGGCCCTAGCGGTGAGACTTCTACGCAACTGCTTGGTCCAGCGGGTCTGCGGACGAACATGCATGCGCAGGTCGTACCGCATCCTCTCGATCTCTTCGAGTGCCCGATGATCGGCTTCGTCCAGCTTCGGCGTACGGTATAACATGACTCGATGACATCATTATTGTGTCATCAAGTCAACTCTGCTCGTCTCCTCCCAGGTATAGATGACAGGAGACCGGAAACCCGAGGCAGCCTGCCAAAGCTGCATGCTTGGATGGGTCACCTAGCTTGACGTTGGTGCCCCCGATGCCGCAGTAATCATTGAGGGAGAAGGGAGGCTGTTGGTGGGTCCTGCCGCTCAGGCCACCTTTCATCCACGGCAGACACATCACGACCTGCGATGCCTCGACTTGAGGTAGTCGTTCACCCACTTCTTGCTGCTACGCCACATGCCGTCGTCGCCCTTGACCGCACGAAGTCGTCCCCGTGCGGCAGCTACCCGGAGGGCGTTCTCGGTGACGTCGCGCGTCGCGAGAGCAGGTAGGGGGACAAGCTTGACCGGTCCGGCCACCGCCGGCATGACGAAGCGGTACAGATTCGTCGTCACGCTGCGTGCGATGAGTTCACCCAACGGGCCGAACTCGTCATTGTCGGCTCGGCGCATCGCCTGAAGGTACTTGTCGCGGTCGCGCTTGTAGATGATCGCTGGTGGATATCCAGTCCTGCAAAGTATCAAGTTGAGCACCAAACGGCCCGTCCGTCCGTTGCCGTCGAGGAACGGATGTATTTGTTCGAACCGGTTATGAACGTGGGCCAAGCGTTCGGGGAGGGGTTCCTCGGACTCGCCGCGAAGGTCATCGACGACCTTTACCCAGTCCCGCATCTGGGAGTCGACTTCCGGCCATGGCAGCGGCTTCATACCTCCTGGGAACTTGGCGATCTCGTGCTGCCGGAAGTTCCCCGGGCCTTCGGCGGGGGTGGCATGCGGATGGGGATCCACAGCCCACACAAGCGACATGGCGGTGTGGTGGATCTGGCGAACTTCCTGGAGCGTGATGAGATCTCCGTTCTGCCAGTCTCCCGGCTCCAATGCCTGCCCGTACACCCACTTCGCAGCGTCGCCGTACCCCCGCACCTCCATGTAGTCCCTGAGCGGCTTCGCGCCTACCGCCCGGCCCTCCTCAAGGAGCTTCTCCACCTCTTGCAACACGAGCGTGTTGCCCTCGATCGCAGTGCTGTTGTGCGCCTCCTGGTGCCAGATGTCAGACCAGATGTCCTCCGCCTCAGCAGGCGAAGGC
The DNA here is from genome assembly GCF_053601935.1 of Streptosporangium sp. NPDC004631. Taxonomy (NCBI): domain Bacteria; kingdom Bacillati; phylum Actinomycetota; class Actinomycetes; order Streptosporangiales; family Streptosporangiaceae; genus Streptosporangium; species Streptosporangium sp. NPDC004631. Next base: position 132,397 of record NZ_JBSGCR010000012.1, on the reverse strand, counting down.
AGCCCGCCCAAGCGGTCACGGAGTTCTCGAACGGCCTCGTCGAGGCGCTGATACACAGTCGCCCTGGATGGCCTGCCCGGTCCCGACACCGACGCCCCCATGATTTTGTTCGGCTGAGTCGATATAACTATACCGAACAAAGTCAACCTGACTTGTTCGCTTCGGCCAAAAAAAGCGAACCGAACAACTCTTCCGATGCCGCGGCCAAGGAGGGAAGGACGTCGGAGCCCTCGATCGCCCTGGTCGGCGTCATCCTCCCGACATGGACTCCTTACCCAGCGAACGAACGAGATCCCCTCCGGGTAGGCTGGCCATCGCCCGGAGGTTCCAGCGCTCCCGCCCCCTGCTCACAAAAGGTCCTCAGCCCCGTCGGGCACCGAGCCGAAAGGTCATCCGCACTGCACCGGCGCCTACCACAGTGCGTTCGATGCCGGTCATTCGAAGGTGATCGGCGCCGACCCGCCTTGATCGACGGAGGAGCGACGACGAAGTTGCGCAGACGGATACGGTTCACGCCCAGAAGCTGGGCGTGAACCGTACAAGCGAAGTTCGGCGCTACTCCTCCGTCGGGACCAGGCCTGTCTGGCAGGCGCCCCACTCGGATGGGTCACCTAGCTTGACGTTGGTGCCGCCAACGCTGCAGTAACCCGCGAGGTGTCGGCAGCATGACGATGGGTTTCCTGACGGCGTTGGGGCCTCAGCTCAAGCAGCGGGAGCCCGTGGCGTCAGTCGGACCTCGACATCCGCGTCCAGGGCACGCGCCAGACGCTCCAGAACCGGCAACGTGGGAATGGTTCCGCCCGCCTCGAACCGCGCCACCGCCGACTGTGTCATGCCCGCCGCACGAGCCAGGTCGTTCTGACTCCAGCCTCGTCCCTCGCGCATCCCCCTGACCGTCTTACCCAGTTCGTAGGCAAGACGTGTGGCCTCATAAGCCTCAGCCGCGCCAGGCTCGGCCATCCGGCGATCTCTGAGCTCTCGCCAGCTCCGCTGTTCGCTCATGCTGTTTCTTCTTCCTCGTCGACGGTGTGCGCCAGTTCGACACAGCGACGCATGGCTCGCCGAGCCCGCTCAACCTCATGGCCATCACGCATCCGCGTCTTGTGAAACACGGTCAAGAGCACGATCCGACGATGAGGTGCAATCCAGTAGGTGATGCGCATAGCGAACTCGTCAAGATGAAACCGGAGCTCACGCAGCTTGCCGTCAAGCTGCTTCGTATAGGGCTCCCCCAGCAGAGGCCCTTCCGCCGCAAGCAGCTCAACATAGAAAGCCGCCCTCGCGAACGATGCCGCAGGCAGACCTTCAAGCCACTGCCGAACTTCCGGTTCCAGTTCTACGGTACCCCAGCTCATAGCGTTGATGCTATGAGTCGCGACTCCATCGCGCTCCGCTTTCAACTGAACACAGTCGCCTGCCGGAAGGGCACCTTCGGTGAGGATGACGGTAGAACCGGGCGATCAACGAATACGGCTCACGCCCAGGAGTTGAGCGCGAGCCGTACAGCGAGAGCTGTGGAGCCACTCCTCGGTCGGGACCAGGCCCGTCTGGCAGGCGCCCCATCCGGATGGGTCACCTGGCTTGACGTTGGTGCCCCCGATGCCGCGGTGGCCACCAGGGTTCGGGAGGCTGCCGCGGCCCGAGCAGGGGATCATCTGATCGGCTCTCCGCCTCCGGCTTCAGGTGTCGGTGTCTTTCGGGTGACGGGGGGAGGCGTAGACGATCCAGACAGTGCGAGTGGCGTCATCAATGGCATAGCGGACGCGCCCGCCGCTGGTGACCTCGAATTCCCATTGCTCCAGGTCCTGGCCATTATGACAATGAGTCGCGAGGTCACCGCGTAGGCGATGTTGACGCTCATGGTCCGCTCGTGAGCGGGGATCGACGCGCAGCGCCTCGAAACATCGGCGTGTGTTGCCCAGGGCGTGACGGCACAGTTCCTCCCACCCCTTGACCGCGTCGCCGGCACCGAACCGGATGTCCCATTCGTCATCCGGAGGCGGGACCGTGACCCGGTCACCGCGCTTCGGACTCATGCTGAAACCTCTACCGGTCCGTAGTCGCCGCTTGTGGCCTTGCGAGCCTGGGTGTAGTGCGCGGGGTCGGCCTTGATCCGAGCGGTCGCTCGCCAGCCCGCGATGACTTCCTGTGTGGTGAGGTCGACATCCAGTTCCGCGGCGTCAGAGAGCGCCTCCACCAGTTCGAGTGTGAAGGCGCGCAGCTCGTCGGAGGTGAGGTGGCGAACCCAGGGGAAGACCTCGGGCATGGCGATGACCAGCGCGCGGGCGGTCGGATCATGCTTGATGAGGGCGAGGAACAGGCGGGATGCCGTAGCCAGTGTCTGCCCGCGCTGATCCTCACGGTCAGCGGCGGTCAGGTAGAAGTCCGGGGCATCACGGTGAGTGACGCGTACTCGACCGAGGCGCGCGGCGCGTTCGGCGACGGCTCGGGGGTTTCTCGACAGGTCCGAGAAGGTGACGGCGTCGGCGTTACTGGTGCTCACTCTGCCATCGTAAGTCAGAACACATTCTGAAGTTGGTGAACCAGGGAAGGAGCGTCACACGATCGCCTGTCAGTAAGCAGGCCGAACCGAGCTGCCAAACGACTCTCAGCGCGAAGAAAAGCCATGAATCGTGCAGCAGCCCCTAGAAGGTCGCCCTGAATCAGTTCCCAGCTCGATGAAGGGGCAACGGCGAAACCTCGCAGACGGACACGGCTCACGACCGGGAAGGCAGAGGCGAGCCCCACAAGCGGGTACGGCTCACCCCCAGAGACCGGGCGCGAGCCGTACCGGTGAGGTCAGCGATACTCCTCGGTCGGGAGCAGGCCCGTCTGGCAGGCGCCCCATCCCGATGGGTCACCTGGCTTGACGTTGGTGCCGCCAATGCCGCGGTAGCTGTTCGACACCTCGAACAGATATTGCTGACAGTAACGGTGCGCTTCAGGCAACGAATGGTGATCATGCGTCGATCTTTACTCACGAAGTTTGCGAAGTCGCTGCGCCAGGTCGGGGATGTCTTCCAACTCGCCCGTTGCTACGGCGATGACGAGCCTTTCGGCTTCGTCCACGTCCCGGTACTCCAGGATCTCCCCGTTGTCCTCCAGAAAGGCGACGGACGCCGCCCAAGCGAGCCGCTTGTTACCGTCCACCAGCGGGTGCCCGATCAGAATGCTCTGCATCAGAGCCGCCGCCTTCTCCCACAGGTCCGGATAGGCGTCATCGCCGAAGACGGTGGTCTGCGGGCGCAGCACCGCTACGTGCAGTTGGCCACCATCGCGGAGAAGAACCTCCGGCAGCACCACCTCGGCCAAGGCAAGAAGGTCCGAGGTGGTCGGATAGAGCGTCATCGAGCGAGCCGCTCAAGCAACTCCCGGTCCCGCTCGGCGACCTTCCGGCCCATCGCCTGGTAGCGTTCCCGCCTCCGTCGGGCGATGTATTCCTCGATGGCCACCACCATCGCCGAGTTGACGCTCTGCGCGTCACCGCCGGCGATCTGCTTGATCTGCTCGTACGTCTCATCCGGCAGCCGAAGCCGTGTCTCAGCCATACGATCGACGGTACCATTTTTTGGTACCACTTCTCGGTGACATGGGGCCTTCAAGCCCTGTTCCTGTGAACCGGTCCTGCTTCAAGAGGAGTACCCATGGTGCAGCGTGGCGGACGGGGCCGCCTCAGGCTGGGCATGAGCCCCGGCGAGCACAGACCGAACGGAGCGCCTCCGCCAGCCCGCACGGCGCCGGCACCCCCGCCGACTCGCCTTCGCCCGAATCGCTTGAGGGCGATGACGAAGTTGCCCACTGATTTGTTCGCTTCAGCGATGGGTCACCTGGCTTGACGTTGGTGCCGCCGATGCCGCGGTAATCACTACGTGCACGTGACACGAGACGCGTCCTCGATCTCGTGTTCAGAGCCGTTCGGGCAGGAGAGTGAGCGCGTCTACATGCCGGGGGCGCACGACAGTGAAATGACGGCGATCGAGTGTGGCCGCCTCCGTCAGGCCAAGCCGCTCAGCCACCGCGATCACGGAGGCGTCAACAGCACCCAGTGGAAGGTTGGCGTACATCTCCACAAGCTCGCTCATCCGGTCCAGATTTTCGGTGGTGACCTCGACCAGAACCAGCCCGGCCCGAAAGGAGCTGAGAAACGCCGCCTCCGCCTTGCTTCCCTGCCGTCTCTCTATGAGCTGGCAGACTTCCGTAACGATCGTCGTGGAAACGAGAAGCGGACCGGGGTGGCTCCGCAGCAGCCTGGCGCAGGGTTCGTGATATCGGTCCCGGATGTTGACCGCTGCAACCAAAGGCCCCGAATCAATGACGATCACAAAGAGTGATTGTCCTCCGAGCGCAAGATCTCTTCAGAGCGTTCCGTGAAATCCGGCTCGGCCTCAAGCATCCCGATGAACGGCAGGTCACGGACGACGGGCCGCTCGTCGAGCTGGTCACGCACGAGGCGAAGCAGAGGTGCCACCTTCTCCTCGGGCAGGCGGTCCACCAGGTGGTGCAGTTCCTCGCGCATCACGCTCATGTATCGAGTGTAACCAGGCGATGCTCAACACACGGGGTCTCACCGCGATGCGGGCCGAGCGATGGAACGACCTGCATGCGAGAACCGGCGGCGCTGGAGGGCTACTCCTCGGTCGGGACCAGGCCCGTCTGGCAGGCGCCCCACTGGGATGGGTCACCTAGTACTACTAGCGTGGCCGTCGCCAACGAAACAACGGGAGCGCGCTGTGCGAGAAAGCAGGAGACGGTGGCCTGGTGTGGTGGCGGCGGTGGCCGCCGGGCTGATGATGCTGCCCGCCGCGGAGACGGGGAACGGAGCAGCGGGAGCAAGACGGAAGGCGATTGTTTCATAAACTGAAACATTGCTTTCAGCTTACACAAGTTCCATAGCGCTCGCGGCTGATTTCGCTACAGACAGCAACCACTCCACCTTGGCCACAACACCACTGCGGTGCTCCTGCAGAGGCCGGCCACGTACGACTCCTCTGGTTAGTTGGGCGAGGCGTAGATTGCCTTCACCGCTTGGGATCGAGCCCCCGAACACAGCGATCACGGCGAGCTGATCCGCAGAAGGATCAGGCACTACCGTTGCGGCGGATGTACGGCCCGAAAGTCGAGCCTGTACATGGCAAACGCATTCCTGTCGCGCTCAAAGCATCAACGATGTTTCCGGCAGCTACTTCGCTGAGTTCCCACCCTGGGTCGCACAGGCAAGAAGCCACAGGGTGCCGTGGACCTCCAACCCATGAACCCTCCCCACTGCCACGGCATCCCGATCGTCGGTGATGGCGATCCCCCCGGACAGTTCGGCCGCGGAGAACACACTGGCCTCCCCCAGGTCGCGCTCCGAAGATCCGATGCGCTGCACCCATGTGGCGAAGCACTTGATCTCTTCCAGAGAATCGAGCCTTGCGAGCCCAAGCCAGTCTGCGTCGAGCACGGCCTGCAGGAGCGGGTATGCGTGCACTCCCGCTCGCATCTCTTCCCGAACCACATGCGTCGTCAAGCACGCGACGCCTACTAGAAGATCACGCAGCACGTCCAAGCGCTCCGCGCGAGCGAAATGACTCAGGCACATGGCGTCGAACACCAGGACGGGGTCCGGCTCAGCACTGCTCACAGATCGAGATCCGCATCATCACGCATCGGCAGGTCGGTCGCCACGATCTGACCTCGCATAAGCTCGACCGCCCGAGATTCTGTTATGAGCGACCTCTTGTAGCATTCCATCACCGCATGCGCGAAGCTCGGAGGCACTCGAACCGCTTCCAAGTCGGGTTGAGGTGTCCACCCCACCGCTTCCATCAGTTCCCCGCGCGTCGGATTTCTCCGGCGCAACTCTCTGGCGGCACTCCTGTCGATGACTTCGGCTGCGACGGCTTGCCGCACAGTCAACGACCAGGAGGTCCTGAAGCGCGCGGCCATGACCACCAAATGCTCCCGCTTCGCCCTCTCGCCCGAGCGAGCAACGCTGCTAAATGCCGCGACCGGGAGAAGAAGCTCCGCAGCGAACGCATCGATGACCGCTTCTCTTTCATCACGAGAAGCATGGATTCCTATGTCTGTGGAGTACTCGTCTCCGACGATCAGGTGCCCCAGCTCATGAGCCGCGGTCGCGCGCCGGCGGCCAGGATCACCATGCCTGCTGACAACTGCCACAGCGAGATCGGCATCGATCAACGAGGCTCCTTCACCCGGCGCCTCGACCACCGCGACCATCTGCCCAAGCCGTTCGCATACACTCATGAGTGAATCGATGGGCTCAATGCCGTGACCTAGACGCTCTCGTACCCATACGGCGGCACGGCGGGCGCTCGACGCGTCCTGTACCTCTTCTGGGTAGCGTTCAATCTCAGGAGGATTGAACGCTCTCATCTCGACAAGCTGCCGGATGTCGGCCAACCATGTCGTGAGAGCCACTTCCAAGCGATGAGATTGGCGCGTCGCGTCTGTCACGGTGTCGTCGGCCAACTCTGCGCGACGGGACACGACCGAAGGCGGCGAATCAAGGAGATAGCCCAGGGGTACCTGGAGAACCGCTGACAGCTTGGCGAGTTCGAGCGCGTCGACACGGCGAACGCCTCGCTCGATCTTCGCGATCATGGTCCGATCGAGCTTCAGTGCCGACGCCAGCTCCTCCTGGGACAGGTCGGCAGCCATACGGCACTCCCGCACGCGCTCACCAATGTCCAGCCACTCTCCCGGATCCTTCATGGTGCGATAATCGCACAGGCGCCGGGAACGCGCGAGACGAAGAGCCGAATCCTGGCCTTTTATACGCCGATTGCCTTCCGTACCCTTACCCGGCCTACGTCCGGCTTGGTCGAGCAGGTCGGCGGCAGACTGTCAGCCAAAACGCCCAGGGCGGGGGGCTGACGCGGGTGCACCAACAGGCACGTGTGCCCTTATAGCGTGAGACCGAGACCAGGCAACCACGCCGGGAGTACGCCGCATGCGCTGGCAGGTCAACTCCGAAAAGCCGCTCTACACCGACCCGTGGCTCGATGTCCGGGCGGCGGATGTGGAACTGCCCGACGGCAGGCATCATCGTGAGCGGCACCAGCGTGGCCGCCCTGCTGTACGCCCTCACCGAGCTGTAGGCGGCGGCCGAAGTCCGGACAGCCGGCACGGTGGACGATCGCGGATCAAGTGCGGCCGGACAGCAGGACGGCTCGCGCCCGGAGCCGAGCGTGAGCCGTACAACGAGCGCTGTGGAGCCACTCCTCGGTCGGGACCAGGCCCGTCTGGCAGGCGCCCCACTGGGATGGGTCACCTGGCTTGACGTTGGTGCCGCCGAGGCCGCAATGACCGAGCCACCCGAGAACACGGCGAGACGAACGAGCAGGACGACAGACCTTCGGGATCTCCGAAATCTCATCAACACCCGAAGAAACGGAAGCGGCAGTGGTTGAGCCGAGGTCATGCGGCCAGAGAAGCCGAAGGACCCAACGGAACCCAAGGCGTATCGCATACCCGAACCCGTCGCCCACTGCCCAGGCGCGCCCATACTTGCATGTGCGCCAGCGAGGCGGGCGAGGTCAGCCGGTTGGCCGGCCATGGTCGGGGAGCGCAGCCAAGACGACTTCAGGCCGCCCATCAAGGGGCCCGGTCAGCTCGATCACCGGGACATCGCCCAACACCTGCAGCGGGTCGTCGTACACCAGATCCAGCAGGGTGTCGTTCACCGCCTGCCGGAGCCGGAGCATCTCCGCGCGAGGCAGCACCTGTTCGGTGTCGTACGTGATCGGCACCATGACCAGCAGATCCAGGCTCGCCAGAACCGACCGCAGGGCAGCGGGGTCGGCCTCGGTTCCGAGATTGACCCCCCGCACGGCGAGGTAGGCCAGAAAGTCCACCGGCGTGCGATCGAAAACAATCCTGGTAGCGGGTGAACTCAGCTCGGACAAGGATCGCGTGAGCTGCGCCCGGTAATCGTCCAGCGACGGGGGAAATTCAAACTCGTAGCCCTCCTCCTCAAGCAGGACGTATGGCTCATCGACTGGCGTGTGACCGGCGAGACGCGCACACAGCTCTTCGACGAGAGTCGTCTTCCCGGTCCCGTGCGCTCCGGAGACTCCGATCCGCATTCGTGACGCTCCTCACGTTCACACGCTGGACGGCCCACCGGTGTATCGCGTCGGCAGAGGTGACCACCGCGGGCCTCCAGGCTCTCCGACCAGTGATCTTAAGGCTGCGGTTGTGGTGGTTTGAAATCCAGGCGGGTCTTGGCCATGAAGCCGCTGATGAGCAGGAGTCGGTACTGCTCGGTTTCATGCTTGATGAGGGCGAGGAACAGGCGGGATGCCGTGGCCGGTGTCTGCCCGCGCTGATCCTCACGATCGGCGGCGGTCACATAGAAGTACGGGGCATCGCGGTGGGTGACGCGTACTCGACCGAGGCGTGCGGCGCGTTCGGCGACGGCGCGGGGGTTTCTCGACAGGTCCGAGAAGGTGACGGCGTCGGCGTCGCCGGCGCTCACCCCGCCATCGTAAGTCAGAACACGTTCTGAAGTTGGGAACCAGGGGAGGGGCGTCGCCTGGTTTACCGGCTCAGCCGTCGCTCTGGGACTACCGCCAGATGTGTCACCCGCTTCGTCGGTCCGTTGGCGGGGCGTACAGTACGATAAGAAATCGTATGTGAAAAATGTTGGTGAGGAGCGCACGGCCGATGCACGACCGCCCTGGCATGGCCTCTCGCGCTCTCTCCTCGACCGCCCGGCCATTCGGCCGGCCCGCTGCCCGTGCTGCCGCAAGAGACTCGCCCTGGGCCGTGCCGCCGACGGGGGCTGGCCGGGGGCCGCTTCCGGGTTGACGCCCTCGTCCTGACCGGCACCGGACGGACGGCTGTCGCGGGCCCGGTCGGCTCCGGGGGCGGGAACGGGCCGCCGGACCGGTGCCGTGCGCCGAGGATCAGCCGAGGATCAGGTGAGCACGCCGTTCGCGCCGGAATCGCGGACCGGTAGGAAGCCGCTGGTCTTTATGGTCAGAGGAGACGGCATGATGACGCGCGAAATCCGGCGTATCGTCGATCTGGCGAGCGGAGCGGAAGCGGTGTCACCCTCCTTGGTGACCATTTTCACCTACTCGCCGGTGTCGAGTTCCGCGGCACCGCTGTGAGGGTTCTGGGGGCAGTGATCGTTATGGGGGCGGCCGTCGGTCAGGGCACCGGCCGATGGCCAGGAGTGAGGGGAAACCGGTGAGAGCCGTCAAAAAGCCTGCGAAGGCCAAGGAGTCGAAGGCGGAACTCAGCTACGAACTGCTGCGTTCGCGAATCCTCGACGGCACCTACGGGCCTGGTTACCGCCTGGTCATGGATCAGCTCGCCAGGGAGACCGGGGTCAGCACGATCCCGCTGCGCGAGGCGGTGCGCAGGCTGCAGTCCGAGGGGCTCGTCGAGGTCGTGCGCAACATCGGTGCCCGGGTGGCCGTCTTCGACTCCATCCAGGTGGAGCACTCCCTGCATGTCCTGGCCCGGCTGGAGGGCTACGCCACCGCGATCTCCGCCCCGTTCATGACGCCGGAGCGGATCGAGGCGGCCAGGGAGATCAACGCCCGGATGGTCGAGGCGCTTGAGGAGTTCGACCCGACGTCCTTCACCACGCTCAACCGGAAGTTCCACTTCTCGATCTACCAGCACTGCCCGGACGAGCACCTGTGTGTCCTGCTGGAGCTGGAGTGGGCGCGGCTGGACCACATGCGCCGCTCGACCCTCACCTACGTGCCGGGGCGGGCCCGCCGTTCGGTGGTGGAGCACGAGCACATGCTGGATCTCATCGCGATGGGTGCCGAGCCGTCGGAGATCGAGCGGGTGGCCTGCGCCCACAAGATCGCCACCGCTGACGCGCTGCGCGGCGCGCACGTCGCGCCCCAGACGGTCTAAGCCGGTCGACCCCGGAGGTCGGCCCGGGCGCAGGTCCCAAGGCGCGGTCCGGGCCACGGTTCCCGGGGTGGTGGAGGCGTCCGTCTTCGGCGGCCCGCCCCTGGTCACCCGCCTCTGACCGTCTCTCCCCGGTGGTCCGGCCTCTGGCCGGATGGAAGCCGGATGGGTGCGAACGGGCCGGGCGGGTGCGAGGGGGTTCGGGCAGATCTGGACAATGGGGTTGGTGGGTTTCCCGCCCGCCGTACGAGAACGGGGCCCGGCGCACCGTGGGGGTGCGCCGGGCCTCGCCGCCTCAAAGATCACACCGGCGGCGCGATCGCCTCCGCCGCGCCGTCCGCCGAACCGGTGGTGCGCGTTTTGCCGCCGGTCATGACCATATCCCCGGATATGGAGTCACGCCGGGGTTCATCGGGCACCATTTCAGCATCGCACTGGACACCTCATTTCACCCCGCATAACGTACATGGAATCGGATATGATTTGCGGGTGTCTGCCCCTCGGAGAGGGCGCCCGTGCCACCGGAGGTAACGATGCCCCCGCATCCCGCGGTGCAGAGAACGGTCGACGACGTCAGGCTTCAGGACCGGGGTGCGGCCCTCCGGCCTGACGCGGCGGCGCGCGAGGGATTCCGGTGAAGGCGCACGACGCGCGTGACCGGGTCGTCGCGGCACCGCGGGCCGTCTCCGCGATACCCCGTCGATGAGTGGCGAGGTCCTCGTCCCGAGGAGGGGCCGCGCCACCCGAGACGAGATCCCGGCCGTTCACGATGTCTCGCCCGGCGAGGTCGCCGCAACCCTGAGGGCGAACGGCCACGATGTCTCGCCCGGCGCGATCACCGCGGCCCTGAGGGAGAACGGCGCGGGTGAGACGGCCCCGTTGTACGGCCCCGCCGCTCTGACCTCGGCCACCGTGGGAACGGTCCATAAGGGCCTCGCGGGCCCGACCTCGCTCGTCGGGCGGTGCGCGAACCCGGCTCCGGAGAGCGGCGCCGACGCCCATGTTCCAAGCAGACGCGACTCGTCCGGACGGCCCGCGCGGCGGTGACCGTTCTGGACTTCGGACACACCGTCGCCTCCGGATCCCTGGGACGTCCTCGACGGTCCGGCGACCGCGGCGGCGTATCCCGGGACGGCCGACGCCTTCATCCCCCATCGCCTGACCCCTCCCAGCCAAGGAAGTGCAGAAATGAAGTGTTCCCTCACCAATGTCGTCGCGGTCACCACCCTGGCCCTGGCCGGTACCGCCTGCGCCGGCGACGGTGGCTCGGCCGATGACCCGATCAAGGTTGGTTCGATCAACGGCCTCACCGGCCCGTTTCAGGCGCCCGAGGTCCCTCAGGCGGTCAGGGCCGTCTTCGAGGAGGTCAACAAGACCGGCGGCGTCGGTGGTCGCAGACTTGAGCTCGTCAGCAGGGACGACGCGATGAACCCCCAGCGGTCCACCGAGGTCGCCCTGGAGCTTCTGGAGACCGAGAACGTCGTGGCGTTGGTCGGCTCCTCCAGCGGGGTCGACTGCGGGCTCAACCGCACGACCTACAGCAACGCCGGGGTCGTCTCCGTCCCGGCCGTCGGCATGGACACCGCCTGCTTCACCAGTCCGAACATCGCCCCGGTCAACCCCGGCCCGTCCAAGCTGATGACGACGATGCTCTACTACGCCTCGGAGACGCTCAAGAACGACAATGTCTGCCTGTACTACACGGTGGTGCCGGGCAGCCGCGGCGACATCGACGCCGCCGTCAAGGAGTGGACCGACCTCACCGGCAAGGAGCTCACCGTCAAGGACATCTCCGTCGGCGAGGGCGACCCGACCCCCTACCTGGCCGCCGCCAAGGCCGCCGGCTGCCAGGCCATCCTCTACAACGCCGCGGTTGGCCCGTGGCTCGCCCAGGCCCAGGCGCAGGGCATGCGGGACGTCGACTTCATCATGGGCGCCGGCGGTTACACCGACGCCAACGCCAAGGTCATCCCCGAGGGCGTCAACGTCTACGCGGGGACCGAGTGGCAGCCGTACACCGACGAGACGCTGCCGGGCAACAAGCGCTGGGCGAAGATCGTCAACAGCAACAAGATCCGGAAGACGGCGTTCAGCCAGGGGGCCGTGATGTCGGCCGACCTGTTCGTCCAGGTGCTCAAGACGATCAAGGGCGACATCACGCGCGAGTCGGTGACCGAGGCGTTCAAGAGCATGAGGCCGATCCGATACCCGATGGTGGGCACCCCGTGGATCTTCGGCCCCGGCGACGCGCACAGCCCGATCCAGGGCAGCCGGTTCGTCAAGGCTGAGAACCGCAGGTGGCGGGTCCTTTCCGAGGGCTTCGTCGTCCCGGGCAAGAACTGAGCCCATCGGGGCTCCGGGATCAGCCCGCCGATCATCCTCCCGGTGGCCGGTGGCTTGTTTTCGCGCGCCCACCCCCGAGCCGGAGACCGGCCTGCGAAGGCCGGGAGGCTCGGGGGGCCGTTGCCTTCCGGACGCCGTCGTCACAGGGGGCGCCGGGGCGGGGAGCGGCTGTCAGGGAAGGCGGCGGGCCAGGTAGCGGCCGGTGACGGAGCGGCCGTCGGCGGTCAGGTCCATCGGGGGGCCCTCGAAGACCACGGTGCCCCCGTCGTGGCCCGCGCCGGGCCCGATGTCGATGACCCAGTCGGCGCGCGAGACGACGTCGAGGTTGTGCTCGATCACGATCACCGTGCTGCCGCCGTCCACGAGACGGTCGAGCAGGCCGATGAGGGTGTCCACGTCGTTCATGTGCAGGCCGGTCGTCGGCTCGTCGAGGATGTAGATCTGCGAGGTGCTCCCCAGCTCACCGGCGAGCTTCAGCCTCTGCCGCTCGCCGCCGGACAGGGTGCTCAGCGGCTGGCCGAGGGTGACGTAGCCCAGGCCGACGTCGTCGAGGGCCCGCAGGGTCCGGCGGATCGCGCTCTCGGTGAAGAACTCGGCGGCCTCGACGATCGAGAGGCGGAGCACGTCGGCGATGTTCCTGCCGCGGAGCGTGTAGCCCAGTACCTCGTCGGTGAACCGTCTCCCCTCGCAGGACTCGCAGACCGTGGTCACCGTGTCCAGGTGCGCCAGCTCGGTGTAGATCAGCCCCAGCCCCTTGCAGTCGGGGCAGGCCCCCTTGGAGTTGGCGCTGAACAGGGCGGCGCTCACCTTGTTGGCCGAGGCGAACGCCTTGCGGATCGGGTCGAGAATGCCGGTGTAGGTGGCCGTGTTGGACCGCCTGGACCCGCGGCCGAGACTCTGGTCGATCACCACGGCCTCCGGATGGCTCTCCGGCAGGCAGCCCTGGATGAGCGAGCTCTTGCCCGAGCCCGCCACCCCGGTCACCACGGTCAGGACGCCCCGCGGGATCGTCACGCGCACGTCTCGCAGGTTGTGCAGGTTCGCGTGCTCGACGGTCAGCTCGCCGGTCGGCCGGCGGGGCTCGGTCTTGACCGGCTGATGACGGCTCATGTGGTTGCCGGTCAGCGTGCCCGAGGTCAGCAGCCCGGCCAGATCGCCCTGGTAGACGATCTCCCCGCCGTCGCGACCGGCGTACGGTCCCATGTCGACGACGTGGTCGGCGATGGCGATGATCTCCGGTTTGTGCTCGACGACGAGGACCGTGTTGCCCTTGTCGCGCAGCTGCCGGAGCAACTCGTTGAGCCGGTGCACGTCGTGGGGGTGCAGGCCGACGCTGGGTTCGTCGAAGACGTAGGTCATGTCGGTCAGGCTGGACCCGAGGTGGCGGACCATCTTCACGCGCTGCGACTCGCCGCCCGACAGCGTGGAGCTCTCCCGGTTCAGGCTGAGATAGCCGAGACCGATGTGGGTGAGGCTGTCCAGCCGGGCGACCAGTGCGGAGAGCAGCGGTGCCACGGTGGGCTCGTCAATGGTCCGGACGAACTCCGCCAGGTCGCTCACCTCCATCGCCGCGCAGTCGGCGATGTTCCTGCCGTCGATCAGGCAGTCGAGGGCCGTCTTGTTCAGCCGGGCGCCGCCGCACGTCTGGCAGGCGGCGCGGGTGACGATCCGGTCCAGGGCGTTTCGCAGGTGCGTGGCCATCTGGTCGGTGTCCTTGGCCAGGTAGAGGCGTTTGAACTTCGGGACCAGACCCTCGTAGGTGGACTTGATCGTGCCGCCCAGGCTGCTGAGCTTGATCTTCTCGTCGGGCGCGTGGAGCAGCCGGTCCCACTCCTCGGCGGTGTAGTCGCGGAGCCTCCTGTCGTTGTCGAAGAACCCCGAGTGGGCGAAGATGTTCCAGAACCAGGAGTCCACCGCGAAGGTCGGGAACAGGATCGCGCCCTCGTTGAGCGACCTGTCCCGGTCGACCAGCGCCTCGATGTCGATCGCGGAGACCCGGCCCAGTCCTTCGCAGTCGGCGCACATGCCCTGGGGGTCGTTGAAGGAGAAGACGCTGGAGTGGCCGACGTGTGGCCGGCCGAGGCGGGAGTAGACGTTGCGCAGCATCGTGTAGGTGTCGGTCACCGTCCCGACCGTGGAGCGGGAGTTCCCGCCCAGCCGTCGCTGGTCGACGATGATCGCCGCCGACAGGTTGGCCAGTGAGTCGGCCTCGGGCTGGCCGTACCGGGGCAGCAGCGACTGGATGAAGGCGGTGAAGGTCTCGTTGATCAGGCGCTGTGACTCGGCGGCGATCGTGCCGAAGACCAGCGAGGACTTGCCCGACCCCGAGACCCCGGTGAAAACGGTGATCTTCCGCTTGGGGATGTCGAGAGAGACGTTCCTGAGGTTGTTCTCTCTCGCGCCTCGGATTTCGATGGATCCGTAAATAGTGCTGCTCTCCTCGGTGCGCAGGTTTCTGTGGATCTTCGGTAGGGGACGGAGCGGTTTATCTTCCTAGCTTTATAAACGTCCGCACCGACAACGGGAGGAAGACGGCGGCGAGCAGCGCGGGCCACACGACCGCCATGAGCGTCGCGTGCTGCGCGATCCAGGACTCGCCGCCGAACCCCGGATTGCCGAAGAGCCCCCGGGTCGCCGAGGCCGTGGCCGACAGCGGATTCCACTCGGCGATCGCGCCGAGCCATCCGGGCATCGTGCCGGGGTCGACGAAGACGTTGGACAGGAACCCGATCGGCCAGACCAGGATCTGGACGGCCGCCACCGACTCGGGCCCCCTGGCGACCAGGCCGACGAAGATGCCCACCCACAGCAGGGCGAACCGCAGCAGGAGCAGCAGTCCGACGGCGGCGAGGGCCGAGCCCGGCCCGCCGTGCCAGCGCCAGCCCAGCAGCAGCCCGGCACCGACCATGATCGACAGCCCGACGGCCGAGTTGAGCATGTCGGCGACGCAGCGGCCGGACACGACCGCGGAGGAGCTCATCGGCATCGAGCGGAACCTGTCGGTCACCCCTCGCGCGGCGTCGGTGGTCACCGCCGTCATGGTGGTCTCCAGGCCGAAGAGCACGTTCATGGCGAACATGCCCGGCATCAGGAACTCGAAGTATCCGCCCCCGTCCGGCACGCTGATCGCCCCGCCGAACAGGCCGCCGAACATCAGCACGATCATGACGGGGAAGAGCCAGCCGAGGGCGACCGCGCCGGGGCGCAGGGCCCAGTGGTTCAGGTCGCGCCTGGTGATCGTCCAGGTGTCGGCCAGGGCCCAGCCGAGCCGGGAGAGGGCGAGGTCGTCGGGGGAGTCGGCGGGGCGGGGACGGGCGGCGGTGGTCATGCCGTCACCTCCGTGGTCACCGTCGAACCGGCCGTACCGGTGCCGCCGCGGGCGCCGGCACCGTCTCCCGTGAGCCGGAGGAAGACCTCCTCCAGGGTCGGACGGCGCACGGTGATGTCCCGGGGTTCGACGCCCGCCTCGTTCAGCGCGGTCACGAGCTCGACCAGGGCCCGGGTGCGTTCCGCGACGGGGACGCCGACCCGGTGGGCTCGGCCGTCGACGCGCGGCTCACCGGAGGCGATCCGGGCGGCGACGACCGCGGTGGTCTCCGTGTCCGCCGCGCCGGAGAGCACCACGTCGATCCAGTCGCCGCCGACCGCCGACTTGAGCTCGTCCGGGGTGCCCTCGGCGACGATCCGGCCCGCGCTGAGCATCGAGACGTGGTCGGCCAGCCGGTCGGCCTCCTCCAGATACTGGGTGGTCAGCAGCACGGTGGTGCCGGATTCCACCAGGTCGTGGATGGCCGCCCACACCTCCTGCCTGACCGAGGGGTCCAGCCCCGTCGTCGGCTCGTCCACGAACAGCACCGGCGGCGCCACGATCAGGCTCGCGGCGAGGTCCAGGCGGCGGCGCATGCCTCCCGAGTACGTTCCGACGGGCTTGCCGCCGCTGCCGGAGAGGGAGAACCGCTCCAGGAGCTCGGCCGCCCGTCTTTCGGCCACCGCGCCGGGCAGGTGGTTCAGCCGCCCGAACATCACGAGGTTCTGCCGCCCGGTCAGGATCTCGTCGACCGCGGCGTACTGTCCCACCAGGCCGATGTGCCGGCGGACCTGCCGTGGCTGAGTCCGCACGTCGAACCCGGCCACACTCGCCCGCCCGGCGTCCGGTTCGAGCAGCGTGGAGAGGATCCGCAGCACCGTCGTCTTCCCGGCCCCGTTGGGCCCCAGCAGCCCCCGGACGGAACCGGCGGGCACCTGGAGATCGAACCCGTTCAGCCCCGCCCCGTCGGGGGCCTTCGGGTAGCTCTTGCGCACACCTTCCGCGCTGATCGCGATCGTGGTTGCCGTCATGTTCACCCCTTTCGCACACGTCATCCCGGTACGGCCCGGCCCCGCGAGGCGCCCATGCGGAACCGCGCTCTTCCGTATGATGTACCGTACACCGTACTGAATAGTCCTGACGGGGTCAACGCGGCAGGGGTGCGGTCTGTTCCCGTGAACTCGGGGACGCGAGGAGATCCGTCCGGGCCGGCGGCGGGGTTCGGGCTCTGCCGGCCCGGTTGGACTGTGGAGGCAGGTGGCTCGGAGGCCCGCCTCCGGTCGGTTCCGGGATCCGTCGCGAGTCTGAGGAACCGTGGGTCGCCCTGCTCCCGATCGTGGCCGGGAGGAGGGCGGGGGTCAGCGAAGCCAGCCTTTGTGCCTGATGTACCAGAGCGGGATCAAGGCGGCGATCAGCGTCATCAGGGTTGTGATCAGGAAGCCGTGTTCCCAGGACAGTTCGGGCATGACGGTGAAGTTCATGCCATAGAACGTGGCGATCAACGTGGGCGGTAGGAAGACCGCGGTGATGATGGTGAACACCTTGACGATCTGGTTCTGCTTGATGTCCAGCGATGTCAAGATCGACTGCTGTAGATAGCGCACCTTGTCATGCTCGTAGCTGGCGTGCTCCTTCACCCCGTCGATGTCCGCGATGAGGATGTCGAGCAGCCCGGCCAGCTGCACCTGGTCGACATTCAGTTCCGCGCGCAGGTGGCGGGCCGCGCGGGCCAGCAGCAGCTGGGTCTCCTGCGAACGCGAGACGATCTCCTCGGCCTCGTTCATCCGGGCGATGGCGTCCTGCATGTCGCTGACGCCGATCTCCCTGCCGCGCGCGGTGTAGCCGCTGGTCGCCATGGCGATCTCGTCGTTCATGGCCTCCAGGGCGTCGCTGGCGTGGTCGATGACCCACTCGGACGCCTCGTTGAGCGCATACAGCAGCGCGTACATGACGCCGTGGGGGCTGTCGGCCAGGTGGGGCGTGCGGCGCATCCGGGTGAGCGCCTTGTCGAACGGGGGGAAGTGGATGCTGGGCTGCAGTGTGACGAGCAGGTGACAGCCGAGGGCGAACGCCACGGCCTCCCGCTTGAGTGTGTCGCCGTCACGCACGTTGAGCACGACGGGGAGATAGACGAACTCGTCGGTCTCCCACACCCGGCCCGCACCGGTGGTGAAGTCGACGCCCGTGGCCTCGCAGATCCTGGCCGCCTCCACGGCGTCGTCCGCGGGCACCTGGGCCCAGAGGCGTCTCAGGTCGGCCGGGTTGTAACCGACGGCGGCTGTCCGGTTCCGCATGCTGATGTCTCCTTGTGTCTCCTTGGCGGATGCGGTTCAGTGCCCGGGGTTGAACGGGGAGATCGACGAGCTGCCGGTGTCCTTCGCGGGTGTCTCGGGTGCTCCGTAATGCACGACGAGCAGTCCGGTGCAGATGAACAGGTAAAGGCCGATGGTGAACAGGATCGCCTGGCGCTCCAGGTTGGGGCGCTTCAACCGGGCCTTCCGTGCGGCGTTCGGGGTGAGCGTGGTCATAGCGGCTCCTTGGGGTGGTTATACGGCCGTCTTCGGCAGCCGGGCGGTGGTTCCCGCAGGGGTGTGTCACCGGCGGGCGTGCGCGCACCCGGCCGCCGAATCGGCCCGGCCCGCGCCTGTGGCGCCGGTGGGCCGGCGGCCTCACGGGCCGTCGGGTGCCGGGTGGAGCTGAGGCGCCTGCTAGAGCGGCGGGGCCGACTGTCTGAAGTGCGCGCGGTACCGGCGGGTGCCCGGGGGCGGAAACCATGAGGAGGGCATGGCGAGACTTCCTTGATCGGGAGGAGGACACCGGGCGGCCCGCGGTTGCGGAGAGGACCTCAGCCCGATATGGCGGGCGTCATCGGCCTCCGCGAGAGGATGATGTGCGCGGGTGCGCGGCTCCGCACGCGAAAGCGGCGTCGCGGTGTTACGGCGTGCGGAAGGGAAGCAAGATCAACCGGATGTGGGGCCGACTGCGGCCCGGACTACTGCAGTCCATCTCTCGCCTCCTCGTTTAATGGCGCCCTGAGGGAATGCTCCTCCTGGAGCCTCCCGAGGCTAACCTTTACTCGCGTATTTACACAACTATATGCGTTATTGACCTCCCCCTCGTGGCCGCCCCCTCGCTGGCCCGCTGAGCTGCGGTCGGAGCCGCCGGGCGCCAGGAAGTCACCCTATCCGCAGCCGGATCGGTTGAGTCGGACATTTTGATGATCTCTCATCTTTGGCAATGTCCAGGTGTGGTCGATGAATGCCCGGGTGTTGATTGGCCGATCGGTTATATCGGTGATGAACTGGGAGTTCGGTTCGCATTTCAGGGTGGAAAAGCGGTGCCCGGTGGGCGCCCCCGAGTCGGCCGAGCCGATCGCGGATGCCGTCGATCGGCTCGCGGAGGGGGAGGCGGCCCGGCGTCCGCCGCCTGACCGGTCGTGGGGGCCGCTGTCGCGGCGTGAAGGGTCAAGGCTGTTTCGCGTGGCTCGGCCCCGCGGGCCGCCCGGGTGGTTCCGTTCGCTTTCGTATGTTGTACCGTACGATGTACGGAATGACTATGATGGGAGTGACGCCACAAGGTCTGGAGGCTGGTCCCGTGGGTGGAGGAACATGAGCGGACGGAAGGGTGCCGCCGCCGATCCGGCTCGGAGCCTGGCGCTGCTGTGGGGCTCGCACGGCAAACCCGGCAGATCGGGGCTGACCATTCGGTCGATCGTCGCCACCGCCATCGAGCTGGCCGACGCCGAGGGCCTGGAGGCCGTCTCCATGCGCCGGGTCGCCGAGCGGCTGAGAGTGGGCACCATGTCGCTCTACACCCACGTGCCGGGCAAGGCCGAGCTGGTCGATCTCATGGTCGACACCGCGTACGGGCAGCTCTACGACGACGTGGACGTGCCGTCCTCGCAGCCCGGCGGCTGGCGGGAGGCGCTGGAGTTCGTCGCCGCGCGCAACTGGGAGCTCTACCGGCGGCACCCCTGGCTGCTGCACGTCGTCGGCGCCCGGCCGGTCCTGGGGCCGAACGCCTCGCTCAAGTACGAGGCCGAGCTGCGCCCTCTGGACGGCGTCGGGCTCTCCGATGTGGAGATGGACTCCGTCCTCACGCTGATCCTGACCCACGTCGAGGGGGCGGCCAGGGCCAAGGCGAGCGTGGAGCAGATCCAGCGCGAGACCGGAATGACCGACGCCGAGTGGTGGACGGTCAACGCGCCGCTGCTCGACAAGGTCATGGACGCCGTGCGGTTCCCCGTCTCCGCCCGTGTCGGGCAGGCGGCCGGTCAGGAGTACGACGCGGCCTCCGACCCCGAGCGGGCCTTCGCCTTCGGCCTGGAGCGCATCCTGGACGGCATCGCGGGCCTGATCACGAGAAGGCGGCAGCCGTAGGCGTCCCGTTCAGGAGAACCGGGAGAACGGCGAGGGGCCGGTCACGGCCCGGCCGGGCGCAGGATCGAGACGGCGCCCGAAGGGCAGAGCCGTTCGGCCTGCCTGACCGCTGCGTGCCGCTCGGGCGGCGGCTCGGCGTCGAGGAGGACGACGGTGCCGTCCTCCTCGCTCTGGTCGAACACCTCGGGAGCCGTGAGCGCGCACATGCCCGCGCCGACGCACCGCTCCGTGTCGGTCTGGATTCTCATTCGATCCCTCCGGACGGGAAACTCGGACCCTTGATCACGCACGCCTCCTCCTGGCCGCCTCCTACCAGCCGACCGGGAGCGCGTGCACGCCGTAGATGGACATGGTGTCTCGCATCGGCACCTCCTCGGCCGGTACGGCGAGGCGCAGCCCGGGGAACCGATCGAACAGCATGGGGAAGGCGAGGCGCATCTCCGCCCGGGCGAGCTGCTGCCCGAGGCACTGGTGCACCCCGTGCCCAAAGCTCAGGTGGCCGCCGGGCGGGCGGGTGATGTCGAGGCGCTCGGGGTCGGGGAAGCGCCCGGGGTCGCGGTTGGCCGCGGGAAGGGAGACGGTCACCACGTCACCGGCCCTGATCGGCTCTCCCTCCAGCTCGACGTCCTCCAGGGCGGCGCGTATCGGGCCGACGTGGACGATGCTGAGATAGCGCATCAGCTCTTCGACCGCGTTGTCGATCAGGGAGGGGTCCGCGCGCAGCGCGGCGAGCTGCGCGGGGTGCCGCAGCAGGGCGAACGTGCCGAACCCGAGCATGTTCGCGGTCGTCTCGTGCCCGGCGGCGAGCAGGATGAACCCGATGTTGGTCAGCTCCTCGTCGTTCAGCTCGCCGTTTGTGATCAACCCGGTGAACAGGTCGTCGGTCGGCTCGGCCCGCTTGCGGGCGATGAGCCCGGCGAAGAACCCGGTCACCCCGTCGAGCGCCGCCCGTATCTCCTCCACGGAGGACTCCCGGTTGAGGAACACCGCCGTGGCGTGCTGGAACTCCTCACGGTCGGCGTAGGGGACGCCGAGCAGCTCGCATATGACCAGCGAGGGGATGGGCAGCGCGAACTCCCGCACCAGGTCCTGGGGAGGGCCGGCCTTCGCCATCGCCGCCAGCCGTTCACCGGTGATCTCCTGGATCCTGGGCTCCAGCTGTTTCATCCGGCGCACCGTGAACTGCGCGGTGAGCAGCTTCCGGTAGTGGGTGTGCTCCGGCGGGTCCATGCGGACGAACTGGCCGGGATCGGCCGGGTGGCGCGCCTCATGCGCCACCGGATAGTCGATCGGAGGGCACAGCAGTTCGCGCCGGGAGCTGAAACGCGGGTCGGTCAGGACGGACCGCGCCGCCGAGTAGCCGGTCACCAGCCACCCCACGCGACCGTCGGGGTAGGCCATGGGCGCGACGGGCCGCTCCCGCCGCAGCGAACGCAGCCGCTCGGGCGGGTCGAACGGGTCGGAACGGTCGACGGGAAAGGTGATCGGCCCGGTCCGGAACTCTGACATCTCATGCTCCTCGGCGGCGATGTGCTCCGTCACCGCCCAGAAGACTACATGAAATGCAAACTTGCAACAGGTGCATAGTTAAATCCTTGCACTAAGCTGCCCGCATGGGTGAGGTTCCGGGACTGCGCGAACGCAAGAAGCTTCGCACCCGTCGTGCCCTGACCGCGGCGGCACTACGCCTCTTCATGGAGAAGGGGTACGAGCAGACGACCGTCTCGGAGATCGCCATGACGGCCGACGTCTCGACCCGGACGTTCTTCAGTTACTTCGCCAGCAAGGAGGAGGTCCTCCTTTTCAACTCCCGGGAGAACCTCGGCCGTGTGCTGCGCACGGTCGCCGAGCGCCGGAGCGGCGAGAGCGCCGCGGACCTCCTGGCCCGGGCGGTCGGCACCGTCTTCGACGTCGTCTCGGCGGACGCCGAGATCGAGTGGGAGATCGCGTCGGTCAACCATCTGATCATGACCGTCCCCTCCCTCCGGGCGCACGCGCTGCTGCTCCTCTTCGATACCCAGCGGGAGATGGCCGAAGCCCTGCACCGGGCGTGTCCCGACGAGCTGGATCTCGTCGAGGCGGCGGCGGCCGTGGGCGGGGTGGTCGGCGCGGTCAAACTGGCCGGGTTCATCCGGCTGAACCGCGGCGCCCCGCCCGCGGAGGTGATGGCGGCCTGCCGCCGGGCGGCGGAGATGGCCCTGGCGGGACTGCGCGCGATCAGCACGCCGCCGTCCTGAACCGGTCGTCCGAGCCGTCCGGAGCACCCGAACGCCCACCTGGCCGTCCGGACTCACCCGGGGCACCCCGGGCACATGAACGCTCGCCCGGGGCACCTCTGAGCACTCGAACACCCACCTGGGCCGCTCGGGCTCGTCCGGGCCACCCCGGGCGCCCGAACGGGGGCCGTGCAGAGGAAAGGCAAGCACGAGGCTAACCGTGGGTTGAGTATTCCCTGACCCGCCTGCCCCTACCTTTTCGGTAGCCGGCCGCGAGAGCCGGGGCGGATCGAGGGAGCGGGCCATGTGGTGGCTGGACGGAAGACGGCGGCGGCCGATGGCGACCGCCGCCGTGATCACCTCGGCGGTGTGCGCCCTGTCCGGTTGCGGCACCTCACCGCCGCGGAACGACACCGTCGTCCCCGCGGGCCCCGCCGTCGCCTCTCCCAGCCCGACCGGGCAGGAGAGGTCCGCGCCGGTGGACGTCTACGCCCACGATCGGCCGGGCATGCTCAGCCCGGTCGTGGCGAGATTCCCGGCGCGGGTCTACGTGCCGAACAGCGAGAGCGACACCGTCTCGGTGATCGATCCCCGCACCTACCGGGTCATCCGGGAGTTTCCCGTCCACGGACGGCCGCAGCACGTGGTCCCGTCGTGGGACCTGAAGACGCTGTGGGTCAACAACAACGACGGGAACACGCTGATCCCGATCGACCCCGTGACCGGCAGGCCGGGGAAGGCCGTGGCCGTCGACGACCCCTACAACCTGTACTTCACCCCGGACGGCCGCACCGCCCTGGTGATGGCCGAGCGGAACAACCGGCTCGATTTCCGCGACCCGCACACCATGCGCCTGAGGCACTCGCTGAACATGCCGTGCCGGGGGATCAACCATGGGGACTTCACCGCCGACGAGACCGTCTTCCTGGCCAGCTGCGAGTTCTCCGGCCAGCTGGTGGCCATCGACGTGGCAGCCAGGAAGGTCCGCGCCGTCATCGACCTCTCGCATCGGAGGATTCCACGCGGCGGAGTGATTTCACACGGCGGTGCGATTCCCCACGGTGGCGTGCGCCCCGACGACGTACGGCACGGGGTGGCGAGGCACGGCGGCACGCGCCACACCGAGACCGGTCATGCCGAGCGGGGTCATGCCGACACGCGGCATGCGGTGGCGGAGCACGGCGACATGCGACATGGGATGACGGAGCACGGCGAC
Source organism: Streptosporangium sp. NPDC004631 (assembly GCF_053601935.1). Lineage (NCBI taxonomy): Bacteria > Bacillati > Actinomycetota > Actinomycetes > Streptosporangiales > Streptosporangiaceae > Streptosporangium > Streptosporangium sp. NPDC004631. The sequence goes on along the minus strand of NZ_JBSGCR010000012.1, from coordinate 109,057 downwards.
ATGCGACATGGAACGTCGCAGTACGACAGCATGCCGCAGGACGTCAAGCTCTCCCCGGACGGCACCGTCTTCTACGTCGCCGACATGGCACGGGGTGGCGTGTGGCTCGTCGACGCCGCGAAGCTCCGCGTCAAGGACTTCATCAGGACCGGCGCGGGCGCCCACGGGCTCTACGTCAGCCGTGATTCGCGGATGCTGTACGTGTCCAACCGCGGTGCCGGATCCGTCTCGGTCGTCTCCTTCGCCCGTCGGCGGCCTGTCGCGACCTGGCGCATCCCCGGCGGCGGCTCGCCGGACATGGGCGGGGTGTCCGCCGACGGCCGTCGCCTCTGGCTGTCCGGGCGCTACGACGGTGTGGTCTACGTGTTCGACACGGGCAAGGGCCGTCTCATCCGTAAGATCAAAGTCGGCGCCGGCCCCCACGGCCTGGCCGTCTACCCCCAGCCGGGACGCTACTCGCTCGGCCACACGGGGATCTTCCGGTAAGCCGGGCCCGACCACCCGCTCACCCGACCACCGGGCGAGCGGGCGGGCGGAGGCCACCCGGCCGCCGTTCTCAGTTCCGCGTCACGGCTTGCGCGCGACCGCACCGAACTGGGCCACCTCCGCGGGCGCCTCACCGATGTCGGCGAACTCGGACCGCCAGCGCGAACACGACACGATCCCCGGCTCCAGCAGCTCCAGGCCGTCGAAGAAACCGGTGACCTCCTCGCGGCTGCGGGCGGTGATCGGGGGAGTGGCGTGCTCGTTCCAGAACCGCATCGCCTCGACGTTCGCCTCACCGCCGAGTTCCAGGGTGGGATGGGTGAGCGCCAGATAGCTGCCGGAGGGCATGGCCTCCATCAGCCGCCTCACGATCTCCCGAGCCTCCTCGGTGTCGAGGACGAAGTTCAGGATGCCCAGCAGCATGACCGCCACGGGCCGGTCAAGGTCCAGCGTCTCCGCGGCGGCTCGCAGGACCTTGTCCACGTCGCGGGCGTCGGAGTCGATGTAGTCGGTGGCTCCCTCGGGTGTGCTGGTGAGCAGGGCGCGGGCGTGCACCAGCACGAGGGGGTCGTTGTCGACGTAGACGATCCGCGCCTGGGGGGCCACCCGCTGGGCGACCTCGTGGGTGTTGTCCACGCTGGGCAGGCCGGTGCCGATGTCCAGGAACTGCCGGATCCCCGCCTCGTCCGCGAGATAGCGGACCGTACGGCCCAGGAACGCGCGGTCGGCGCGGGCCACGTGGACGATGTTCGGGAACATTCCGAAAATCCGCTCACCGATCTCGCGGTCCACGGGATAGTGGTCCTTACCTCCAAGCCAGTAGTTCCAGACCCTGGCATTGTGCGCGACATCGGGGTTCAGCCTGCTCGACTCGGGGGCGTTCGGCGTGCTGTCCACGGGCTCTCCTCGGTCTCCGTACCTGCTGCTCGCCGGGTTTCACCGCCTCGGTACGGTTACGTCTCCGGTGAGATCCACCGAAATGATAATGAACTCATCGTCATACCTGCCTATCCCGTCGCGCGGGACCCTACTGACCTGTAAGGGTTGAATCCCGACACACTTTGGTGGTTTGCTGTGTCGGTTTGCTGCATAGGGAGCGAGCTTGCGCACTGTTCGGACGACCGTAGGCGGACTGGACGAGTCCCTCACCCTGGATCATCGGTACGCGGGCCCCACGGTGTCGCGGATGCTGGTGGGCGCGGAACTGCGCCGGCTCCGCGAGGCCAGGGGCATCACCCGGGAGGACGCAGGGAATTCGATCCGGGCCTCGCACTCCAAGATCAGTAGATTGGAGCTGGGCCGTACCGGCTTCAAAAGGCGTGATGTCGCCGATCTCCTCACCCTGTACGGCGTCACCGACGACGGCGAGCGCGCCACCCTGCTCTCGCTGGCCGAGCAGGCGGGGATGCCGGGCTGGTGGCACACCTACGGCGACGTGGTGCCCGCCTGGTTCGACGCCTACCTCGGGCTCGAACAGGCCGCCTGCGTCATCCGAGGCTACGAGGTCCAGTTCGTTCCAGGTCTGCTGCAGACCGAGGACTACGCCCGCGCCGTCATCCGGCTCGGCCCCGGCGACTCCACCGAGGAGCAGATCGAGCGCCGGGTCGCGCTGCGCATGCGGCGTCAGCGGCTGCTCCACCGGGCCGATCCCCCCAAGCTGTGGATCGTGATCGACGAGGCCGCGCTGCGCCGTCTCATCGGTGGTGTCGCGACGATGCGCGCCCAGATCGAGCATCTCATCGAGCTCGCCGAGCTTCCCCACGTCACCATTCAGATCATGCCGTTCTGCGCCGGTGGCCACCCGGGCGCCGCCGGGCCCATCACCATCCTGCGCTTTCCCCAGGGAGAGCTCCCCGACGTGGTCTATCTCGAACAGCTCGCCAGTTCGCTCTACCTCGACAAGACCACCGAGACCGAGCGCTACTGGCATGTCATGAACCGCCTCTACATCGAGGCCGAGCAGCCGCGCGCGACGGCCGAGACGCTCCGCCGGATCCTCGCGGAGACCTGAGCCGTAGGGGACCGTTCCTCTTCTCGCCGGCACCCCGTCTCGACGGTGAGCCCGTACCTCGGTACAGGTCGCGAGTGCCGCCGGGGCCGCCGCGCGTACCTCGTCCACTCCCGAGGCGCCCGCGCCGGAGCACTGGACGGCGACTCCGCCGGCGCCGTCCGCGGCGGACTCATCGCCGTACCGTGCTCGCATCAGGTGAAGTAGCGCAGCCACACGTAGATCCAGGCCATCAGCGAGCTGAGTGCCGTGACGAGGATGCCGTACCTGGTGAACTGCCAGAAGGAGATGGGGTGGCCGGAGCGGGCGGCGATGCCGATGGCCACGACGTTGGCGCTGGCGGCGACCGCGGTGCCGTTGCCTCCGAAGTCGGCTCCCAGCGCGAAGGCCCACCACAGCGCCTGGCCGGTGGCCGGGTCGGGGGCCTGGACCACGAGCCCCTCGACGATGGGCGTCATGGTGGCGACGTAGGGGATGTTGTCGAAGAATGCGCCCAGCGCGGCGGAGCCGAACAGCAGTGCGGTCGCCGCGCCGAAGAAGTTGTCGCCCACCGCGCCGATCGCCCAGTCGCCCACGGTGGAGATGACACCGGTGTGCACCAGCCCGGCGACCATGACGAACAGTCCGATGAAGAACACCAGGGTCGGCCACTCGACCTCGCGCAGGGTTTCGGAGACGTCGGTGCCCGACACCAGGACCATCACCCCGGCGCCGACCAGCGCGACGATCGACGGTTCGACGTGGAGGACGGCGTGCAGCCCGAAGCCGACGACGACGAGACCGAGTACGGCCAGGCAGCGTGCCAGCAGGCGCGGGTCGGTGATGGCGCGCCGTTCCTGGAGTGCCATCACCGCGGCCACACGGTCGGGGTTGTAGCGGAACGACCTGCGGAACAGCACGCGGGTCAGCAGCACGAACGCCGCGAAGGTCACCACGGCGATCGGCGCCATGTGGATGAGGAAGTCGTTGAACGTCAGCCCGGCCCGGCTGCCGATGATGATGTTGGGCGGGTCGCCGATGAGCGTGGCCGCGCCGCCGATGTTGGAGGCCAGGACCTCGGCGATGAGGTAGGGCTGGGCGGGGATGCCCAGCCGGTTGCACACGACGATGGTGACCGGGGCGACGAGCATGATCGTGGTGACGTTGTCCAGGAACGGGGAGGCGATGGCGGTGATGACCATCAGCATCACCATCAGCCGGTACGGCCGGCCCCGGGACTTCTTGGCGGCCCAGATGGCGAGGTAGTCGAAGACTCCCGTCTGCTTGAGGACCCCAACAATGATCATCATGCCGAGCAGCAGGAAGATCACATTCCAGTCGACGCCCTCGTGTTCGGAGAAGAACACCTCGGAGCCGGGGATCAAACCGAGCACCGCCATGGCTCCGGCGGCGATGAGCACCACCTTGACCTTGTTCGCCTTCTCGGTGGCGATGTAGAAGAACGCCACCACGAAAACGGCGAGCGCGACGACGGCACTCATCGGGTACGCCCCGGCGGTCCGGTCTGGATCCCGGCCGAGGCGCCGGGCCGGACCCGGCGGGATGGTGTCGAGAGCCGGGGCATGCCCGCAAGGCGTCGCCGGAAGTCGTGCATGGGAAAGCCTCCGAACGGTGTGCGCGCGTGCTGAGCTTCAAGGCGCGCGGAACAGGACCGGGATGGTGTACGGCGGGCGGGACGCGGAAGGTCCCGGCCAGGGCGAGGCGGGACGCCCCGGACTGAGGGCGCCGAGGGCGCCCGTCCGGGTCAGTCGCCGGAGCCGGAGAGGGCCAGGCTGGTGAGCAGGCGCTCCAGGGTGATCGTCCCGATCAGGACCCCCGTGCGGTCGACCACCGCCACCAGGGGGCTGCGCAGCCGTGCCATGAGGGCCGCCACCTCCAGCAGCGTCGCGTCGAGGGCCACCGTGGCGGGCTTGACGGGCTGGCGCGGCAGGCAGTCGCCCACCGTCAGGTCGCCCTGCTCCTGCCAGAAAAGGTCGGCATGCGCCTCGTCGACGGTCCGGGTGAGCGCCGGGTCCTCCTGGTAGGCGGTGGGGACCGTCATGCGGAGCACCTGGGTGCCGGGCAACACCATCCTGGGCCGAGACTCGTCGTCGACGACGATCAGTCCCGGCAGACGGGCCAGCGTCATCACTCGCACCGCTCTGGTGACCGGGTCGTGGACCGTCACCGTCGGCAGCTTCACGGCGATATCGCGTGCCTGCATGACACCGTCCCTCTGGGTCTTGCGAGTGCGGCCCGATCCCGGGCAGTGGCGTTTCACGTCCGGAAAGTGCGCGGACGGCACACGGACGTATCGTTCCCGAGCCCTCTGAAAAAGGTGTTCGTCTCTGTCTATTCTGCTCATGGCGCCCCTTCGGTGAGTGCGGCGAGTCGGTGTTCGAGGTCGGCGACCCGGTCGGCGAGGGGCCGCGCCTGGAGGAACCCGGCGACCTGGTCGGCCTCGTCACGCTCCATGACGACGCGGTGCGCGGGCACGTCGGGGTCGGCGGAGCCGTAGACCAGCAGGGAGAGGCGGTCGGCGTCGTCCACCAGCACGCAGAACCGGTGCCCGCTGCGGGTCTTGAAATGGTGCAGGGTGCCGGTACCGGGGACGGTGGTGTGGGTGATGTCCACCTCGATCCTCCGTTCGCGTGGGTGGGACGGGCGGTACGGACAACTCCGCCAGGTCGCGCCCGGCGACGTGGCGGCGGGCCACGGCCTTCACCGCGGCGGTCGTGGCGGGCGGCGGAGAGTCCTCGGCCGGGCAGTGGCGGACCGGGTCGCGTACCCGTGCCTCCAAGTCTGGGGGGCGCCGGGCGGTCAGACCATCGGGGCCGACACCCATCTACGGCCGGGGACGACATGTAGAAGGACCAGGTGGGAATGGGAGGAGGTGTGGCTTTATGGGGGGCACCGCGCATGGACAGACGGCCCGGCCGCAGTGAGGCTGGAGACATGAGCGACCGTGCTGAGCACCACCCGGGCAGGTCCGGCGCGTCCGGCGCGTCCGGTACGGCACCGGACGCGTCCTCCACACCGCCGGATGCGCCGCCGTCCGTGGCACCGTCCACGCCGCCGGACGCCTCCCACTCCCGCAGGACACCCGCGCGGGCGCTGTTCAGGAGGCTGTTCGCGATCAACGGCCTGGTCTTCACCGTCGGCACGCTCGTCCTCGCGATCTCGCCCGCCACAGTGTCCTCACCGGTCCTGCTCACCGAGGTGCCGGTCCTGGCGGTCGGGCTGGCGCTGATCCTCACCGCCAACGCGCTGCTGTTGCGCACCAGCCTGGCCCCGTTGGAGGCGCTCACCGCGCTCATGCAGCGGGTGGACCTGCTGGGGCCGAGCGATCGCCTCACCGACAACGGCAACGGCGACCTCACCCACCTCATCGACGCCTTCAACGCGATGCTCGACCGGTTGGAGGCCGAACGCACCACGGCCACCGCGCACGCGCTGGCCGCCCAGGAGGGTGAGCGGCAGCGCATCGCCCGCGAACTGCACGACGAGATCGGCCAGAGCCTCACCGTGGTGCTGCTCGGCCTGAAACGAGCCACCGACCGCGCGCCGGCCGAGCTGCGCGGGGAACTCCACACCATCTCCGAGACCGTTCGCTCCAGCCTGGACGAGGTGCGTCAGGTCGCCCGGAGGCTCCGTCCCGGCGTACTGGAGGACCTCGGCCTGATCAGCGCCATGAACGCCCTGGTCACCGACTTCTCCCAGATCAGCGACGTGCCGGTGACACGCCGCCTCGACCCGCGGCTGCCGAGGTTGAGCGGCGACGCCGAACTCGTGCTGTACCGCATCGCCCAGGAAGGCCTGACCAACATCACCCGGCACGCCGACGCCTCACGCGTCGAACTGTCCTTGACGGGGAAACCCGGTGCCGTGGTGCTGTCCATCACCGACGACGGCAGGGGCGGCCCGATCCGCGAAGGCGCCGGCATCCGCGGCATGCGTGAACGCGCCCTGCTCATCGGCGCCCGCCTGACCGTCGACCACCCGCCGGCGGGTGGGACCCGGATAGGCCTGACCATACCGGTCCGGCACGAACAGGAGTGATCAGGATGCAAGCACCTCCGACCCGGATCCTGCTCGCCGACGACCACGCGCTGGTCCGCCACGGGCTCCGGCTGATCCTGGACGCCGAGCCCGACCTGACCGTCGTCGCCGAGGCGGCCAACGGCGCCGAGGCCGTCGATCTGGCCGCCGGCCACGACATCGACCTCGCCATCCTCGACATCGCCATGCCCCGCATGACCGGCATCCAGGCCGCGCGGGAGATCTCCCGACGCGCGCCCGAGATCCGCCTGCTGATGCTGTCGATGTACGACAACGAGCAGTACCTGTTCGAATCCCTCAGAGCCGGCGCCTGCGGGTACGTCCTCAAGTCCGTCGCCGACCGGGACCTGCTGGAGGCCTGCCGGGCGGCCATGCGCGGCGAGCCCTTCCTGTATCCCGGCGCGGTCACCGCGCTCATCCGCGACCACCTGCAACGCGACGATCCCGCCGAACACCTGCCCGCCAGCCTCCTCACCCCGCGGGAGGAGGAGATCGTCAAGCTCATCGCCGAAGGGCACTCCTCCAAGGACATCGCCGACCTGCTGTTCATCAGCATCAAGACCGTGGAGCGGCACCGCGCCAACATCCTGAGCAAACTCGGCATGCGCGACCGGCTGGAGCTGACCCGCTACGCCATCCGTGCCGGGCTGGTCGAACCCTGACCTGGCGGCGGCTCGGTGAGCCGCGCGGGCCGGCCGAGCTCAGGCGGCCAAGGGCCGGCCAGGCTTGTTCCACCTGTCATCAACAGGGCCAAAGCCTCATCGGTGCGATCGGTGGGGCGTGTGAAAAGCAGGGAAATCTCCGGTGAGATTGAGATGTCGCCCCCGCTGAATTCGTTGTCCGGTCTGGAGGGAGTTTTCTGCCGGCCTGCTGTCCCGGAGCGGCGACTTTTGTCGGCCAAGAGACGAATTCATTACCTAAAAGGAAGCGAAAATATCCTTTTCGCCACTCGATGAATTTGGCGAACCGGTGTTGAATTGGGGCATAATTAACATATAACTATAAGTGGGAAGAGGTTTTGGTCCCTCGGGCCTTAATCGTCTTCCTGCGGCTTCCCGTCAAGGGTTCCGCGGCTGTCGACCTCCAGCTCAACGTGGAACCGGGAAGAGCTCTCAGTGAAGTCCGTCATGTAGTTGGCGGACTTTCTCGTGTCATGACAAGAGTCGTAACCGGAGAGGAGGTAACGTCGGCCTGCCCTTTTTCCGAGTGCAACCGATGAGGTCATCGTAACAGATTTCGCATGAGGGGGAACACTTCTCGCCGTAGAGAAGCATTTTCTGGGCGACATCAACACCTGGGCCGGTGATTGAGGCCGGAGTTTACCGGTGCGGCCCTCCCCCTTTTCTTGTCGACCCATCTTTCGACGGGTGCGGCAATATCGCTCGCAAGCGCCTCGTCCGGCCTCTTCGACGTTGGTGCTTTCGCGCCGCCCGGTGGGGGGCGGAGTAGTCGAGTCGACGACTTCCGTCATCGGTCGGACACCGGATCGGCGCAGCGCGTGGATCGCATGGAGCTCTGGCTGAACCCCCCGGCTGGATCGGCCGGGGCGGACCCTCCCCGCCCCTGTGAGGACTGTAACGATGTCCGAACTGCACCACCCGCAGACCGGTAACGACTCACCGACCCCTCGCCGACACTCCCTCCCCTCCTCTCCCTCTCCCTCCTCCCCGCCCTCCCGTTCGTTCTTCTCTTCGCTGTTTCCACGGGCGGACGTGAAGTCCGGTTTCCTGGTCTTCCTCATCGCTCTGCCGCTCTGCCTGGGCATCGCGCTGGCCAGCGGATTCCCGCCGGTGGCCGGTGTGCTGACCGCGATCATCGGCGGCGTGCTGGTCAGCCCGCTCGGCAGCGCGCCCCTGACCATCAAGGGTCCGGCCGCCGGCCTGATCGTGATCGCGCTGGGCGCCGTCCACGAGCTCGGTGCCGGTGACCCCGTCGCCGGCTACCGGCGCACCCTGGCCGTCGGCGCACTCGCCGCGATCGTCCAGATCGTCTTCGCCCTCTGCCGCACCGCCACCGCCGGTGTGGCCATGTCCCCCTCGGTCGTGCACGGCATGCTCGCCGCGATCGGCGTCATCATCATCGCCAAACAGGTCCACGTCGTGCTGGGTGTCACCCCGCACGCCCACGAGCCCCTGGGACTACTCGCCGAGATCCCGCACAGTCTCCTGAACGCCAACCCCCACATCCTGCTTCTGGGCATCCCCGCCCTGCTGCTCATGTTCGGCCTGCCGATGATCCGCGCCCGGTGGGCCCGCGCCGTACCCGCCCCGCTGGTCGTGCTCGCCGTGACCGTGCCCGCCGGCCTGTGGCTCGGCCTGAACACCCCGCACGACTACCGCTTCCTGTCCACACTCCACCACGTGGGCCCGGAATACCTCGTCCGGCTGCCCGGCACCCTGCTCGACGCCGTCGCCTTCCCCGACTTCTCGATGATCCTCACCGCCGCCTCGCTGAAGTACGTGGTGATGTTCGCCCTGATCGGCACCGTGGAGTCCACCCTCACCGTCCTCGCGGTCGACGCGATGGCCCCGCGAAGGCGCCCCTCCGACCTCAACCGCGACCTGCTCGCCCTCGGTGGCGGCAACCTCGTCTCCTCCCTGCTCGGCGGCCTGCCGATGATCTCCGAGATCGTCCGCAGCAAGGCCAACATCGACGCCGGCGCCACCTCCCGCCGGTCCAATCTCTTCCACGGCGCCTTCCTGCTGCTCTTCGTCGCGCTGGCCCCCGGTCTGCTGCAGGCCATCCCCCTGGCGGTGCTGGCAGCCATGCTCGTCTACACCGGCGCCCGGCTGGCCTCTCCCAGCCAGCTCGTCCACGCCAGGAAGGTCGGCCCCGACCAGCTCGCCCTGTTCCTGACCACTCTGATCCTCACCCTGGCCACCGACCTGCTCATCGGCGTCGCCGCCGGACTCGTCCTCAAGATCGTTCTTCACCTGCTGCGCGGAGTCCCCATCCCCGCCCTCCTCCGGCCCCGTACCGAGGTCACCCGGACCGGGCACGTCCTGCACGTCCGCATCCCCCGCGCCGCGATCTTCACCGCCCTGCTCCCCCTGCGACGGGCAATCAACGGTGCCAACGCCAACGGCGCCAATGCCAACGGTGTCAACGGTGTCAACGGCAACGGTGTCAACGGCAATGGCGGCGGCATCGGTAACGGCGGACCTGTCGGCATCGGCGCCATCGGCAACGGCGGCGCGGGCCCCGGCACCGTCCATCCCACGAACGGCCCGGCCGGCAACGGCGTCGGCCACAGCGACGGCGACGATCACGGTGGTGTGGAGATCACCGAGGTCGTCATCGACGTCAAGGACGCCGCCGTGGTCGACCACACCTTCCTGGCCGGACTGGCCACCATGTCACAGGAGTGCTCCACTCCCCTCACCCTCAGCGGGCTCGACGACCTGCGCCCCATCTCATCCCACCCCCAGGCCACCCGGCTCAGGAGGCGGACATGAGCCCCTCACCCCGTAGAGCCCGCCGAACCGCGTCCCCGTCCCGGCGACGCGGACGACCCTGAGCGGTGGCTGACAGCGGTCTGTGCTGAGTCTGGCAGCGGACCGGACCGGGGTGCACGGCGTCACCGCTCATCGCTCATCGCTCATGGGAGGAAACGCCATGCCCCTTGCCTTCGAGGCCGGGGGACCGGTCAAACGATTCGGGAAGACCCCCGCGCTCGCGGGGGTCGACCTGGCCGCCCGGCGGGGCACCGTTCTCGGTGTGCTCGGGCCGAACGGGGCGGGTAGGCCGGTCGCCCTACGATCACAGCCGCCCTTGACAGGTCCCGGGAGCCTCCGACAATTGGGCGGCGGGGTCACCCACCTGCACGCGCTACGCGCACACGTCAGATGGCGCGCTTCCCTCGTGTGATGACCGGTTACGAAAAGATCCCGCTGATGCGCTGATTCAGCGGGATCTTTTGTGCCCTTCGCCGACTGTCGTTCCTCGATGGTGGGCCGGGTCAGCCGGGGACGGCCTCCGGGGGTGAGGGGTCAGTCCTTGCGGCCGACTCCGCCGACGACCCACACCGCGTCGGGCTGGGGGAGCATGGTCCCGTCGGGCCGCCAGTACGGGATGTAGACGAAGCCGGGCTCGACGAGGGTGAGCCCGTCGAAGAAGGGCTCGACCTCGGCCTTGCGCCGCAGGTTCTCCCGGCGGGGGCCGGTGATCGCGCCCGCGTCCTGGTAGACCGTGGAGAGTTTCGCGGTCCGCTCGGGGCAGAGGTCGCGGACCGGGTGGGAGATGGCCATGTGGCTGCCGGGCACGATCTCCTTGCGCAGGTGGTCCATGACCTGGGTGGCGACCGCGTCGTCGGTCAGGTCCTGCAGGAGCGCGAGGACCAGGATCGCCACGGGCTGTTCGAGGTCGATCATCTCGGTGAGCCTGGGGTGGGAGAGCAGTTTCTCCGGCTCGCGCACGTCGGCTTCGATGACCACGGTCCGCTGATCGTCCTGGAGCATGGCCTGGCCGCGGACCACGACCATCGGATCGTTGTCGACGTAGACCACCCGCGCCTCGGGGGCCACCGATTGGGCGATGTCGTGCACGTTGCCGTAGGTGGGCAGGCCGCAGCCGAGGTCGATGAACTGCCGGATGCCCGCCTCCTCGGCGAGGAAGCGGACCGTTCTGCTGAGGAAGCGGCGGCCCTCGCGCCAGAGCATGGGCAGCTCGGGGGCGATGGCCAGCACGGTCTCCGCGGTTTTCCGGTCGGCGGCGAAGTTGTCCTTGCCGCCGAGGAGGTAGTCGGTTATCCGCCCCGCGCTCGGGACCGTGGTGTCGAGCCTCGGACGCTCCGGCTTCGACGGTGACACCGTGTTCTCCATCCAGCAGATCTACGTTTCTGCGGAGAGTATCCTTTTTCCGCCATCCGGAGCGACATGTTCGGATAATCGGTCATTGTGTCGAATTAGGGCGAGAATTAGGGCGTTAGCCGAAAATCATCCGATGAGCCCCAGACGATGCCGGACCTGGGTGTCGGCGCGGACCTCGCCTCCCGGGACCCGGGTGGGCGGGCCCTTCCGTTCCACACCCGCTGGTTTTCGGTGGGGTGCTCCCGGCTTTGGCCCCTCGCTCTGGTTAAGGACCGTTCCAGTGGTCGAGGCCGGTGAACGGCCGTTTTCTCCGGCGGCGGCGTGGCACATCATCTTCCTGAAAAATACCTTCTTATGCTGTGTTTTCGCAGGTCAGCGGATATAAGACTTTTTTGCGATACGTATACGGATGCCGCTACGGATGTGCGGAAGTTGCCGGTGGACCTAGCGTCACGACAGAGGTTGGTCCCCCTTCGGCCGGTCACCCCGGGAGAGCGGCGTGGGATCGATGCCGCCCCCCGGGCGGGATACGGAGGGGATCCATCACGGTCGGCGGCCCGGAGACTCCCGCCTGTTCGCAGAGTAATAAGGAGCACCATGAAGCGCCCCCCTCCCTCTCCGCCTCGGCCGCCGTGGCGGCGGTGTCGCCGTTCACTCCGCCGGTCGTGACCGCGGCGGCGGCCGGAGACGCGCTCCGGCCGCCGTTCATGCGTTCTCGGCCCTGCCCGCCAAGGGCTCCCAACGGGCGGACGGCCGGAGCGCGCCCCCTGCGACGGTGACGTTTCCGCCGGATGACGGCGGCCGGCCCCTCCCCGGCTGATCACTTCATTCGGCGAAAACCCGCTTTTCCCTCTCTTTCACCCCCCTAACTCCCACCGTTCCCGCTGTCGCGGATTCCCGGCAGTGCGGCCGTCACTGCTCGCATCGCGGTGTGGGAGACCAAAGAAAGGAACACGCGCGTGAGACGCAGAGCTCTACTCGCGGCCACCGTGGGCTTGGCCGCGGTGGCCGCGACGGCACCCTCGCTGCCCGCGGCCGCGGCCCCCTCCCTCGGGACCGCCGGCCGCACCCAGCTCCTCGGTGACCCGCCCGCGCTCGCCGCCGCCGCGGCGGACAAAGCCGTCGCCAGCGGCTTCGACGACCTGCAGAAGGGGCCGGACGAGACCTACCGGCGCACCGCGGTCACCCCGGGCGTCGGCGACATGTTCTACGTCACCTACGAGCGCACCTACAAGGGGCTGCCCGTGGTGGGCGGTGACGCGGTCGTGGTCACCGACGCCAAGGGACACGTGCGCGACACCACCGCGGCGGCCGACGCCACGGCGCGGGTGGCGACCTCGCCGAAGGTGACCGCCAAGGCCGCCCTGGCGAAGGCGAAGACCAAGCTGTCCCGGGTCGACGACACCGCCAGCCCCCGCCTGGTGATCCTGGCCTGGGGCGAGAAGCCGATCCTGGCCTGGGAGACGCTGGTCGCCGGCATCGCCGCGGGCAAGCCCAGCAAGCAGCACGTGTTCGTGGACGCGACCACCGGCCAGATCGCCGACTCCTACGACGAGGTACGGGCGGGCAGCGGCACCGGTTACTACAACGGCAAGGTCACCATCGGCACGAGCGGCTCGTACTCGATGACCGACTCGACCCGCAACGGTCTTGGCTGCGGCGGGCAGAACGGCTCCGCCTACACCGGCAACGACGACGTCTGGGGCAACGGTTCCGGGACCGACCTGGAGACCGCCTGCGTGGACGCGCTTTATGCGGCCCAGCAGGAGTGGGACATGCTGCGCGACTGGCTCGGTCGCAACGGCGTCAACGGCAACGGCGGCGGCTTCCCGGCCCGGGTGGGCCTGGCCGACGTCAACGCCTACTGGAACGGCAGCTACACCAACTTCGGCCGCTCCCAGGACGGCAGCCGCCAGGCGACGCCGATCGACGTGGTCGCCCACGAGTTCGGTCACGCCGTCTTCCAGAACACCCCCGGCGGGGCCGGTTCCGGCAACGAGAACGGCGGCATGAACGAGGCCGTCGGCGACGTCTTCGGCGCGCTCACCGAGGCCTTCGCCAACAACCCCGGCGACCCGCCGGACTACGAGGTCGGCGAGGAGGTGAACCTGGTCGGCAACGGGCCGATCCGCTACATGTACGACCCGTCGAAGGCCGGCGACCCCAACTGCTACTCCTCCTCGATCCCCAGCACCGAGGTGCACTCGGCGGCCGGTCCGTTCAACCACTGGTTCTACCTGCTGGCCGAGGGCTCCGCGCCCGGCGGCGGCAAGCCGAACAGCCCGATCTGCTCCGGCGGCCCCTCCTCGGTGACCGGTATCGGCATCCAGAAGGCCGGCAAGATCTTCATGGGCGCGCTGATGCGCAAGACCTCCAACTGGAGGTACGTCAACGCCAGGTCGGCCTCGCTGGCCGCGGCGGTGGAACTGTACGGCGCGGGCAGCACCGAGTGCGCCACCACCAAGGCGGCCTGGAACGCGATCAGCGTCCCCGCCCAGTCCGGTGAGCCGAACTGCGCCGCGGCCGCCGATGACTTCTCCATGTCGCTCAACCCCGCCTCCGGCTCGGTCAAGGCCGGTGAGACGGCCACGTTCACCGTCGGCACGCAGACCACCTCGGGCAACGCGCAGACGGTCAAGCTCACCGCCTCCGGGCTGCCGACCGGCGCCACCGCCGCCTTCGCCCCGGCCTCGGTGACCTCCGGTGGCTCCTCCACCATGACGGTCAGCACCTCGGCCTCCACGCCGGAGGGCTCCTACACCGTCACGGTCACCGGTACCGGTACGGCCGGCACCCACACCGCGACCTACAGCCTGAAGGTCGGCGGCGGCACCGGCCCGAACCCGGCGGCCCCGCCGAACATCAACGTCGACAACATCAAGGCGCACCTGCAGGAGTTCCAGTCGATCGCCAACGCCAACGGCGGCACCCGTAAGTCCACGGGCGCCGGCTACACCGCGTCGGTGTCCTACGTCGAGCAGAAGCTCCGCGCCGCCGGCTACACCGTGGTGCGCCAGGCGTGCACCTCGGGCTGCACCAGCGGTGCCGGCCCGAACCTGATCGCCGACTGGCCCGGTGGCGACGCCGACCAGGTCGTCATGGCCGGTTCCCACCTGGACAGCGTCTCGGCCGGTCCCGGCATCAACGACAACGGCTCGGGCTCGGCCTCCATGCTGGAGGTCGCGCTGACCCTGGCCGCGACCAACCCGTCGCTCGCCAAGCATGTGCGCTTCGGCTGGTGGACCGACGAGGAGCAGGGCCTGAACGGCTCCGACTTCTACGTCCGGTCGCTCAGCGCCACCGAGCGGAGCAAGATCAAGGTCTACCACAACTACGACATGGTGGGCTCCACCAACGGCGGCTACTTCATCAACAACATCACCACCGAGGCCGCCAGGTACCTCAAGGAGTACTACGACGGCCTGAACCTCCAGCCCGAGGAGAACACCGAGGGCGCCAACCGCTCCGACGACGCCTCCTTCCGCACCGGTGGCATCCCCACCTCCGGTGTGGCCGCGGGTGCCAGCGCCGTCATGACGTCGGCCCAGGCCGCCAAGTGGGGCGGTACGGCCGGCAAGGCGTACGACTCCTGCTACCACCGCGCCTGCGACACCACCGCCAACATCAACACCGTCGTGCTGGACCGGGCCGCCGACGCCGCCGCGTACGCGATCTGGAAGCTCGCGGTGGGCACCGCCACCGGCCGTGACTTCTCCGTCTCCACCACCCCCGCCTCGGGGTCGGTCCAGCCGGGCCAGTCCGCCACCGCCACGGTCGCCACCGCCACCGTCGGCGGCACCGCCCAGACGGTGAACCTGTCCGCCTCGGGCCTGCCGACCGGTGCCACCGCCGCCTTCAACCCGGCCTCGGTCACCTCGGGCGGCTCGTCCACGATGACCGTCGCCACCTCGGCCTCGACCCCCGCCGGTAGCTACACCGTCACCGTCACCGGCACCGGTGAGACCGCGACCCACACCGCGACCTACTCGCTGACCGTGCAGAACGGCTCGTCCGAGCGGACGTTCCGCAACGACACCGACTACCCCGTCAGGGACAGGTCCACCACCCGGAGCGCGGTCACCTCCACCGCGACCGGTTCGGCGACCTCGCCCGTCAAGGTCACGGTCACCATGAAGCACACCTGCGCCGAGGACCTCTCGATCCGGCTCCGCGGCCCGAACAGCGTCTCGTACCTGATCGACTCCCACAGCAGCACCAGCTGCACCCCGTACGGCACCCGGGACTACTCGGTGCCGGTCAGGCAGCAGGCGTCCGGACGATGGGTCCTGGAGGTCACCGACATGTACACCGGCGACACCGGCACCCTCGACTGGTGGAGCATCACCCTCTGAGTAACGGCTGACCGGCAGACGGTCTGACCGGCAGACGGCTTAACCGGCGAAACGCCCCCGGGACCCCCAGGTCCCGGGGGTTCGCCTTTCTCCCGGCTCCCCACTCGGATCCGGGCGCGACCATTCCGCTGGAACGGCGGGATCGGCACCTGCCGCTCCGGGGGAGGGCGCCGTCTCGTGGGTCAGGACGGCGGGGCGATCTCGGTCCGGGACCGTACGCCGAGTTTGCGCAGCACGGTGGCGACATGGGTCTCGACCGTCCGCGTGGACAGGAAGAGCACGTCGGCGATCTCCCGGTTGGTCCGGCCGAGCGCGACGAGCCGGGCCACCTCCTTCTCCCTGGGGGACAGCGCGCCGGAGTTGCCCTTCCGGCCCCGGGGAAGCTGGAACTCGACCCCGACGTCGCGCAGTGCGCGCCGGCAGCGGGCCGCGTCGTGGGTGGCGCCGAGCGCGGCGAACCGCTCGGCCAGCTCGGCGAAGGCCGAGGTGGCCGCGTGATCACCGAGGGCGAGCCGGGCGCGGGCCTCGCCCTCGCCGGCCCGCGCCGCCGCGTACGGCTGGGGCAGGGCGGTGTACGCCTCGCGGGCGCGGGCGAAGAAACCCGCGGCGTCGGCGTGCCGCCGGTCCGCGGCGGCCAGTGCCCCCCGGGCGGCGTCGAGGGCGGCGTGCGCGGCCGGTGCCAGCCGGCCTGTGATCCCCTCGGCGAACTCGGACACCAGTTCGGCCGCCTCCTTCATCCGGCCTGCCTGGGCGATCGCGGTGACGGCGGGCTGGATCATGGAGGCGCCCCACACCCACACGCCCTTGCGGCGCAGCCGGGCCACCGCGTCCTCCGCCTCCGTCACCGCGCTCTCCAGCATGCCGCGGGCGAGGTGGAGCTCGATCAGACCGCCCGAGGCGGCCAGCACGACCGGCTGGTAACGGCCGTCCGGCGCGTCCAGCCCCGCGTCGCGAAAGTGCCTGACGGCCTCGTCCCACTCACCGGTGGACAGGGCGAGCAACCCCAGCACCAGCCAGACGTCCATCATGATCATCGGTGTCTCGGTGGCCGGCTCCGCCAGGGTGGTCGCCCGGTCGCGGAGCCCGTCCCACCGTCCGACCAGCCATTCCCAGCGGATCGTCGAGATGTCGACGAGGTGGGCCGGGTACAGCGCGCCGGTCTCCGCGGCCAGCTGCCTGACCTTCCGGCCGAACTCCTCGGCCTCGGAGTAGAGGCCCAGCACGGTCGCCGAGTCGTGAAGGTTGGAGTAGGCGCGGGCGGCCTGCCGCCGGACCGCCGCGCACGGGTCGTTGACCGGCAGCGTGGCGATGGCCGCCGGCGCGCCGGGGGAGCCGATCGCCATCTCGAACGAGACCCGGTTGGCCAGGACCGTGGCCGCCAGCTCCGGGCTGTCGGTGGTCGCGACCAGCGATTCGGCGCGGGTCATCCACTCCTTGTGCGTCGCCAGCGACTCGGTGCCCCACCACGGCATCGCGAGGCAGGCCCAGCCTCGGGCGGCCAGCGTCGGCCGGTCGTGCAGCTCCGCGACGGCGGCCATGATCTCCAGGCGTCCACCGGCGCTGTCGCCGACCTGGTTGCACAGGACCACGCCGAGGTTGAGCCGCGCCTCACCGCGCACCTCGCGGGAGAGGAAGTCGTCCCTCAGCAGGTGGCGCAGGAACCGTACCACTCGCTGGTGCGACAGGCCGGTGGCCGCGACGCGGCTCAGCGCCAGCGCGAGCGGGCCGCGATCCGCCCTCGGCAGGTCGGGGTCGGCGAGCATGCCCTCAAGCACCTCGACCGCCAGCGGGGTGTCGCCGAGCGCGGCGGCCCGGTCGGCGGCCGCCATGCCGTGCTGGAGCCAGGACTCCATGTTCCCGGCCTGCTTGGCGTGGAAGGCGAGCTGGACCAGCGGCGGGGGGTCCACCGCGCCGAGCGCGGTCATCGCGTGCTCGTGCGCCAGCCGCCGGTCGGGTCCGGGGATCGCGTCGTAGACGGCCTGCTGGGCCAGGGCGTGGCGGAAGCCGTACCGGCCGTCGGGATGCTCGTGGAGCACGCCGGAGCGTAGAGCCTCGCCCAGTCCGGCGGAGTCGCCGCCGACCGCGGTGATCGTCTTCTCTCCCATGGGCAGCCGGAGCACCGCGGCCGCCTGTACGGCGCCCACCGCGGTCTCGGACAGCCCGGCCATCTGCTCGGCCATCGCCTCGCGGAGCAGCAGCGGCACCCCGGCGCGGTCCACCGCCTCGGGCCCCTCCGCGTCGGGAAGGGATCTGACGACCTCCTCCACCACGAACGGGATGCCCGCCGTGCGCTCGTGCAGCCGGGTGACGAAGGTGGGCGACAGGTCGGACCGGTTCAGCAGCGCGCAGGCCAGGTTGTGCACGCCCGGCACGTCCAGGGGGGTCAGCGGTATGACCACGCTGGTCGTGCCCGGCGGGCGCCGGTAGGTGTGGCCCAACGGCAGCCTGGCGGAGCCCAGGTCCTCCCGCCGGTAGGTCGCCACCACCGTCAGGCCGGCGGGTGGCTGATCGGTCAGGAAGCGCAGCAGGTCCCGCGTCCCGTCGTCGGCCCAGTGCAGGTCCTCGATCACGAGCACGGCCGGTCCGATCACGGCGAGCAGGGCGCGCATCGCGCGAAACAGCCGGTGCCGTTCGGCGTGCGGGTCGTCCAGCGGCGGCGGTGCGGGCGGCAGCGCGCCGGCCAGCTCGGGCAGGTAGCCGCGGAGCGCGCCGGTGACCGGGTTGAGGGTCTCGCTCGACGGCAGCCGGCCCGCGACCTCCCGCAGCGCCTCGACCACGGGCCCGTAGGGGAAGGGCTCGCGGATCTGATGGCAGTAGCCGAGCAGGACGATCCGGTCGCCGGAGGCGAGGCGGCCGAGCGCGGCGTGGACCAGCCGTGTCTTCCCTATGCCCGCCTCTCCCTCCACCAGCACCACGGCGGGCGGATGGGTCATCGCGTCGATCAGAACCTGGAGTTCCGCGGCGCGTCCGACGAGTACCGGCGAGGCGACGCTGCTCATTGACGGCTCCGAGGGATACAGGGTGCGGACCCTCGGGGAAAGTTACCCACATACCTCTGTTCAGGGTCAACCCTTGGGCATAACAGGCTTATTGTGACTCCACGTCAAATTTCATGTCAGGATCCGCGATGGAACGGACACGGCACCGTAGGGTATCGGTGCCGTCCGAGGTCCGGACCTCGCGGGTTCGGTGCCCGCGAGAGGTGGTCTCGCGGCGACGCCGGTCTCCGGTGAACGCCGGTCTCGCGGAGGGGCCGTGGGGAGCCTACCGTCTCCTCACCCGCCGCGCACCGCCCGAACGGCTCAGGACAGCCCACTCCGCGCGATCTCCTCGATCCTCGCGCGGCGGCGCACCGCGGGGGCCAGCGCCAGCTGGCCGAGGGCGGCGAGCAGTCCCAGGGTTCCGGTGGTGAACCAGAGCAGGCGGGGGTCGACGGCGAGCAGGCGGGTGCCGATCAGCGGGGCCAGCAGCGAGCCGGCCGACCAGGCCGAGCCGTACAGGCCCGCGTATCTGCCGCGCAGGTGGGCGGGGGCGAGCGAGGCGACGATGGTGCTCGCCATGCCCGCCGCGACGATCTCGCCCACCGTCCACACGGTGACCGTCACGGTGTAGCCCAGCGCGGAGGAGGCGCAGGCCGTCAGGGCGAACCCGGCGCCTATGACGGCGAAGCCGGTCGCCAGGACGCGGCTGGGGTCAAGGCGCGAGAGCCGGCCCAGGGTCAGCGGCTGGAACACGACGATCAGCAGGCCGTTGATCGACATGGCGATGCCGTACGCGCTGGTGGGCAGGCCCCGGTCGGCCATCGCGAGCGGCAACGTGGTGTACGCCTGCAGGTAGACGAACATGTAGACCAGGTTGACCAGCACGCAGCCGACCATCAGCCGGTCGCGCAGTACGTCGCGGAAGCCGCCGCGTTCGGCGTCGGCGGCCTGCCGTACCTCGGGGATCGCCCGCCAGACCAGTGTGCCGAACACCGCGCAGGTGAGCGCGTTGATCCAGAACAGCCAGGTGAAGCCGGCCTCGGCGAGCCAGCCGCCCGCGACCATGGAACCCGAGAAGCCGAGGTTGACCGCCCAGAACAGCAGTCCGTACGCCCGGGGCCGGTCCAGCGGGTCGACGAGGTCGGCGACGAGCGCCTGCGAGGCCGGCCGGTAGGCGTCCACCGCGACGCCGAGCACGAACATCGCGGAGACGAGGGCCGGGACGGTGGTGCTGTGTCCGAGCAGGACCATGGTGACGGCGGTGGTGAGCATGCCGCCGGTCAGGGTGGCCCGCCGCCCGATACGGTCGGCCAGCCAGCCCGCGAGCGGCTGTGACAGCAGCGACCCGGCTCCGAACACCGCCATCACCAGTCCGGCCGCCGTGATCGACATGCCGTGCGCCCGGGTCAGGTAGACGCCGATGAACGGCTCGACCATGGTGCCGAGGCGATTCACCACGGTGCCGCCGAACAGCACCCAGAAAGGGCGGGGCAGGCCACCCAGCTTTAGCCGGATGGCCTGCTGTTTCGCCCCCGGGTGATCCATATGTGTCCGTTTCGCTATGCCAGAAAGAGCGTTGACGATCCTTCAGCGGCATCCTAATGTGTGGCATGTGAAATATCACGTAATAGTGGACAGGGGGTGCTGTGACCGATATCGACCTTGATGATCGAGTGTCCGACCTGGTGCGCGAAGTGGGGCTCCGCCGCCCGGAGAATCGGTTTTTCCAGCGGGCGCGGCTGCTGGACTCTGTGGAACCGGATGCCGCCCTGGCGATCGCCCACCAGTGGCAGGCCATGACGAAGGCATTCATGTTTACCACCATCTCCGGCCTCGGGGTGATGGCGCGGGAGTTCAACTCACATCCGGCGCCGGACCGCGAAGTGCTGGGGGCCTTTCAGACCGCCTTCCGGGTCATCGGTGACGACCTGGATAACTTCGCCCCGGAATTCAGTGCGGTCTCCCCGAAAGGTGTGGCCGGAATTCACTACCTGTGGTGGCAGGACACGATTGTGACGCCGCTGGTGGCGGCGGTGCCCGACTCCGGGGCCCGGTCGGCCGACACACTGCCGGAGGGGATAAAGGGCCTATTGGAGAACATGGAACGGCTGGCCGAATCCAGGCTGGGGGCGGCGGTTCAGCTCCGGGTGGTGGAGACCATCGCGCTGGACATCGCGGTGGCGTTCCGGCGGGTGTTCTCCAAGGTCGCCGTGGACGGCCGGAAGGTGTTCACGTCGGCGGAGTCGCTGACGTGGATCGATTCACACATCAAGGCGGAGACGGGGCACGCCGAGTCGGTGAGCGATCACGAGACCGGCATGACGGTGATCGCGGAAAGCGCGTCCGACCAGGCGGAACTGCTGAAGCTGGCGGAGGAGTACGCGCGGAACTGGGCGCGGGCGCTGGACGACTTCGCGAGCGCGCTGGCCGGGTGACCCGCGGCGCGGAGCACCCGGGGCACGGAGAGCGGGGGATGCGGTACGGGGAGCACGGGGAGCGGTACGGGGAGCACGGGGAGCACGGGGAAGGGAGTTCGAGGCGTGGTAAACGGTCCACCCACCGAGGCCATGAACCTCACCGAGGTCATAGACGAGATCAATCGAATGCGCGGGACACTGGGGCCGCGCGAGACGTTCCGGAAGCCGGACTTTCTCCACGGGCTGGCCGACAGGCTCATGGGCTCGCCGGTGCTGCGGGGTCAACCGGCGGTGCGGGCGTTCGCCGAGGACGCCAGGACGTTCGACGACGATCCGCGGCTGAGCCGCACGAAACTTCATATCAACGGCGAGGTCGACAACCATATCTTCTCCCTGTTCGACGCCTCGTATTTTCCCGCGCTGTCGCTCGACTACCTGACATACAGGAAACTGCCCGCCGACGAGCATCTCACCCGGCGTTACGCGAGCAACACGATGCCGGTGACGATCGAGCGGATGACAGCCGGTTTCGAGTCGCGAGTGGTCGTGGCCCTGTTCCCGGAGAACCATCTCGACGGGTCGCAGAACCCCGACGACCTGATTTTCTACTTCATCGACAAGTTCGTCGAGCGGCATCTCCGCCTGACCCGCCGCCTGGTGTCGGCCGTAATGGCGGAAGGCAGTTTTCCGCTGGTCCTGGCGGCCGGGCCCGCCGAGGTGGAACGGGCATCCTCGTGGTGGGTGCGGTTGCATGAATATCACCACAGGCAAGGCGACATGCCGATCCCCGATTTCCTTCCGATAAAGCGTCTGAAACCGCTGGCGGGACTGGAGGAGCTACGGGTGGACGTCTCGTCGATGCTGGCCTGCCTGCATGACGACGCGCTGCCCGCGCGGGATGCGCTCCTGGCCTACGAATACATTCTCTCGGAGCGCCTGCTGCGCTACTCGGTGGAGGGAATACCCCGGCCCAACTACGACGCGGTGGCCTCGCAGGTGCTTTTCAACTACCTGATCGAGGCGGACGGCATCCGCCTGCGCGACGGGGTCGTCCACCTGGACCCCGGCCTGCCCGGGGTGCTGGCCGCCTTTCTGGCGGAGATCGAGACGATCGAGCGGCGAATCCACTCCGAGTCCGCCGAGCAGGTCCAGCGGCGGTTGCTCGATTTCGCCAACCGGTACGCCGACTTCGACGAGACCACGAAGGACTACCGCCACATCGCCTACTTTGCGGAGATCAAGCAGAGGCTGGGCGTCTGACGAAAGGCCGATGCGGATGAGTTTCAGCGACGATGCGAAAGACGGTGTGACGGACGGTGTGACGGTGGAACTCCCCCTCTACCAGGTGGACGCCTTCACCGACCGGGTCTTCTGGGGAAACCCCGCCGCGGTCTGCCCGCTGGAGGACTGGCTGCCCGACGAGGTGATGCAGGCGATCGCCCTGGAGAACAACCTCCCGGAGACGGCCTTCATCGTCCCCGTGGGAGACGCCTACGACCTCCGCTGGTTCACCCCGGCCACCGAGGTCGAGCTGTGCGGGCACGCCACGCTGGGGGCGGCCCACGTCGTCCTCACCCACCTGCGACCGGAGTGGGACCAGGTCACCTTCAGGTCCGCCAGCGGTCCTCTCGTCGTCTCCCGGGACGGCGGGCGGATGAGCCTCTCCTTTCCCGTCCTCGACTACGAACAGGTCGATCCGCCGCGGGCGCTCCTCGAAGGGCTGGGCCCGGCGCGGCCCGTCGCCGTCCACCGGTCCATGGACTATCTCGTCGTCTTCGAGAACGAGGAGCAGTTGCGGTCGGTCAGGCCGGACCAGGCGCTCCTGGCCACGCTCGACCTGCGCGGCGTGGTCATCACCGCCCCCGGATCGGCGACGGACTTCTCCTCGCGGTTCTTCGGCCCCAAGCTCTCCATCCCCGAGGACCCGATCACCGGGTCGGCGCACTGTGCCCTCGTGCCCTACTGGGCACGGCGCCTGGGCAGGACGTCGCTGCGGGCCCGCCAGTTCTCCCCGCGGCTGGGGAGCACGCTCGCCATCGACCTCGAATGTGAACTCCGCGGCGATCGGGTCGTGCTGCGCGGTTCCGCCAAGGAATATATGTCAGGCACCATCCATCTCACCGCCTCGGACCTCGTCCAGGCGGAAGCGTGACCCCCCTTTAACGATGTTGGAGAACCAATGCGCACCAAGCGGATCTTTCATGCGGTCGACTCCCACACCGAAGGCATGCCGACCCGCGTGATCACCGGTGGCGTCGGGGTGATCCCCGGCGCCACCATGGCGGAACGCCGCGTCTACTTCAGGGAGAACCTCGACCACCTCCGCACCCTGCTGATGTACGAACCGCGCGGGCACGCCTCGATGAGCGGCGCGATCCTCCAGCCGCCGACCCGCCCCGACGCGGACTGGGGGGTGCTGTTCATCGAGGTCTCCGGCTACCTGCCGATGTGCGGGCACGGCACGATCGGCGTGTCGACCGTGCTGGTGGAGACGGGCATGGTGCCGGTCTCCGAACCGGTCACCACGGTGCGCCTGGACACCCCCGCCGGGCTGGTCACCGTGGACGTGGCCGTCGAGGACGGCGTGGCCAAGGCGGTGACCCTGCGCAACGTCCCGGCCTACAGCGACCGGCTCGGCGCCGAGGTCGAGGTGCCGGGCTTCGGGTGGATCCGTTACGACCTCGCCTACGGCGGCAACTTCTACGCCATCGTCGAACTCGACGACTACGGCCTGCCGTTCAGCCGTACGGCCAAGAACGAGATCGTGGCCGCGGGCCTGGCCACGATGGAGGCGATCAACAAGGCCGACGAGCCGGTGCATCCGGAGGACTCCCGGATCCGCGGCGTCGGCCACGTGTACTTCACGGCTCCGGGCTCCGACGCCAAGCGGTCGCGGCACGCCATGGCGATCTACCCCGGCTGGTTCGACCGCTCACCCTGCGGCACGGGCACCAGCGCCCGGATGGCGCAGCTGCACGCGCGGGGCGAGCTGGAGATCGGCGCCGACTTCCTCAACGAGTCCTTCATCGGCTCGAAGTTCACCGGCCGGCTGGTCGAGCCGGCGACGGTGGCCGGCAGGCCCGCGGTGATCCCGACGGTCACCGGACGCGCCTGGATCACCGGCACCGCCCAGTACTTCCTCGCGCCCGACGACCCCTTCCCCGCCGGATTCCTGCTGTAGCCGAACCGTCAGGAAGGACGGACACCAGCTCATGGCCTCACGAATCCTTGGCCGCATCCCTCTCGACGACGAGCGGCTGGCGGCCGACATCGCCACGCTCACCCGGGTGCCCGCGCCGCAGGAACCCTACGAGGTGTTCACCACCGGCAGGTGGGTGAACTTCAACCTCTGGAACGCCTCCGGGCAGCACGACGACGGGTTCTTCTACGGCCACAAGCAGGTCGCCGGGCGTGCGACGGAGATCCTCGACGGGCTCCCCTACCTGGGGGAACTCCTGACCACCTGGTTCAACACCGACCTGCTCACCATGGTGCGGGCCCGCAACGTGGTCGAATGGTCCATCATCCCGCACCGGGACTTTCTGGAGTCCGGTCCCGCCAAGAACTTCTTCCGGGTGCTGATCTTCCTGGAGGACAACGAGCACGCCGTCAACTCCGACGAGGACATGGTCTTCCACATGCGCAGGGGCGAGGTGTGGTTCCTCGACTCGGCCCAGATCCACGCCGGGATGAACATCTCCTCCCGCAGCCGGTGGTCGCTCTGCCTCGACTTCAAGGCGGGGGAGGACTTCTCCCCGCGTGACGTCTTCGCCCGCGCCGACGACTACGACCCGACCATCCAGCCCGCGCTGGTGAAGCGGGAGCCGGCCTCCGCCGACCTGCCGGACCGCCTGCTCGCGCTGAGCTCCGTGGTGTCCAGGGACAACATCAAGGACATCGCGTTCATGCTGGGCAAGCTGCACCTCACCCAGGAGATACCGATCGACGCCTCCTGGGAGTGGCTGATCGAGATCACCCGGGCGTCGGGCGATCCGGAACTGCTCGACATCGCCGAGCGGGGCCGGACGTTCTTCCTGCACTCCCGCGAAGTGGGCGAGAACTTCGCCTTCGTCCCGGCGTAACCGCATGTCCGAGCAGCAGGCAGCGGGCTTCGCGCTGTCCATGGGGCAGCGCCGGCTCTGGTCGCCGGACCACGCGGCCGTCGGCGGCCCGGCGTTCACCCTGCGGCGGGCCCACCGGCTGCGCGGCCCGCTCGACCGCGCCGCGCTGGCCACGGCCCTGTGCGCCGTGGTGGCCGGGCACGAGGCGCTGCGCACCCGGTACGGCCTGGCGGGCGGCGAGCCGTACCAGGTCGTCGACGCCCCCGGGAGGTCCCCGTTCGCGTGGACCGACCTGACCGGTGAGACCGATCCGGAGCGGAGCGCGGCGGAGTTCGTCGAGCCGCCGTTCGACCTGATCGCGGGCCCGCTGTTCAGGGCCCGCCTGATCGGGCTCTCCGCGGACGACCACGTGCTCCTGCTCACCGCCCACGAGAGCGTCGCGGACAACCGGTCGATGCTGCTGGTGGAACGCGACCTCCGCGCCGCCTACACCGGCGGACCGGCCGCCGTGCCGCGCCCATCGGCACGGTACGGGGACTTCGCCGACCGGCAGCGGGACCACGTCGCCGGTCTCGCCGAGCATCTT
Source organism: Streptosporangium sp. NPDC004631 (assembly GCF_053601935.1). Taxonomy (NCBI): domain Bacteria; kingdom Bacillati; phylum Actinomycetota; class Actinomycetes; order Streptosporangiales; family Streptosporangiaceae; genus Streptosporangium; species Streptosporangium sp. NPDC004631. The sequence continues at coordinate 83,320 of NZ_JBSGCR010000012.1, read as the reverse complement.
GGATACTGGCGGCGGCAGCTGGCCGGAGCCCCGCCCGTGCTGGAACTCCCGGGCCGCCGGCGGACGCCGCCGACCTACCGGGGCGGGAGGATCCCCTTCACCCTCCCGGCCGACCTCGCCCGGCGATTACGCCGGTGGGACGAGGACGAGGACTCCAATGACGTCCTGCCCGCGATGGTCGCCGTGCTCGCCGGTTTCCAGGCGGTGCTGGCACGCCGCGCCGGGGTGAACGACCTGGTGGTGGGCGTGCCGGTCCCGGGACGGCCTCGGGCGGAGTACGACGGTGTCGTCGGGCCCTTCGCCGGCCGCGTGATGCTCCGCGGCGACCTGTCCGGCAACCCGGCCTTCGCGGAGCTGGTCGACCGCGTCCGCGACACCGTGCTGGACGCGCACACCTATCAGGACCTGCCGTTCGAAGCCCTACTGGACGATCCGCCCCCGTACGGCGCAGGCGGTTCCGGCACTCTGGGAGATTCCGGTCGGCAGCCGATCGCCCAGGTCTGGTTCGAGGTCGTCGAGGCCGGGCCGGGGCTGGACCTTCCCGGTCTGGAGGTGTCGCCCTTTCCCACCGCGCCGATCACCACGCGGTTCGACATCGAGCTCCGGCTCACCGGCGACGGCTCCGGGGAGCTGGTCTACGCCGTCGACCTGTTCGACCGGTCCACCATGGCCGGCTTCGCCGACGACCTGCTCGCCCTCCTCTCCGCGGCCGCCGCCGACCCCCGGATCCGGGTCGCCGAGGCCGGACCGGCACCCGGCATCCGGCGGCCGGACCCGCCGCCCGGCGCCGAGCCGTACGGAGAGGGATCCGGAGACGGCACCGCTGCGGAGCACGACGGCTGTGCGCGGACCGATAAGCAGGAACTGGCCGGCGGGCGGGAAGCGGCCGACGGGTGTGAGCGGGTCATCGCGCGGATATGGCGGGACGCCCTGTGTGTCGACCGGATCGGGCGGCACGACGACTTCTTCGAGCTGGGCGGCCACTCACGGCTGGCCATCAAGGTGGCGGACCGGTTGCGGGACGCCTTCCATACCGACCTGCCGCTACGGGTGATCTTCGACCACCGCACCGTCGCGGAACTCGCCACAGTGATCACGGCCCGTACGCGACCGGCCCCCACCCCGTGAGGCGCAGATGAGAGAGTCGAACCGTCAAGAGGGCCGGTCCGGCCGGACGATCTTCCAGCCGGTCGGCACGCTCGTCGAGTTCGCGGCCATGGCCGAGGAGTTCCGGGCGGCGCTGGACCGGGACGGGCCGCGGCCGGTGGCGAGCGGGGCCGGTGGGGAGTGGACGGGGCCGCCGGTGCCGGTGTGGACCGGCCCGAGGCGGGACCTCCTCGACGGCGTCGCGCTCGCCGCCGATCTCTACCCCGGCGTCCGCCGCCCGCCCGTCTGCGACCTCGGGGTGGTCGTCGGCGACGACGTGCCCCAGGAGCTGCGCCGGTTCGCCCGTCCCTTCGCCGGGGAGTGGCTCGGAGACCGGAGGCCGCCGGCCGGGACCGAGGGCTCGCTGCTCATCGTGGGGTGCCATGCCGAGCTGCGGGCCGCCGTGCTGCGGCCGGTGCTGGAGGAGGCGTACCTGCGAGGCCGGGACGTCTTCCTCCTCACCGGCCGCGACCCGCACTCCCTCGCCTGGGCGATGGCCAAGCAGTACGGCGACGCGGGCGCCGAGGGTGCCACCGGCCTGTTCACCGAACTCGACGAGCTGCCCCTGCCCACCCGGGCGCGCTACTTCCACGCCGGGCACATGGAGACGGCCGACATCCAGGCCGTCGTGCTGGGGCAGACCTGGAACCGGGTCCTGTTCAACGGCCACGGCACCGACGACAGCATCAACCTGGGCCGGTTCACCGTCTGCGGCCTGAGCCCGGTCGCCGCCGGCCGCACACCGGTGTCCGCGCCGAGGTGCGCCTACGGGCGGGGCTGTTACAAACCGGAGGACAAACTCATCGCCGCGCACCGGATCCGGGCGGCCGAGATCGTGCTCAGCGGCTGCGACAGCGGGCCGCTGGTGGACCTGGCCGCCTACGACCCGGCCTACCAGCTGCTGATGAACGCGATCGACGGCCCGGCCCAGGCACTGGTCGCCTCGCTCTCGATGCACCAGTCGGGCCGGGTGGAGAACGCGGTCTGGCTGGATTCGGCCGCGCGGGGAGGCAGTACCGCGCGGGTGCTGAACGACAGCCTCCGCGCCATCCACCCGTATCCGACGTTCGTCCAGGTCGGCCTGCCGAGTTCGGGCTACACCCGCGACGGCGGGGACCCGGCGCCCTCGGCGGACGGGGCCGAGACGCGCGCCCTGGTCCGTACGGCCAGCGCCCGCCTGCAGGGCCTGCTGACCACCACGCTGCTCTCGCCGGACCACCCTCTGCGGGGGAGGCTGGAGCGGCTGGCCGAGAGGATCGAGGCGAGCTCCACCCGGCTGGTCATGGGGCTGGACACCGAGCGGCGGTCGCTGCTGCGGTCGCTCGACCCCGACCTGCAGTCGCTGGACCGCGCTCTGGCGGAGCGGATCTCGGCCGACCCCGAGGACGACGTCATGGAGTTCCCGCGCTTCTTCGGTCACCGGAGTTCGGTGGCCGACGAGGACGTGACCGGTACCACGTGCCTGTGCGGGCGTCCCGCGTGGCGCTACCTCCGTCGGGGGTTCACCGCCCGGATCCCGGACACGGTCGCGCTGGGCTGCCTGCGGTGCGGCCCCATCGGATACTCGTTCGCCGGCGGGGTCACCCTCGGCTCGTCGGCGCCGGCCACGGTGACCGTCACCGGGACGCTGCGGGTCGAGGTCGAGGTCGAGGCGCCCAGGCGGGGGGTGGCGCAGGTTGGGGTGTCGGTCCCCGGAGACCTGCGCGCCCGGATCCACCCCGGGCTCCACCGGGTCCGGCTGCGCGCCGGTGAGCGGCGGCGCGTGGACTTCGACATCGCGCCGGATCCGGCCGCGGCCCCGCAGGAGTATCACTACACGGTCTTCGGCGTTCAGGACCTGGGGATCTCCCTGCTCCGCCGCCACTTTGGCGTCCTGCCGGAATGAGATGACGACGATGACCCTTTATGAGTGGTTCGCCGCCAGTGTCGAGCGCCACCCGGACGAGACCGCCCTTGAGGTTCAGGGCTGCTCCTTCACCTACCGGGGGCTCGACGCCCTCGTCGGCCGTCTCGCCCGCGATCTCCTCGACGTCCACGGCGGCCGGCCGGGGGCGGTCGGGCTCCTGGCCTCCCGCAGCGTGACGGCCTACGCGGCCTATCTGGCGATCCTGCGTGCGGGGGCCGCGGTGGTTCCGCTCAACCCGGCGTTCCCCGCCGCCAGGAACCTCGCCATGTGCGAGGGCGCGGGGGCCCACCTCGTCGTCCTCGACGAGGAGGGCGCCGCCCAGCGGGAGGCGATCGAGGCCGGCGGACGCCGTACCGTCGTCCCTCTGGCTCCGGACGGCCTCGACCGGCTCCGGGGCGCCACCGGGCCCGATCCGTATCGGGGCGTGGCGGACGACGTGGCCTACATCCTGTTCACCTCGGGGTCGACCGGCACCCCGAAGGGGGTCCCGATCCCGCACCGGAACCTCGACACCTACCTGGCGAGGAACATCGCCTGGTACGAGGCGGGGCCCGGGTGCCGCTTCTCCCAGACCTTCGACCTGACCTTCGACCCGTCGGTGTTCGACATGTTCACGGCCTGGGGGTCCGGCTCCGCGCTGGTGGTGCCGACCAGGGACGACCTGACCTCCCCGGCCGAGTACGTCGGCCGTCACGGGATAACCCACTGGTTCTCGGTGCCCTCGATCGTGTCCATGGCGCGGCGGCTGGACGCCCTCCGCCCGGCGAGCATGCCCTCACTGCGGTGGAGTCTGTTCGCGGGTGAGCGGTTCACCTTCGAGCAGGCCCGCGTCTGGGCGGACGCCGCGCCGAACAGCGCGGTGGAGAACCTCTACGGTCCCACCGAGCTGACCGTCACCTGCACGCGTTACCGCCTGCCGGCCGATCGGGAGAAGTGGCCGGTCACCCGGAACGACACCGTCCCGATCGGGAGGGTGCACGACCATCTGGAGGCGGCCCTGCTGGATGGCGACGGCCGTCCGGCGGCCGACGGCGAGCTGTGCGTGCGCGGGGTCCAGCGCTTCCCCGGCTATCTGGATCCGGGGCGGAACCGGGGCAGGTTCGTCGCCTTCGACGGCGCCCTGGGTGCCGTCTACGACGGGACCGGGCCGCTCGCCGGGCACCACTGGTACCGGACGGGGGACCGGGTCGCCTCCGAGGACGGGGAGCTCGTGCACCTCGGCCGGATCGACGACCAGGTGAAGATACGGGGTTACCGGATGGAGCCGGGGGAGATCGAGGCGGTGCTCCGGCGCCATCCGGACGTGCTGGACGTCGTCGTCGTCGCGGTGACCGCCGACGACGGTGAGGTGGATCTGCTGGCCGCCTACACGGGCGGCCCTGTGCCCGGGAGCGAGCTGGCCGCGCTTGTCCGCGGAGCGCTCCCCGCCTACATGGCTCCGGCCGGCTTCGTCCACCTCGGCGCTCTTCCGGTGAACCCGAACGGCAAGACGGACCGGGAGCGGCTCGCCGCACTGCTCTCGGAGGCTCGGCCGGAGTGGTGAGCCGCGGTGCGTTCGGAGGCTCGGCCGGTGTGGTGAGCCGCGGTGCGCCGGAGCGGAGTACGGCCGGGCGCGCTTGGCGGCGACCGGTCCGCGCGTGGGGCCGACGCCCGGACGCCGAAAGTTCCGCTGGCATGAGCGGTGGTCTCTGGTGCAGACTGGCAAGAAGCTGGAACCGGTGGCTTTCAGCCCTCCTCGCGGTGGTGCGCGGGCCTTCTAATCACCTTCTGAGTCTCAGGTGGGACACACGTTGGTAACGCCCCCTTGTGGGTAATATTTCACATTATTATGTTACGTGCCACCAGTTCCCCCCTCAACACGTGGAGTGACGCGATGTCTGGAACGACCAGGATCGCCGGTGGCCTGTTGGCCGCCGCGCTGGTGATCGGACTGTCCGGCTGCGGGGGCGCGAAGGATGCCCCTTCCGCCTCCGACGGCAAGCCCGTCTCCGATGCGCCGGCCAAGGGTGGGACGCTCACGGTCCTGTCCAACCAGGACTTTTCCCACCTGGACCCGACCCGTAACTGGACGATGCCGCAGATGGACTTCGGTATCCGTCTGCTCTACCGCACGCTGACGACCTTCAAGTCGGAGCCCGGTGCGGCAGGGGCCGAGATCGTCCCCGACCTGGCGACCGACCTGGGCACCTCCAGTGAGGAGGGCAAGGTCTGGAAGTTCACCCTGAAGGACGGCCTGAAGTACGAGGACGGCACGCCGATCGTCGCCGACGACATCAAGTACAACGTCGAGCGGTCCTTCGCCCCCGAGCTGCCCGGCGGCCCCAACTACGCCCAGATCTACCTGGCGGACGCCGACAAGTACAAGGGCCCGCTCAAGGGCGCGCGCCTCAAGTCGATCGAGACGCCCGACGACAAGACGATCATCTTCAAGCTCAAGCGGCCCGTCGCCGAGTTCGCCTATACCGTCACGCTTCCCACCTTCGCGCCGGTGCCCAAGGCCAAGGAGGCCGGTGCTCAGTACGACAACCGGCCGTTCTCCTCCGGTCCCTACAAGATCGAGACCTACGACCGGGGCAAGGAACTGGTGCTGGTCCGCAACGAGCACTGGGACGCCGCCACCGACACCGTCCGCAAGGCCTACCCGGACAAGATCGTGGTCAAGCAGGGCCTCCGTCAGAGCGTCATCGACGACCGGCTCATCGACAGCCGGGGCGACGACGACACCTCGATCACCTACTCCGACGTGAGCTCCGCCAGCCTCGCCAAGATCCTCCCCAAGCCGGACACCAAGGCGCGCCTGATCAGCGAGATCTCCGGTTGCACGGACATGCTCGGCTTCAACACCAGCAAGCCTCCGTTCAACGACCCGAAGATGCGCCAGGCCGTGCAGTTCGCGCTGGACAAGCAGGCGATGCAGACCGCCGAGGGCGGCCCCGAGATGGCCGAGATCGCCACCGCCTACCTGCCGCCGGCCCTGTCCGGTGGCCAGGCGCAGGACGTCTACGCCATTCCGGCCACCGGTGACGTGGAGAAGGCCAAGGCGCTGCTGGCCGGCAAGACGCTCAACGTCGGCATGACCATCTCCACCGGCGACAAGGCGCTCGGCGAGGCCGCGCAGTCCTCGCTCAAGCGGGCCGGGATCAACGTCACGCTCAGCCCCGTCGACCCGTCGGTCTACTACGACACCCTCGGCGACACCGCCAAGACGCCCGACATGTTCACCTACGGCTGGTGCCCCGACTACCCGTCCGGCGCCACCTTCCTGCCGATGATCTTCGACGGCCGCACCATCGTCGAGAAGGGCAACTCCGGCAACGTCTGGCAGTTCAAGGACGAGGCGGTCCAGGCGAAGATCGACGAGATCCAGGCCATGACCGACGGCGAGGCCGCCAACAAGGCGTGGGTCGACCTCGACAAGCAGATCATGCAGGCGACGCCCGCGGTTCCCTTCCTCTGGAAGAAGAAGCCGCTCCTGGTCGGCAAGGGCGTCACCGGCGCCTTCGGCCACCCCGTCTGGTCCGGCCAGCTCGACTACGCGACGCTGGGTGTGAAGCAGAAGTGAGCGCGCTCACCGTCAGTCTCAGTGTTTTCCCGTCACGGACCGAGCCGTTGGGCAAGGAGAGGCAGTGACCACGGTCTCCACACCGGCGGCTTCCCCGGTGGCCCCCGCGGCCACCGGGCGGTCGCCCTCGCGGGTGATCTGGGATCGGATCCGCCGCGACCGAGCCGCCAAGTTCGGCATGGTGATCATCGTTCTGTTCGTGCTCATCGCGGTCACCGCGCCGCTGCTGACCATGATCAACGGCTGGTCGCCCTACGACTTCGATCCCAACGCGATCGACAAGAGAATGGCCGGGGTGCCCAAGGGCACCCTCGGCGGGATCAGCGCCGAGCACTGGCTCGGCGTCGAGCCGGTGAGCGGACGCGACATCTTCAGCCGGGTCGTGTACGGCGCGCAGATCTCGCTGCTCATCTCGGTGCTCGCGATGATCGTCTCAGTGGTGGTCGGCACCGTGCTCGGCCTGCTCGCCGGATACTTCGGCGGCTGGATCGACGCCGGGATCAGCCGGGTGATGGACCTGCTCATGTCCTTCCCCAGCCTGATCTTCATGATCGCGCTGATCTCGGTCATGCCCGAGGGCAACCGGGTGCTGCTGCTGGTCGCCATCATGGGCGGGTTCGGCTGGCCGTACATCGGCCGGATCGTCCGCGGGCAGGCGATCACCATCAAGCACCGCGAGTACGTCGACGCCGCACGCGTCGGCGGCGCGATGGGCGCCTCGATCCTGTTCCGCGAGATGCTGCCGAACCTCACCGCGCCGATCCTCGTCTACGCGACCCTGGCGATCCCCACCAACATCGGTACCGAGGCCGCCCTGTCCTTCCTCGGTGTCGGTGTGCGCCCGCCCACCGCCTCCTGGGGACAGATGATCCAGGAGTCGATGCTCTGGTACGAGGTCGACCCGATGTACTTCCTCGTCCCCGGTACCTGCCTGTTCCTTACCGTGCTCGCCTTCACCCTCTTCGGTGACGCCCTGCGTGACGCGATCGACCCGAAGGGCAGCCGATGATCGAGCGAGGTGAGAACGTCCGCCCGCACGGTGCCGTGGCCGGGCGGCCGACCAAGGAGACCGCATGATCATCTACCTGTCCAAGAGGCTCGCGGCCGCCGCGGGGATCCTCCTGGTGATCTGCGCGGTGACCTTCGTCATCTTCTACGTCGTGCCGAGCGATCCGGCCCTGCAGGCGTGTGGCAAGACCTGCACCCCGGAACGGGTCGCGGAGGTGCGCGCCCAGATGGGACTGGACCGGCCGATCTGGGAGCAGTTCGGCGTCTATGTGGTCGGCATCTTCGCCGGCCGTACGCTCGCAGCGGGCGTCGAGTGCGGCTTCCCCTGTTTCGGCTTCTCCTACCAGAACTCCCTGCCGGTCTGGGACCTGCTGGTCGACCGGCTGGGCACCAGCGTCTCCCTCGCGATTGGCGCGGCCGTGCTCTGGCTGATCGTGGGCCTCACCGTCGGCGTGATCTCCGCGCTGCGGCAGGGCACCACGCTGGACCGGAGCCTGATGATCGCCACTCTCACGTCGGCGTCGCTGCCGGTCTACTTCGTGGCCATGCTCCTGCTGCTGTTCGTGGTCCGGGTGACCGAGATCCTTCCCTACCCGGCCTATGTCGAGCTGGCCGAAGACCCGGCGGCCTGGGCGAGCAACCTGATCCTGCCCTGGGTCACGCTCGCCGCCCTGTACGCCGCGATGTACGCCAGACTCAGCCGCGCTCAGATGATCGAGACGATGGCCGAGCCGTACATCCGCACCGCCCGCGCCAAGGGACTGCCCGAGCGGACCGTCGTCGTCAAACACGGCATGCGTGCCGCGATGACCCCGATCGTCACGATCTTCGGTATGGACCTCGGCGGTCTGCTCGCCGGAGCGATGATCACTGAGACGGTGTTCGGCCTGCCCGGCATCGGACGGCTGGCCTACGACGGCATCGTCAAGTCGGACCAGCCGGTCATCCTCGGCACCACGCTGCTGGCGGCGTTCTTCATCGTGCTCGCCAACCTGGCCGTGGACCTTGTGTACGCCGTGATCGACCCCAGGGTGAGGTATTCGTGAGCGAGTCCGGCACAGTGAGCCAGATGACCGACCGGAGAACGCGATCGTCCGCGCGGCGGACGGAGGGCGGCGAGCGGGAGGCCAGTCCGATCCTCGACGTCAAGGATCTCTCGGTCTCGTTCGGCGCCGTCCAGGTGGTCGACGGGGTCTCCTTCAACGTGGACCGCGGCCGCACGCTCGGCATCGTCGGCGAGTCGGGATCGGGCAAGTCGGTGTCATCGCTGGCCATTCTCGGCCTGCACCGCAACGCCTCCGTCAGCGGCTCCATCGTGTTCGACGGTGAGGAACTGGCCGGGGCCTCCGCCGAACGGCTGCGGAAGCTCCGGGGCAGCAGAATGGCGATGATCTTCCAGGATCCGCTGTCGTCCCTGCACCCCTTCTACACCGTCGGCGAGCAGATCGCCGAGGCGTACCGGCTGCACCGCCGTACCTCCCGCAAGGCCGCACGCGAGCGCGCGGTCGAGATGCTCGCCGAGGTGGGCATCCCCGAACCGCGCCGTCGCGCCCGGGAACACCCGCACCAGTTCTCCGGCGGCATGCGCCAGCGCGTCATGATCGCGATGGCGCTGTCGTGCGAGCCGGACCTGCTCATCGCCGACGAGCCGACGACCGCGCTGGACGTGACGGTCCAGGCGCAGATCCTGGAGCTCATCGCGCGCATCCAGGCGGAGCGCGGGCTGGCCGTCATCATGATCACGCACGACCTGGGAGTGGTCGCGCGGATCGCCGACGACGTCCTGGTGATGTACGGCGGGCGGACCGCCGAGCACGCCGCCGCGCGGACCGTCTTCAAGTCTCCGAGCCATCCCTACACCCAGGGACTGCTGGCCTCGGTGCCCGGCGCCGGATGGGCTGCGGAGGACGGTGGTGACGGACGGCTGCGGGCGATCCCCGGCAGTCCCCCGTCCCCACTCACGCCCCCGCCCGGCTGCCGGTTCCATCCCCGCTGCGCCACGTTCGCCGCCTCGGACAACCCGGAGATCTGTACGGCGGAGCACCCCCTGCTCATAGGGACCACGCACAAGGTCGCCTGCCATTTCCCCGGAGGGGTCCAGTGAGCCTGCTCGTCGAAAAGGGCAGACCGGTCACGACCGACGCGCTGCTCGCCGTACAGGATCTGCGGATGACCTTTCCCGGTCGGCGCGGGCGTGGCATTCGGGCGGTCGACGGCGTCAGCTTCGACCTGCGGCCGGGAGAGACACTCGGTCTGGTCGGCGAGTCCGGCTGCGGCAAGTCCACCACGGGGCGCATGATCGTGCGCCTGCTGGAGCCGACCTCCGGCACGGTCTCCTTCGACGGCCGGGACATCACCCACCTCGGCCCGCGTGAGATGCTGCCGCTCCGCAGCGAGATCCAGATGATCTTCCAGGATCCGTTCGCGTCGCTGAACCCCAGGCAGACCGTCCAGCAGATCATCTCGGGGCCGCGCCGGCTGCTCGACCGGGCAGGCGTGATCGAGCTGCTGAAGCTGGTGGGCCTGTCGCCCGAGCACATCGACCGCTACCCGCACGAGTTCTCCGGCGGTCAGGCGCAGCGCATCGGCATCGCCCGCGCGCTCGCGCCCAAACCCAAGCTGATCATCTGCGACGAGCCGGTGTCGGCGCTGGACGTCTCCATCCAGGCCCAGATCGTCAACCTGCTGGAGGACCTGAAGGCGGAGTTCGATCTGGCGTACCTGTTCATCGCGCACGACCTGTCGGTCGTGCGGCACATGTGCGAGCGGATCGCGGTCATGTATCTCGGCAGGATCGTCGAGGTCGGCGACCGCGAGGCGATCTACACCGATCCGGCACACCCGTACACCAAGGCGCTGCTGTCGGCGGTGCCGGTGCCGGACCCCGATGTGGAGGCCACCCGGGAGCGGATCGTGCTGCGGGGCGACCCGCCCAGCCCCGCCTCGCCGCCGCCCGGCTGCTCGTTCAACCCCCGCTGTCACAAGGCACAGGACCGCTGCCGTGTCGAGGTGCCCCTGCCGACGGTCGTGCGTGGCCGCGAGGTCGCCTGCCACTTCCCAGAGGAATGACCACCGATCGGACGCCCGGCGTCCGATCCGGCCCCGGCAGAGTGAACGGCGCCGCGACGACCTGCCGTCGCGGCGCCGTTCCGCCTTCCCCCTTCCCGTCGTTCCGAGGCTCCGCCGTTCCGCCGTTCCTCCGCGGAACCCGCGCATTGAATATGAGCCGTTTCGCGACATGCGAGAAATAACCGAGTGAGCCTGCGTCCGCTCCGGACACGCCTTCATCCGGTGTTCTCACAACGACCGAACCCGCCCGGCGCCTTCGGCGGAGCTGAGCCACGGTGTTTCCGGCCGTCGCTCACTTGACTTTTTTGACAACCGCCGCATGACTGTTCAAGATCGAACGCTCGTGCGCCACCGACAGAGGGGTCCCCCCTCCAATCCCCATAGGAACGACATGCGAGGCATTTCCCGAGCCGTCGTCTTACTGACCCTGACCGCCACGACCGGTGCGCACGCGCTCACCGCGCGGGCGGCGGGTGCCGAGGTCATCACCGAAACCCCCGCTCAGCGGAGCACCGTCCAGAACGGCACCCCGCGGAGCGGCACCGTCCAGAACGGCACCGTCCAGAACGGCACCCCGCGGAGCGGCACAGCCCGGACCGCCGCCGCTCCGATCGAGGAGCGCGTGTACGTCGAGACCACGGTGGACACCGACCACGACGGACGGCCCGACCGGGTCGCCGTCGACATCTCCCGTCCGCCGGGCGGCGGGCTCGTACCGGTCGTCTTCGAGCAGAGCCCGTACCGTACCGGGCTCAACAACGTCGCCGACCACGGTGTCACCGTCGATCGGCTGCCCCAGGAGCGTCTGTTCGACGGGACGCGGCTCCGCCCCCGGGACACCCCCGACACGGCTGTCAACCGGCCTGTCCCCGACCTGCCCGGCTGGTACGACGACTACTTCATACCGCGCGGCTATGCCGTCGTGCTTGGCCACAGCATCGGCAGCGGCGCCTCCGAGGGGTGCCCCACCAGCGGTGACATGAACGAGGCGCTGGGGGCCACGGCCGTCGTCGACTGGCTCAACGGGCGGGCCCGAGGGTTCGACCCCTCAGGGCGGGCGGTGGCCGCGACGTGGAGCACCGGCCGGGTCGGCATGATCGGTGTCTCCTACGACGGTTCGCTGGCGAACATGGCGGCGGCGACCGGCGTCGAGGGGCTGAAGGCCATCGTGCCGATCTCGGCCATCTCCAGCTGGTACGACTACTACCGGGCCAACGGACTGGTGGTCGCGCCCGGCGGCTACCAGGGGGAGGACGCCGACGTCCTGGCCCGCAGCGTGGTCGCCCGGACCGGCTGCGACGACGAGATCAACGCGTTGGAGGCCGCCCAGGACCGGGTCACCGGTGACAGGACCGCCTTCTGGCAGGACCGCGACTACGTCCAGCACGCCGCCAAGGTCAAGGCCGGGGTCTTCGTCATCCACGGCCACTCCGACTGGAACGTCAAGGGCCAGCACTACGCCCAGTGGTGGGACGCGCTGCGGCGGTACAACGTGCCGCGCAAGATCTGGCTGCACAAGGACGGCCACGGTACGGCGTCGCGGCCGGACTACCGGTCGGAGGTGGGCCGGTGGTTCGACTACTTCCTCAAGGGTGTGGACAACGGGATCCTGAACGAGCCGAAGGCCGACGTGCAGTACGCCGACGGTTCGTGGCGGCAGTACACCGACTGGCCGGACCCCTCCGCCAGGCAGATCGTGTTCCATCTCGGCGCCACCTCGGCCACCGCGCCCGGGGAGCTGTCCACGGCCGTCACCGTCGGCGAGGTCCGGCAGACCTTCGTGGACCAGGGCGCCACCTACCGTGCGGACTCCCTGGTCGCGAACCCGGACGGCGCGAACGGCAACCGGCTGGTCTACCGGTCGGCTCCGCTGACCACGGCCGTGCGGCTGTCCGGCATCCCGAAGGTGGAGTTGCGGGCGGCGGTGGACAACCGAGGTGACGCCAACCTGACCGCGCTGCTGGTCGACTACGGTCCCGAGGGTGGCACGTCCGCACCCGTCATCGTCACCCGCGGCTGGCTCGACCCGCAGAACCGCGCCAACGCCTCGGCCGGCGAGAAGGTGGTGCAGGGCCAGGAGTACGTCATGCGCTTCGGCATGCAGCCCAAGGACTACGTCTTCGCGGCGGGCCGCCGTATCGGGCTGGTCGTCGTCTCGACCGACTACGAGTACACCCTCCGCCCGCTCGGCGGCACCCAGCTCACGATCGCGCCCTCCCTGAGCACCTTCACCGTGCCGCTGTCGGGTATGCCCGACGGCCCCGTCCCGAACCCCAGCCCCAACCCCACGCTCACCCCCACCCCCACTCCCACGTCCACCTCCGGGCCGACCGTCTGCCCCGGTCACCGGACCTACCACACCGGAAGCCTGACGGCCGGGGCCGGCGCCTACCTGCCCGGTGAGGGCGGATACCAGTCGACGGTCTGGGGTGTCCACCGCGCCTGCCTGAGCGGCGCGGCCGGCACCGACTTCGAGCTGTACCTGCAGAGGCGGAACGGCTCGGCCTGGACGACCGTCGCCAAATCCACCTCGCCGACCTCGGACGAGGTGATCAGCTACACCAGCACGGCCGGGTACTACCGCTACCGCGTGTTCTCCCGCCGCGGATCGGGAGCCTTCACGCTGGGCCTGACCAGACCGTAGGGACGACCTCGGGGAAGGGCCGGGAGCGGCGCCCGGCCCTTCCCCTCCGATGGACGGACACTCTGTTCGCCGAGGTGGCCGGCACATTAATCCTCATTTTCTTTCCTGATAATTCGCCTAACTTCAAGATCTATGGTTTCTTGACGGCCGACGTTAGGCTCCCCGCACATTCGGTTGGCCGAGAGAGGACTCATGGATGTCACTTCTGAGAAAAGCCCCGTGTCCTGGGCGGAGTTCGGCAGGCGGCTGAGATTCTGGCGCCGGCGCTCCGGACTGACCCAGGTCCAGCTCGGCCTGCGGCTGGGATACCACCACAGTCACATCAGCAAGCTGGAGAAGGGCTTTCGAGGACCGTCGGCGGACCTGCCGTTCCAGGTCGACGAGCTGTTCGGCACCGGAGGCGAGCTGGCCGCGATCTGGGCGCGGGCGATCGGCGACCGGGGGAGCGGGCTCGACGGCCCCTCCGGCGTCACCCTGGCCGGCGGCCGGCTGATGGTCCCGATGCCCGATACCGGCAGGGGCGGCGAAGGCGCCGGCGCCCCGATCCTCGTCGGCTGGCCGGCCCGCCTGCCGGCGAACGGGCTGCCCTGCCCGATGCACGGCACCGCAGGCTGCGCGGTGCCCCCCGCCGAGCAGACGCTCACCACCGACCTCGATCCGGCGCGGCGCGGCCGGTCCGGTCACCGTACGGCCCAGCCCGACGCCGACACCGTGCACGGGCTGACCGCGCTGCTGGCGTCCTACACGCGGATGAACGTGGAGCAGACCCTCGTCGACATCGTCGTCCCGGTGGAGCGGACCCTGCACGCGATCGTGCGATGGGCCGACGACGTGCGGCCGTCCCCCTGCCACGTGCTGCTGCGCCTCGCCGCCCACTACGCCCAGCTCGCCGGATGGCTGCGGGTGCTGAGGGGACAGAACGGCCTGGGCATGGCCTGGTACCACCACGGGATCACCTGGGCGGAGGTGTCCGGGGACATCACGGCGCGGGTCGCGCTGCTCTGCGACATGAGCGTGCTCGCGCGGATCGAACGCGACGCGCAGACCATGCGCGTGTACACCCGCGCGCTGGGCGCCGCCGACCCCGCCCGCCGCTGGATCCTGACCATGGCCCGGCTGTACGAGGCGCGCAGCCACGCGCTCTCCGGCGACCTGCACGAGTTCGAGCGGCACATCACCCTCGCCAGGGAGCACCTCGTCCGCCTCGACACGCGGGACCGCGCGGAGGCCCCGTGGCTGACCGGCGGCGAGGGGCTCCTGCGGGTCGAGTCGTGCGCCGCCGGCGCGCTGCGCGACATCGCGGTGCTGACCGGTGACCGCGCGGTCGCCCGGCGGGCGGTGACCGCGGCCCGCAGCTCGCTGGCCTGCCTTCCCAGCCGGATGCACCCGACACGGGTGCTGCTGACACTGCGCCTGGCCGACACCTACGCCTGCGCCGGGCAGGTGGACGAGGCGGTCGCCACCGCCCGGAGCGTGCTGGCCGAGGCGATGCCGGCACTCCGCATCACGATCACCAAGGAGCTGCACGGCCTCCAGACCCGGCTGACGGGCCTGTGGGACGCGACGCCCGAGGTGCGCGATCTCGGTGAGCTGATCCGGGACAAGAGCGGCTGACCGGCACGATGGACCTCCCCGTTCACCGGGTCCGGCCCGCCGGACAGTGGAGGCGGTCGCCGTGGCGGTGGCCTTCCCCGTCCACCGGGGTCCGGCCCGCCGGGCGGTGGAGGCGATCGCCGTTGCCGTGGCCTTTCCTCGTTCACCGGCGGCCCGACCCCGGCCGGCACCGCCCGGTGGGAAGGCCTCTCCACCACCCGGAGTCCCGGCCGGCGGGTCGGGCCGCCGGTCTACGAGGAGTTTCTCGCCCTGTCCATGACCTCCTCGACGGTGAGCGGGTCCTTGGGGTGGTGGCTCAGGCACATGGGGATCCGCACCTTCACGAACGGCCTCCCCTCGACGGCCGTGTAGAACTGGCCCGAGGTCAGCCGTGAGATGTCGGAGACATCGCCGCCCTTGGCCTGCGCCATCTCCCTCGCGGCGGTGATCTGGGCCGGACTGTTCAGCAGGCCGAAGAACTGGGTCGCTGCGTTTCCCGGGATCCGGTTGTGCAGCCCCTTCGGCGCCTGGGTCGCGAACACCAGGCCGAGGCCGTACTTACGGGCCTGGGAGGCCAGCGCCAGCGTGCTCTGCGTGCAGGCGGTCATCGCGCCGGACGGTGCGAACGTCTGCGCCTCGTCCATCACGAACAGCCCGCCCAGCGGCCGGTCGCCCGCCGGATTCCTCCTGATCCAGGCGAACAGGGCCATCTGCAGCTGGTTGACGAAGCTCTGCCGCTGGTCGTCCGACTGCAGCCCGGCGAGGTTGACCACCGAGATCCGCGCCCTCTTCCCCGGCGCGGGAGTCAGCAGCAGACCGGGGTCCACCGGCGCGCCGTCGCCGCCGAACAGCGGGTCGTTGACCATGGCCGCGGTCAGGATCTGGGCCAGGTCGGCGCCGATCCGCTCCGCGCCGCCCAGCTCGCTCACCCCGTCAGGCAGCGCCGACAGCAGCTCGATGAGACCCTTGAGACCCGTCCCTCCCCGCCGCCCGTAGTGCGTGAGCGCCTCGCGGAGCACCGCCTGCCCCAGGTGGGCCTTGTTCGTCTTCGCGTCGAGCTTCGTCCTCGGCACGATGGACGCGACGGCGACCTCCACCGCCTCGCGGAACTCGTCGGCGTCGTCGACGACGCTCGCGAAGTCGGGTAGCGGCTGGAAGCTGAGCGGGCGCCCCGCGCCCCGCCGGGGGGTCCAGACCACGACGTCGGTGCCGGCCAGATACTCCTCGGCCCGCGCCGCGTCGCCGGCCTCCCAGTACGGCGGCGGCGCCGGCCACGCGTCCCCCAGCCGCGCCAGGTCGTTGTTGGGGTCGAGCACGATGGCGGAGACACCCTGGAGCGCGCATTTCTCGACCAGGCTCCGGATGAGCACGGTCTTCCCCGACCCGGATCCGGCGAAGATCGTGATGTGCTTGCGGAGCGACTCCAACTCGACGCTGACGGACGTGTCGTTGGTGATCGCCCTGCCGAGCGTGATGTACGGCCCGCGCCCCGCGCCGGACTTCGCCGGAGAGGGCTGCCGAGCCGAGAGCATGCCCTGCCGGACGAGCCGGCCGGGCTGCACCGGGGACGCCGGGGCCTGCTCGGGCTGTGTCGGGGGCGCCGCGTCCCGGTCGGCTCGCGGGGGCGCCGCGTCCCGGTCGGCCTGTGAGGGGGCCGCGTCCTGGCCGGGCTCTGTCGAGGGGGCGGGGTGGTCGGGCCGGGGTGGGGACTCGCCCCGGTCGGACTGCGCCGGGGACGTGTCCTGGTCGGCCTGTGCCGGAGGCACCGGATCCTGGCCGGGCTGTGCCGAGGGCGCGTCCTGATCAGCCTGCGCCGGGGACGTGTCCTGATCGGGCCGCGGGGGCGCCGCGTTCTGGTCGGCCCGCGAGGGTGCCGTGTCCTGGCCGGGCCGCGCCGGGGGCTCGTCCTGGCCGGGCCGTCCGCCGGGAGCGCTGTGGTCACGCCGCTCGCCGGGAACGTCGCCGGGAACGTCGGTACGCGCCTCGGGAACGACGCGCTCACCGGAAGCGGCAGGGACGTCGGGAACGGTACGCACGTCGCCGAGCGCCTCGCCGAGCACCTTGACGTCACCGGCCGGTCTGCGGTCGGCGAGCCACGCCCGCAGGTTCGGCGGGTTCTCGGCGAGCAGGTCCCGGAGCGCCGCGAGCGTCCCGAGGTCCTCGTCGTCCACGGACAGGACCCTGCCGCCCGCCTGCTCGAACGCCTCGACGGCCTCCTGCGTGCGGGGCCCCTTCGACCAGGGCGTGTTCCGCAGCAGGAACAGCCGCCGCTTGGAGACCTCGGCGTTCAGGCCCGCCGCCACCGAGGCGCTGCGCAGCCGGTTCAGCGCGGCGTTGGCGTTCTCGGTGGTGATCGCGCGAAAACCCCAGTGCGCCTCGTCCTCGGTGGCCTCGTCCAGGCTCTGCCGCAGGCGCGCGTGCAGGGGCGGCTTCGAACTGGGCGCGGGATCCTGGCTGAACGTCCGCCCGGCCTCGCCCAGTCCGGCGATCCAGGCGGTGAGCCCCGCGGACAGCAGCGACGGCATCACGGTGTCCTCGGTGGCGGGGGTGAGGAGCGCGGTCACGCCCGCGGCCTCCCGCAGCTCCGCGAACCGGGTGTCCAGAGCGGTGAGATCCGGCGCGGGCACCTCCGGCGGCCCGGTGGGGGGACCCGGCCGTGCCACCGCGGGGTTGTCCAGATGTTCCAGCTCCTCGATCTCGCCGTTGAACAGACACGACTGGATGTGACCGTCAATCTTGATCAGCAGCTGCCGGGGGGTGAAGTCGGGGGCGAGGTCGAACGCGGACGGTTTGACCGGCCACGTCGGATAGGGCGGCTCGAAGCCGATCTTGCGGAACCGCTCCTCGAACCGCTTCTCGATCAGGGCACGACCGGTCTCGGCGTCGGGGATCGTCTTGAGCTGGAGCGTCTGCCGGAACCGGTCGCGGACGGTGTCGGTGGCGAACTTCTCGATGAGGATCCAGCTCGCCGGGATGCACGAGACGACCGTCAGCGTCCGGCGGGTGACCTCCCGCAGCGACATCAGACCGCCCGCGATCCGCTCGATGATGAGAGACTCCCGCCAGTCCGGGACGGCGCTGTCGGCGGTGGAGATCGAGGACTGCGCGATGACCAGGTCGATCTGGTCGATCGCGACGACGGACGGCCCGGTGAGGGCGAGCAGACGTGACAGGTCCCTGACGATCTCCTGGGGCGTCTTCTGGACGTGCCGTATCCCCCACCGCGCCCGCTCGCCCGGCTCCTCCTCGGGCATCGAGGACAGGAAGGACTCCCCGACGTCCTGCGCGTTCAGGTCGTCGGACGCGAGCAGCACCAGGGCCCTGGCGGTGTCCTGGCTGTCCCGGCCGACCGACTTGTTGAACCGGCGCAGCGCCTCGATGAAGGTGTCGAGGGCCGGCCTCGACAGCGCCGAGTTTCCCGCCACCGCGCGCCGTACCATCCTCGGCACGTCGGCCAGCGTCGACAGGCGTTCCAGCAGGACGGTGAGCTGGCTCTTTCCGTCGCCCCGCTCGCGGGACAGGCTGTCGACCATGGACACCACGGTGCTCTCCCAGAAGCCCTTGGCGTCCAGCAGGCTCACCAGGAAGAAGTATCCGCCGTCCTGCTGCACCTTCTCCCGCACCCAGCCGAGCAGGTGGGTCTTGCCGGTGCCTCGCTGTCCCTGGACGACCACGCCGATCGGACTCGTGTCGGGGCTCTCTCCGGCCTCGGCCAGGCCGCCGAGGAGCACGTGCGCGGTGTGCCGGTGCAGGCCCTCCACGTGGAACCGCGCGGGGCGCCACACGTCGTCGGGCACCTGGGCGTAGTTGAGTTTGAGCGTGGCCAGCGCCTCCAACTCCCGGCCTGTCATCGCACGCCGATCGAGAGCAGATGCTTGTCCTGGTCGCCGATGGTCACCGCCGCTTCCCGGTCCTGCGGGGTGAGAGTCTTCTGGTTGGACTCGGGGACGATGTTCACGTCCGGCATGCGGTTCATCCGCCTGAGCATGTCGTCGACCTCCGCTCTCGACACGTCGCCCAGCAGCGGGCGGAGCTTGGTGAGGCTCACCCAGGTGCCGGGTTCCCCGGCCAGTTCGCTGTAGGCGACGCGGACGCGCACCTCGATGTCCGCCTCCGTCTCCGTCTCAGGTCCCGGCGTCGGCCCGGCTACCGCGACCGCTTCCGGGGTCGGCCCTGTCGCCATGATCGATCCCGGATCCGATGCGGGCATGAGCGCCGTGACCGGGCCGGGCTCCGATGTCGGCTGGGTCGTCATGATCGGCTCGCGCTCCGGCTCCGGGTTGAGCGCCGTGACCGGCTGGGACGCCGTGACCGCCTCGGGCGTCGGCTCGGGCTCGGTCGCCGTGGCGGGCACCGGTGCCGGGGTCGGCTCGGGGGGCGTGACCGGCTCGGGGGCCGGAGCGGGCTCGGCCGAGGCAGGGGAGACCGAGACGTCGCGTGGCTGGAAGACGTCGGCCAGTCGGTGGTCGGTCCGCTCCAGGAACCCCTGAAGCCCGGCCCAGAGGGCGCGAATCATGGCTCCGGCCGAGCCGGTCGGCGCGGGGACCGTTCCCGTCTGGAACTCCTCGGCCAGACGCGCCCACCCGGCGTCGGTCAACATGTGCACGTAAGCCCGCCCCTGCTTCCAGCTGTCGACCAGTTTCAGGTCGTTCATACGCAGGCGTGCCTTTCCATCGAGGGTCAGGCCGTAGCGTGCCTTGAGCTCGGGGTTGGAAACCTCCCGCGCCTCTACCATCAACACCACAAGAGCGGAGACCTCGGGGAGTGACAGCGCTCTATCAGGCATGATTCATCCTTCCAACGTTCCAAGGCGGCGGTTCCGAAGGAGCCGCATTATCTGGTGGACCACTGTTTCGGTGTCGGTCAGGACCTGTTCATTGGTGAAACGCAGTACGGCGTAACCGTCCAGCTGGAGTTGCACGTCCCGTCGCCGGTCCGCGGCGAACATGAGCGGGGTGCGGTGCTCGGGACCGTCGACCTCGACGACGCACCGTTCGTCGTGCCAGAGCAGATCCACCCGGATGGGGTTGGTGAGCGGGTGCGACCGGTGGGTCTGGTTCCACGCCCGCCCCGCCGCCCAGTGGTATCGGGCCAGGGCCGCCTCCAGCGCCTGCTCGGCGCCGCTCGCCGGATGCGGCAGCCCGGCGACGGCCGGATAGGCGACGGCGGGTGCCGTCCGGGCGTCGAGTGGTGACCCCGCCGTGTCCCGGGCGAGGCTCGTCACCTCGGCGGGCAGCCGTACGGTCATCGCCTCCACCCGGTCGACGGCCGTCAGCGGGGCACCCGTGAGCCAGACTCCGAGCTCGCCACGGTGCGCCAGCCACTCACACCCCGCGACGAGCACCTCCTCCTCCGCCGCGGACAGGCCGTCGGGCACCCGTACCAGGACCGACGTGTGCGGACGGCCGAAGCTGGCGGCGAGCACCCGGGCCAGACCGGCGGCGCGCACCTCCGGGGCGAACCCGGCGGCGCGGCCCGCCCTCTCCACCGTGAACGGCCCGGCACCGCGGTGGGACGGCCCGGCCTCGTGGACGGACGGTCCGACGACGCGGCGGGGCGGCTCGGCGGTACAGAGAGACGGTCCGGTACCGCGGCGGGACGGTCCGACGATGCGGCGAGGTGGCTCGGCGGCACGGAGGGACAGTTCGGCCAGTTCAGCGAGGAAGGGGCCGAAGTGGCCGGTCACCGACGCCATCTGCCGGGCGAGGACCCGTACGGCCCGCGCCCCGGCGCCCCCCGGTACGCCGATGTCCTCCGCACCCGGCAGCCAGGCCGGAAACAGGCCGATGGCGGCCCTTTCCAGTTCGCCCAGTACCGAGGTCACCATTTCTCCGGCGGAGCGTGCGCCGTCCGCGAAGTATGTGACAATCGCCGGTGCGTCCTCGGGGAGCGGGTCTATCGACAGCGCAATTGTGTCCGCATTTGCGCCATAAAGGCGGATGACGCGCCCTTTCGGAAGCTCTGCCCACGACCGTGTCACGTCGCTTCCCCTGATTTCCGGATACGTCGAGTTTCGCCGAGGTTATCCGCCGGAGGCGGCGGAGTGCAGGTGCTTCGCCGGACGTTATGAAATTCACGCCACAGCCGTCGTCTCCGGCCTGTCCGCTCCGTGGTGGTCACGGAGCGGCGGCGGGAGTGAGACGAGGACGTCGATCAGAAGAGCAGCACGGAGAACGCGGAGGCGGTGAGCAGCAGGAGGGACGCGGTGCAGGCGACGGGGATTCCGGCGCCCTTCGCGTCGATGGCCTGGCGGAGCAGGGCCCGGCGTTCCGCCGGCGATATCGACATGGGGATGCCGCTCAGCACCTCGTCGCGCACCTGGGTCAGCACGACGGCGATTCCGCCCAGGACGACGGCGCCCGCCAGCATGAAGGATCCGCACCCGAGCACCTCGGAGACCCGGTCCCTCCTGACGTCGTCCTGCACCGCCGAGGTGAGAAGGTTGATCGCCGTCGCGGAGAGCACACCCACGAAAAGGTTCAGCGCCTCGGGGGTCGGCATGAACCGTGAGATCGACAGCCGGCTCACCGGCCCAGGCCCTTCCATGCCTTGCCCTGGATGGCCCGCCCGAACTCGTCTATCTCGGCGAGCAGCGCTCCGACCTCTGACTCCGAACTTATCGTGCGGGACGCCTGGAGTGCCGCGATGAGGCGTTCGCACTCGGTCGCGCGGCTCCGCCACAGCTCCCAGTTGGCGGCGACCTCCTTGACCGCGTTCCCCCGGCTCAACAGCGCCTCGCGGTCTCTTATCTGACCGATGATGAAGTCCGAGAGATCGGACAGGGCGGCCTGGGCGGTGGTGGCGCGGCGCTCCGAGGCCAGGTTCACCTCTTCACGCGGGTTCACCCCGTGCCCCTCCTCCCCGGAGATCCCCTCCAGCAGGATCGGGAGTTCGGCCCGTGCCGCCTCCCAGATCAACGTGATCAGCGCTCTGGCGACATAGGGGACCTTGCTGCTCTCGTCCTGGGTCTCCGAGGCGAGCAGGCCGGCGGTGTCCCATGCACGGCTGTCCCCGGCCCAATGGATCAGATGATTGACGATCTCCGAGGAGCTCGACCAGCTCTCGCCGAGCAGCAGGGACGCCTCCAGGGCCTGGGCGCAGTCCACCTCCTGCCCGGGAACGGTCCAGTCGCCGCGGACGGCGACGATCGACGCCACCGACCTGCTGACCCGTTCGTCCTGCTCGACCCCCGCGGTGGCCAGCGCCAGCAGCACCAGCGCGGTCGTGTTGACCACCGTGTTCCACTCGCCGGTCCCCCCTCGCCACATGCCGTCCACATAGGGGCCGCGAGGCGACTCGGTCAGCAGCCACCGCACCGCCTGCCGCAGCACGTTACTGGTGGCCGGGGTCTCTCCCATGTGGCACAGGCCGATGCAGATCCGGGCGGTCACCCACGGGACACGGGAGGGATAGAAGGAGCCGTCGGGCTGCTGCGACCGCGCGACCATCCTCCGCAGCGCGGTTATCCGCCGCTCGTCGGGCTCCAGCGCCGCCCCCTCGAACCCCATCAGCAGCCCCAGCACCCAGGTCCGGTGAAACCGGTCGGCGTCGACATCCTCGGCGGACATGGTGAAACCGGTCCCGGCCGCGTCCTCGACGCGCATGCGCTTGATGATCTCCACGAAGTCGACGCTCTCCGCGGTCCGGCCCCGGGTGTGCTCGGGGAGATCGGTTCCGTCCGGGAGAGTCCACCGGCCCCGCACGTAGGCGGCGACCTGCCGCCACTCATCCAGCATGCCCAGTTCGGCGAGGGCCTCGGAGGAGAAGACCGCGGACGCGACGTTGTCGCCCCAGCTCGCGTCCGCCTCCACCTGGCGGGCTATGTACCGTGCCAGGATGCGGACGCTCGACCACGCCTCGGCGAGGAACGCGTCTCCCTCGTCGACGCCCTCTCTGGCCTCCAGGGTGAGCAGGTCCAGACGGTCCAGGGTGATCTGTATCTGCTGGTCACCGGCGGCACGGAGATAGGCGACGGCCAGGGAGACCGGGGTTCCGCTGGAGGCGGCGTCGACCAGCCTGTTCTCCCGGATGTGCCGGACGACGAACCGGGCGAACGTCCGGTGGCCGAAGGAGACGTACGCGCCACGCTGACGGAGCACCCTCCCGTGCAGCAGGTTCCGCACGGTGTCCCGGGTGACGTGGTCGGTGTAGGCCAGATTGAGGTCGATCTCGAACAGCGCCAGGCAGGCCACCAGCCACAGGACCCTCAACTCCGTCTCCCGGAGCCGCTTTCCCCCGGTGAGGACCTCATACATCCGGCTCGCGACCTCGGACGGCCGGGGCATGCGGCCGGAGTCGTAGAACATCGAGAGCGCGGTCTCCGCGATCAGGGCGTTCGACCGGGCGAGGCTCAGCAGTTCTCTTCTGGCCGGTTCCTCGATCCCCGGGGCGGAGGCTATCCGTCTGCACACGTCGCGCCCCTCGCAGATCAGCACCCGCCCGACCCCCATGGTCCTCTCGATGAGGTCGCGGGCGTCGAGCCAGCCCAGAGCGAGCACATGCCTGGCCCCCGGGGACGTCGTCGCGTGCATCAGCCGCAGCAGTGCCGCCCCGGCCGCCGGATTGCTCTGGATGTCATCGCATATCACCAGGGCCGGCGCCCTGGTGGCCGGTGCCCTGTTCGGCTGGGGCCGTGGCGCCCTCATCATCGTCACGACGCAGCCGAGCGGCGTCGCCTCGGGGTCCGCGAGGTCCAGCCAGACCGCCCTGGCCCCCCTGCCCTCGTACTCCTTGGCCAGGAGGTCCGCGAGCACGGTCTTCCCCGAGGCGCTCACCCCGACGAGGCCGGCGAAGTCGCCCCGGTTCAGCAGCGTGCGGATCTTCGATATGGAGGGGGGCTCGACGAGGACGCGCTCGTCGAAGTCGTGAACCCGCGCCTGGGAGTTCTGCGTGGCCTCGGCCGACCTGGCCAGGGACTCGGCCGGCGGTACCTCGGTCTGCAGGCCGTCGAGGATCTCCTCCAGGGTCCGCATGAGCAGGAGTCCGGTCAGCGACTGGCCTCTCCCGTAGGCGGACCTGAACTCGGAGAGGCTTACCGCCCCGATGCGTGGCCAGCCGAGAATGGACAGCTCAAGAAGGGTATCGTCGGAATCCGCCCCTCCACGGCCGGTGAGTTTCCACGGCAGGAGCGGCCGGCCGTTCTCGACTGATCCGAGCTCGTGATGGATCAGGTTGGAGGCGGCCGTGATTCCGGCGTCGGCATCCGCCGTCAGCAGGGCGACGATATCTTTCTCGTACACGATCCATGGACTCGATTCACGCTAGTCGGGCCAGGAAACCGCCGAGCCGGTCCTGTAGTTCGGCCTCCTGGCCGGCGAAGTTGTGTGGCGCCTCGGGGATCACATGGGACGAGACGCCGGAGAGGTCCTTGAGCCCGTCGACGACCTGGACCGCGTCGGGAAACGCGGCGAAGTCGTCTCCGCCGACGGCCACGAACGTCCGGACCCCGCACCCGGCGACCCACCCGCTGTGCTCGTCGCCGTTCCGCGAGGGAAAGACGTCCCATCTCCCGCCGGGTTCCGTGATGTCAAGGTAGGTCCTCGCCGACAGGGGCCAGTGCGGGAAGATCGTCTTCGGAACGAGCGCGTCCGTCTCGGATACCACCAGGTCGCGCACGGCCGCGCGGCTGGTCTCCACGCCGAGCCGGGTGGAACCCCCGTTGAACGCCACGATGTCGAACGGGGCCAGGAGCACGGCCGCCGCGACCGTGACGGGGGCGCCCCGCAGGGCTCCGTCGTGCAGGGCGCGGATCACCTTCAGCGCCCCCAGGCTGTGCCCCTGGAGGATCACCCTCGATCCCGGTCTGCCCAGCCGGTCGATCCAGGCCCGGAGCGCCTCGATGGAGTCGTCGAGGGTCTCGTCGATGGATCCGCCGTCATGGCTGGGCAGGTTCACCGAGGCGTACCGCCATCCGGCGGCCGTGTAGGTGTCCGCGAGGGCGACGACGAACGGATTCTCGTAGAAATTGCCCCAGGTGCCGTGCAGGTGAACGGCGAGGTCGTCACCCTCGCCGATCTCCATTCCGTGCAGGCGCCCGCCGGGCACGGCCTCGGTAAGGAATGTGAAGTTCACGCTATTCTCTCTTTCTCATGACCACGCGCAGGTACTGCGTCGGGCGTAGTGGGTCGGGGACGTCGGCGACTTTCAGGTGACGTATGGAGAACGTGGTCCGCAGGAGGTCGGCCACATCTTGGGCAGGCCCGAGCGGGGTGCTTCTCACCCGTTTGGCATAGATGTCCAATCTCCGGCTCAGCTCCGCAAAGGCCGGCGCCGATCCGGCACACGTCTCCTGCCACCTCTCGTGGGCGCTCTTTATGAGCTTTTCGGCGTATATTTGGCGGTCCATCCCACCCAATTCGACCTCGGTGAGCCGTACCGTCGTGATGACATGCCCATGGTCGTCGAGGAGATCCTCCCAGGCGGAAAGAACTTCGGCCGTCCCGTCTTTTTCGAATCGAGTAAGAAAGGCGTCGGTGCAAATAAGGTCGAACCTTGCGGGGCCGCCGAGATCGACCGACCGGACATCACCCCTGACCAGCCGGAAGTCGTGTGACAGCCGCTTGGACAGCCATCCGCAGGAGAAGAGCGGGGTGGGGCAGAGGTCGACCACGGTGATCTCGACGAGGCGGGGGACGGCCTCCGCGATCATGACGACATAGAGCGGCATTGAATAGTCGGCGGCTCCCGAGACTAGGATTCTGGCCGGCTCCCGGCTTCGCTTCAGGACTCGTTCGATGGCAAATCTGTAGAACTCGTCGTGCCAGGTTGGGGAGGACACCAGGTCAAGGATCCGAAGGTATTGCCACGTGCCGTGGTACCAGTCGCAATCGCGGGACCCCGAAAGGCCGCCACGGCATAGAATCCCTGCCTTGCGGGCAACAAGATCGGCGCTTCGAGGAAGAAGATCTTTTTCCAGGGACCGGATAATGCTGCCAGGTGCCATCGCATCACCCCTCGGGTGCGACCCCCATACTCGATACCTGGAGACCACTTTGCCGCAGAATTAGGTTTCTGTCAGGTGCTTCTTCTGAATCGGGCGGGCAGATGCCGGATGCCATAGGCCGTGACCGCGCCTGGTATTCGCGGGAAAACAGTGGTAAGAATCCCGGGTGCCCGGCCTTTCCGCCCGGCGGGCCCGCCCCGTGGACGACCCGCCCGGCGGCCGGTCTGTCCGGCGGGGGCGGACCCGCCGGTCACGATCCCGCCCCGTAGACGACCCGCCCGGGGCGCCGGTCGTCGTTGACCTTGACGTACACCCGCAGGCAGTGCAGCACGATCCCGCCCGCGCCGGCCACCCGGATGTTGTCCCTGGTCAGCCTGCCGACCTCGGCGAGCTGCAGCCCGGTCAGCTCCATCCGCCGCAGGGAGGCGCCCGGCACCCGCTCCCTGGCCCGGGTGAGCAGCCGCCACGAGGAGTCCCACAGCCCGTGCCACCAGCTGTCGGAGGCCGGGATCGGCAGGTGCACGGTCGAGCGGAGGTCCTCGTCCACGTCGATCAGGCGGAAGAGCCGGGCGTCGTCGGATCCGGCGCGGGCGTACTCCCGCAGCCGGCGCCGCAGGAAAAGCCGCAACTGCCGCCGTGGTTCACGGTCGGCGAGGCGCGGGGTGGAGTCGGTCACCAGAGCGCGCCAGTAGAGGAGCTCGCCGTCCAACTCCGCGAGGCGCAGCAGCAGGGTGCAGAGCGTACCGAGCTCCCTCGCGCCCGGCGCGTCTCCCAGGGCGTCGGCCACCTCCGGATCCAGTGGGGCTCCGCGCAGCAGCCTGAGCCCGGCCACCCCGGCGGCGGGCCAGGGGGGGATCAGGACCGTCTCCGTTCCCGAGGCCGGCAGGTCGATCCAGTCGCCGCCGGCCCCGTCGTACGCGGAGAGCTCGGACTGCCAGCGGTGGGCGACGGAGGCGGGCAGACGCAGCAGGTCCAGGCAGAAACGGCGCCAGGTCTCGCCGGGTTCGGCCGCCTCGCTCCGGTGGGTGCCCGTCCACACGGCCGCCTCCGGCGACTCGTTGAACGCCTCGGCCAGCTCCAGCCGGGGGACTCGCGCGTGGCGCGCCGGCCCGCTCACGGCGCCGGGCCTTTCCGCGGAGAACACCTCGTCCCGGGGCCGGTCCGCGGAGAACCTCCCGTCACCGGGCCGGCTCGCGGAGAACTCCTCACCGTCCGGCCGGCTCGCGGAGAACCCTCCGCCCGTCCCGCCCCCGGCGGGGGAAACCCCCGCCGGGGCGTCGGCGCGCCTGCGCGGAACCTGAAAAACGGGAGAAACCAGGGAGACAGGAGAGACAGCGGGGGCGGGGGGAACGGCGAACGGCCCCCTGGCCGGGGGCCACGCCTGCGGAGGAGCGGGGGAGAGGAGCCCGCGGAGGTGGTCGCGGACCTCCGGGTAGAGGTCCGCGCCGGGATCGCCGGCCGGCGCGGTGCGGGCCGCGTCGCGGAGAGCGGCCTCGACCAGCTCAAGGCCGGCGCGCAGGCGGCGTGCCAGCTCCGATCCGGGGACGGCCAGCAGGCGTTCGAAGGGGTCGCTCATCGGCGCCCGCCGAAGGGGTGCGGCCGCTGTTCCCGGAAGGGGTTCTGGTGCTCGGTGCGCCGTACCGGTTCCCGGGCGGGGGAGTTCAGCCTGGCGCGGGCCTCCCCCGGGAGCCGGGACCGGTCACCGGCGCCTGGCGGGATGCCGGTTCCGTGGATCCGGTCGAGAACGTCTCGCGGATCGGCCGCCGTCTCGCCGACCTGGGCGTGTCCGTGGTTCCGGTAGGTCCGGTCTGGTGCGCTGCGCATCATGTGTCCCGCGTCTTGGCCACTGAGTCGATTGGAACGATATATCTCGTGATACTTCTGGATCTATGTCATTTGTCAATCCCGGAACATCGGGCCCGCCGTACGCGCCAGTGGTTCTCTGAGGTGCGTCGATCCTTTTAGGTGTGAATAAAATACGACTTATAGTCAACCTGAAAGCCGGAGGGGCGGACGCTGTCCCGGCCTGACCGCGTTCACCGGCCGCCGGATCCCCGGAGTGGTCCCGCCGGCCTCGCGGGGGAGGCTCTCGGCCGGGTGCCGGCGCCCTCGGCGTGTGTCGCTCGAAATACCGGGATCGCTTCAACAGGCCTTCAACAAACCTTCAACAGACGTTCGGCAAGCGCCGCCCGCACTGATTTCCGGTCGATACGGTGCCTCTGGAAACTATTTCCGACCTTGTCAAGATCGACATTAAGGTCGTCTTCTGGGGCCGTCCGGGGTGCCCGGTTCGGCGATCCAATGTGTGATAGATCACAGGCTCTGATGGGTGGACGGGCTTTCTGGCGCCCGTAAGCCTTCGATTTGGGTTGTAAACATTTACGAAGGCGGTGAGATCGGGAAGCGATTGCGATCTCTCTACTTGTCAAATGTTCTACCGGCCTGTATTCGTGCTTGTAGCGATGTGTCCTTTGTTCCCCCCCACCTCTGGACGGTGCGCCTGACGGCGGGTCGACGGGTCTCTCCTGTGAGCTGCGGTCTTCGAGCGAAGGATCTTGAGGGGCCCCTGTGTCGCGCCCGCCTCCGGGTGGGTCCGCGGTTCGACGGCGGCCGGGCGATCTCTGTTGACGGCCGCGCCGGTCGCGGGGGAATGTGCCGACGCCGCTCCGGGGCTCTTATTGCCTGTCCGAGGTGCCTAGTATGTACAGAGATTTCGCATTGTCAAGTGAATCTTCGTTGAACGGAATGCCGGACATCGTGAGAATCTGAAGCGGGTCCTTGCTGTGCATAGTCAAATAATGTAATACTCCACTTACAAGGGATGCGTCGGGGCCCATTCGCCGCCGATCTTATCGGGGGCTCCTGGGGAAGCTCTCCTTGCTTTTATCGGTCCGTTCGGTGTAGCACCGGATCAACCTGCGGGGGAGGGGGAGTGCTGTGATGGTGTGCTCATTCCGGGCGTCGCCATCGGTCTGCTGCCGGCCGCCGCCGCGGTTGCCGCGTCCACGATTGTCCTGGCAGGCGTGCACCTGCTTGAGATCTCCCTAGATGGATGCGTGGCATGGATATTCCGCCCGAAATCGATTCCGATGCGCCGCGGCCGCGGCAAGGAATGGATGCTGTTCCGACGTTTCCGCTCCGTCCCGTCCTGTGCCGTGCCGCCTATCCGATCCTGCTTCTGGCGATGGTCTCGGCGGCCGTGGTGACATTGCGGTACCACTTGGACTTCGGCCAGATCAGCGTCTTTTTCCTGATCGGTACGGTCATCTACCTGGCAGCCCTGGAACGATTGATCCCCTATGACCGCGGCTGGCACCCCAACCGCGGCGAATGGGGCTGGTACGGCGTCTACTTCCTGCTGACCCTGCTCGGCGGCGGCCTGGCGCAGCTGTCGGTGATGGCCGTCGTCGGCGCGGTGTCGCCACCCGATCCGGTGCTCGTGCTCTGGGCCGAGATTCCGCTGGCCCTGCTCCTCCGCTCGCTGGCCTGCTATCTGGTGCACCGGTTCGGGCACACCAGCCGGTGGCTGTGGCGCCTGCACGGTGTGCACCACGTGCCGGAGAAGGTCAATGTGGCCAACAACGGCGTCAACCACATCCTCGACGTCGCGCTCGGGAAGGGCGTGGCGCAGCTGGCTCTGGCAGTGGCCGGGTTCTCACAGGAGTCCGTGTTCGCCGTGGGCCTCTTCACCATCGCGCAAGGCTATTTCGTCCACGCCAACATCGATGTCCGCATAGGTCGGCTCAACTACGTTCTCGCGAGCCCCCAACAACATCGCCTGCATCACAGCACCGACCTGTCCGAAGCGGGCCACTACGGCTCCGACCTGTCGATCTGGGACCTGATGTTCCGGAGCTTCACCTGGTACCCCGGCCGCCAGCCGGCCGCGGTCGGACTGCAGGACCCCACGTCATTTCCGAGGACCGGCGCCGTTGTCGCCGGCCTTCTTCATCCCTGGCGTCGCTCGTAAAGGCCGACGGGCCGTCCGCCTGATCGACCCAGACAGCGCATATCGCCATCCATGTTCGCGCCGCAGCGCCATGACCACACAAGGATTCGACGGTGACTGACTTAAGCAACGCCGCCTCCCGTGACAAAATAGCGATCATCGGTATCGGCTGCCGGCTGCCCGGCAGCGCGTCCGACTACCGGGCGTTCTGGCAGAACCTGATCGACGGCAAGGACTGCATCACCCGGACTCCGGCCGACCGGTATGACGTCACGACGCTCGGCAGCCGGGACAAGTCCAAACCGGGACGCCTGGTCGGTGGCCGAGGTGGTTACATCGACGGTTTCGACGAGTTCGATCCGGCCTTCTTCGGCATCAGCCCGCGTGAGGCCGAGCACATGGATCCGCAGCAGCGCAAACTGCTGGAGGTGGCCTGGGAGGCGCTGGAGGACGGCGGGCAGCGGCCCGCGACCCTGGCGGGGCGTGACGTCGGCGTGTTCGTCGGCGCGTTCACCCTGGACTACAAGATCGTGCAGTTCGCCGACCTGAGCTTCGAGACGCTGGCCGCGCACACCGCGACCGGCACCATGATGACGATGGTGTCGAACCGCATCTCGTACTGTTTCGACTTCCGCGGTCCCAGCGTCTCGATCGACACCGCGTGCAGCTCGTCACTGGTGGCCGTGCACCTGGCATGTCAGAGCCTGCTCCGCGGCGAGACCAATCTCGCGCTCGCCGGAGGCACGCTGCTGCACATGACGCCGCAGTACACCATCGCCGAGACGAAGGGCGGCTTCCTGTCCCCCGAGGGCCGGTCGCGCACGTTCGACGCCTCGGCCGACGGCTACGTGCGCGCCGAGGGCGTCGGCGTGGTCGCGCTCAAGCGCCTGGAGGACAGCCTGCGCGACGGCGACCCGATCCACGCGGTGATCGTCGGCAGCGGGGTCAACCAGGACGGCCGCACCAACGGCATCACCGTGCCGAACCCGGACGCCCAGGTCAGCCTCATCGAGCGAGTCTGCGCCGAGGCGGGCATCGAGCCCGGCAGCCTGCAGTACATGGAGGCGCACGGCACGTCGACGCCGGTCGGCGACCCGATCGAGGCCAACGCGCTCGGCCGCGCGCTCGCCATCGGGCGGCGACCCGGCGCCAAGTGCTACGTCGGCTCGGTCAAGACGAACATCGGGCACACCGAGTCGGCCGCGGGCATCGCCGGGTTGATCAAGACCGCGCTCTGCCTCAAGCACCGGAAGATCCCACCTCACATCAACCTGGAAAAGATCAACCCCGATATCGACCTGGCGTCGCTGCCGTATGAGATCCCCACCCGGCCGACCGACTGGCCCGAGCACGAGGGGCCGGCGCGCGCCGGGGTGAACTCGTTCGGCTTCGGCGGCACCAACGCGCACGTCCTGCTGGAGGAGGCGCCGGTCCGCGACAACGACGACCGGCCCGCGGCGGCGGTGAAACCGGGCTACAACATCCTGCCGTTGACCGCGCGCGACCCCGCGGCCCTCCCCGAACTGGTCAGGGGCATCCGGCGGGAGCTCGCCGGCGTCGGCGGCTCCGCCGTGTCGCTGACCGACCTCGGTCACACACTCGCCCACCGACGCCAGCACCTTGAGTCACGCCTGTCGGTCGTCTACTCCTCCCGCGAGTCACTGGACGAACGTCTCGCCGAGTACCTCAGGGGCGAGACACATCCGCACCTGCTCTTCGACCAGCAACGCGACGGACGGCGGCGGCGCCTGGTCTGGGTCTTCACCGGAATGGGGCCGCAGTGGTGGGCGATGGGGAGAGGGCTCTTCGAGAGCGAACCCGTCTACCGCGAGATGATCGAGCGCTGTGACCGCGAGATCGGCGAGCTCACCGGCTGGTCGCTGATCGAGGAGCTCCACGCCGACGAGGCCGACTCGAAGATGAGCGAGACCTGGCTGGCGCAGCCGGCCAACTTCGCCCTGCAGCTCGGCCTGTCGGCGCTCTGGCGTTCGTACGGCGTGCACCCCGACGCCGTGGTCGGGCACAGCACCGGCGAGGTCGCGGCGTTCTACGAAGCCGGGGTCTACACCCTCAAGGACGCGGTCACGGTGGTCGTGCACCGCAGCCGCCTGCAGCAGAAGCTGGTCGGCACCGGCACCATGCTCGCGGTGAGCCTGTCGGAGGCCGAGGCGGTGCGTCGCGTGCGGCCCTACGGCGACCGCGTGTCGGTGGCCGCGATGAACAGCCCGACCGCGCTCACCCTGGCCGGGGACGAGGACGCGCTCGCCCAGCTCGCCGGCGAACTGCAGGCCGAGCAGATCTTCGCGAAGTTCCTCACCGTGCGGGTGCCGTACCACAGCGCCCGGATGGATCTGATCAAGGATGAGCTGCTCTCCTCACTGGCCGGGCTGGACCCGCGCGCCGCGCGGGTGCCGCTCTACCTGACCGGACAGGAGGGTGTCGCGCACGGCACCGAGCTGGACGCGGGCTACTGGTGGAAGAACGTCCGCGACAGCGTCCACTTCCGCGCGGCGGTCGACCGCCTGGCCGGCGACGGCTACGGCCTGTTCCTGGAGATCGGCCCGCATCCCGTGCTCGGTCATGCGATCAAGGAGTGCCTCGACGCCGCGAACGCCGACGGACGGACGGTGCCCTCGATCCGCCGCCAGGAGGACGAGGCGGCGCGCTTCACCATGTCACTGGCCACGCTGCACAACCTGGGCGTCGACATCGCCTGGGACGCGCTGCACCCCGCCGGGCGGCCGGTGACGCTGCCGCGCTACCCCTGGAAGCGCGACCGATACTGGGTGGCTCCCAGAGCCGTCGAGCAGATCAGGCTCGGCCGGCTCGACCATCCGCTGCTGGGCCGTCGCATGGCCACCGCCGAACCCACCTGGGAGGCGAAGCTCGACGCCGAGACGATGCCGTACCTGAACGATCACCGGATCCAGGGCAGCGTGCTGTTCCCGGCGGCGGGCTACCTGGAGATGGCGGCGCAGGCGGTGCGGGCCATGACCGGCGGCACCGAGGCGACACTGGCCGACATCGAGCTGCGCAGGGCGCTGTTCCTGTCCGACGGTGAGGCCGGTACGGTGCAGCTCTCCTTCTCCTCCGAGGGCGCCACGTTCACCGTCGCGACGGCGCAGGAGGGCGACCAGGAGCGGACCGTGCACGCGAGCGGTGTCGTGCGCGCCGGGCAGCGCCGCCGGACCGCCTCGGCGCTTGACATCGGAACGATCCAGGCACGGAGCGAACGCCATCTCGACGGCGCCGGCTGTTACTCGGCGCTGGCGGCCCTGGGCTACCACTACGGCCCGGCGTTCCAGGGCATCCAGGAGGTGTGGATCGGTCCCGGTGAGGCGCTCGCCCGGATCCGCCCGACCGAGACGCTCGGTGACGACGCCGCCGGCCACCATTTCCATCCGGTGCTGCTCGACGCCTGCTTCCAGTCCCTGCTGACGCCGCAGATCCTCACCGAGCGCGCGGACCCCGCGGACACCGGCATCCGTCTGCCGCTCTCGATCGAGGAGGTGCGCGTCGACCCCGTCGGCGACCAGCCGCTCTGGGCGCACGCGACCGTCTCGCGGTGCGACGGCGACGAGCTGGTCGGCGACATCGCCGTCTACTCCGAGAGCGGCGCGCCGCTCGGCCGGATCGGCGGTTTCCGCGCGGCCGACATCGAGAAGGCGTCGACGACGGTCGGCCGGGGCACGATCGACAACTGGCTGGCCGACATGACCTGGATCGAGCGACCGCTCGACACGGACCGGGACGGCGCCACCGGTGATCCGGCCGCCGCCGTCGATCCGGCCGCGCACGACTGGCTGATCTTCGCCGACGCCCAGGGGGTCGGCGACGAGCTCGCGGCGCTGGTCACCGCTGGTGGCGGGCGCTGCCATCTGGTCCGTCCCGGCCGGGGGTACCGGATGCGGAGAGAGCATCGGGAGACCACGGTCGTGCCGGGTTCCGCGGCCGACCTTGAGCGCCTCCTCGCCGAGCTGGGCCGGGACGGCGGCGCGCCGTTCGGCACCGTCGTGCACCTGTGGAACCTCGACCTGCCGTCGATCGACGCGACGGCCGGGCACGAGTTCGACCGGCACAACAGCGTCGGCGCCTACTCGCTGATCACGCTCGCCCAGTCGCTGCCGGCCGGGCCGGACGGCGGCAGGCTGCACATCGTCACGCGCGGGACGCAGGCGGTGGCCGCCGGTGACCCGATCGAGCCGCTGGGAGCGCCGGCCTGGGGCATCGGCCGCGTGCTCTGGTACCAGGAGCTGGTCGCCAACCGGGGCAAGCTGATCGACCTCGACCCCGCCCTGGGCGACGACGCCTCGGCGCGCCGGGCCGAGGCCGAGGCGCTGCTGCGCGAGGTGACGGCCCGCGACGAGGACGAGATCGCGCTGCGCGGCGACCGCCGCTACACCAGCCGGCTCAAGCCGGCCGCCGACCTCACCCGCCCGCTGCCGCTCAGGCTCCGCGCCGACGGCGCCTATCTGGTGACCGGCGCGTTCGGCGCGCTCGGCCGGCTGCTCTGCCGCACGCTCGTCATGCGGGGCGCGCGCCGGCTGATCCTGGTGGGCCGCACCAGGATGCCCGAGCGCGACCGGTGGCGCGAGATCGACCCCGACACCCCGGCCGGCCGCAACGTGCGTTTCCTGAAGGAGCTGGAGGCGCTCGGAGCTCAGACCGTCCTGGTGCCGCTCGACATCACCGACGAGGCGAGCCTGACCGCGTGGCTGGCGGACTACCGGCGGAGCGAGTCACCGCCGATCCGCGGCGTGTTCCACCTCGCGGGTCACGTCCGTGACACGCTCGTCCCGGAGATGGACCGGCAGGTCTTCGACGCCGTACACGACCCCAAGGTCATCGGCGCCTACCTGCTCCACCGCCATCTGAGCGACGAGCCGCTCGACCACTTCGTGCTGTTCGCCTCGATCGCCTCGCTGCTCACCACCGCGGGCCAGACCAACTACGCGGCCGGCAACGCCTTCCTGGACGCGCTGGCCCACCACCGCAGGGCCCGCGGCCTGCCGGCGCTGAGCATCGACTGGGGTCCGTGGGCGACGGGCATGATCGAGGAACTCGGGCTGATCGACCACTACCGCAACAGCCGGGGGATGAGCTCGCTGTCGCCGGACGCCGGCATGGCCGTGCTGGAGCGCGTCATCGGCCAGGACCGGGCCCAGCTGCTGGTCGCGACGGTCGTCGACTGGCAGATCTTCCTGGCCTGGTACGCCTCGCCGCCGCCGCTGGTGACCGAACTGGCCGCCGCCGCCGGTGGTGGTCCCTCGCCCACCGAGAACAGCAGCTTCCTTGACGCGTTCCGCGACGCCGACGAGGAGAAACGCCTGCTGCTGCTGACCGAGCGCTTCACCGCGCTCGCCGCCGGTGTGCTGCGGGTGCGGACGGAACAGGTCGACCCGGCGGTCAGCCTCAACACGCTGGGCCTCGACTCGCTGCTCGCGATGGAGCTGCGCGCCCGGGTCCACACCGAGCTCAGGATCGCGCTGCCGGTGGTCGCCCTGCTGAGCAGCGCCCCGGTCAGCGGGCTCATCGCGCAGCTGCACGACGGCCTGGCCGACCTGGTGGCGGCGGACCCCGGTGAGAGCGCCGACACCTCGGCGATCGAGGTGTTCGGCGACGGGCAGAAGTACCCCCTGACCCAGAACCAGAAGGCGCTCTGGTTCCTCAAGCAGCTCAACCCCGACGGGTTCGCCTACAACATCGGCGGTGCGGTCGAGGTGCGCGTCGAGCTCGATCCCGAGCTCATGTTCGACGCGGTCCGCGCCCTGATCGAGCGTCACCCCAGTCTGCGCGCCAACTTCGTGCTGGAGAAGGGGCAGGCGACGCAGAAGATCTCCTCCGAGGCCAGGCATGACATCGCCCTCTTCGACGTCGAGGACATGGAGTGGGATGACATCTACCAGATGATCATCCGTGAGTACCGCAAGCCCTACGATCTCGAACGCGATCCGCTGATCCGCTTCCGCCTGTTCAGGCGGGGCAGGGACCGGTGGGTGATCATGAAGGCCGTCCACCACATCATCTCCGACGCGATCTCGACGTTCACCTTCATCGAGGAACTGCTCTCGATCTACGAGGGGCTGCGCCAGGGCCACAGGGTGGAGCTGCCGCCGATATCCGCGACCTACCTCGACTTCCTCAACTGGCAGAACCGGTT
Organism: Streptosporangium sp. NPDC004631; assembly: GCF_053601935.1. Classification (NCBI taxonomy): domain Bacteria; kingdom Bacillati; phylum Actinomycetota; class Actinomycetes; order Streptosporangiales; family Streptosporangiaceae; genus Streptosporangium; species Streptosporangium sp. NPDC004631. The sequence continues at coordinate 47,341 of NZ_JBSGCR010000012.1, read as the reverse complement.
CCTGGCCGGCCGCGACGCGGAGAGGATGCTCGACTACTGGCGGGGCCACCTTCCGGACGAGGTGCCGGTCCTCAACCTGCCCACCGACAAGCCCCGGCCGGCCGTGCAGACCCACAACGGCGCCTCCGAGTTCTTCGTGCTCGACCCCGAGCTCAGCGCGCGCGTCCACACCCTGGCGCGCGAGCACAACGTGACCGTCTTCATGGTGCTGCTGAGCGCCTACTACATCCTGCTGCACCGCTACTCCGGGCAGGACGACATCATCGTCGGCAGCCCGGTGACGGGCCGTACCCAAAAAGAGTTCGCCTCGGTCTACGGGTACTTCGTCAACCCGCTGCCGCTGCACGTGAACCTGGCGGGGGAGCCGTCGATCGCCGAGATGCTGGCGCAGGTCCGCGCGACCGTGCTCAACGGCCTGGACAACCAAGAGTACCCGTTCGTGCTGCTGGTCGAGAAGCTGGGGCTGCAGCACGACCCGAGCCGCTCGGCGGTGTTCCAGGCGATGTTCATCCTGCTCGCCCACAAGGTCGCGACCGAGAAGTACGGCTACCGGCTGGAGTACATCGAGCTGCCCGAGGAGGAGGGACAGTTCGACCTCACGCTCTCGGCCTACGAGGACGAGGCCGACCGGCGCTTCCACTGCGTGTTCAAGTACAACACCGACCTGTTCCTGCCGGAGACCATGCGGTGGCTGGCGTCGCGCTACGTCAACCTGCTCGACGCGCTCACCCGTGAGGCCCCGGCCCAGCCGATCACCCGGCTGGAGCTGCTCGGATCCGCCGAGCGGGAGCACATCCTCGGCACGTGGAGCGGGGCGGAGCGCCGCGTCGGCTACCACGAGCCGGTGCACCGGCTGATCAGCGGGGTCGCCGCCCGGCGTCCCGACGCGATCGCCGTGTCGGTGCCGTCGGAGACGGGCGAGACGGAGCGGCTGACCTACGCCGAGGTCGAGAGCCGCTCCCGGCGGCTGGCCCACCGGCTCCGCGGGCTGGGCGTCCGCGACGGCGCCGTGGTGGCGCTCTGCCTGGAGAAGTCACCCGAGCTGATCGTCACCCTGCTGGCGGTGCTCAAGGCCGGTGGCACCTACCTGCCGCTCGACCCCGACCACCCGGCCGACCGGCTGACCTACATGGTGCGCAACGCCGGGGCCGCGCTCGTCGTCGTCGACCGGGCCAACCGGGAGCGGCTGGCCGGCCTGCTGGACGAGGTGCTGACCCTGGAGGACCTGCACCCCGCCGCCGACCCGCACCGGGGCGCCGATCCGGGGACGGCCGGCACCGGCATAGGCGCCGATGTCGACGTCGACGTCGCGATCGACATGGACGCCCCCGCCTACGTCATCTACACCTCCGGCTCGACCGGCCGGCCCAAGGCCGTACAGGTCAGCCACCGGAGCCTCGCCTCCGCCTACAGCGCCTGGCGCGAGGAGTACCGCCTCGACCACGACGTCCACGTGCACCTGCAGATGGCGAGTTTCTCGTTCGACGTCTTCACCGGTGACCTGGTCCGGGCGCTCTGCTCCGGCGGCAACCTGGTCCTGGTCACCCGGGAACTGCTCTTCGACACGGCCCGGCTGTACGAGACCATGCTGAGGGAGCGGGTCGACTGCGGCGAGTTCGTCCCCGCGGTGGTGCGCGGCCTGATGAGCCACTGCGAGCGGGAGGGCGGGCGCCTGGACTTCATGCGCCTGCTGATCGTCGGCTCGGACGCCTGGAAGGTCGAAGAATACCGCCGGCTGCACGACCTGTGCGGCCCGTGGACCCGCCTGGTCAACTCCTACGGGCTCAGCGAGGCGACCATCGACAGCACCTACTTCGAAGGTCCGGCCGACGGGCTGGAGCCGAGCCAGATGGTGCCGATCGGGCGCCCGTTCCCCAACAGCGCGCTCTACATCCTCGACGAGCACGGTGAGCCGGTGCCGGCGGGCGTGCCGGGCGAGCTCTGGGTCGGCGGCGACGGCGTCGCGATCGGCTACGCCGGCGATCCCGAACAGACCGCGCGGCGCTTCGTCACCCTGACGCTCGGCCGCGAGCCCGGCGCCGAACCGGTGCGCCTGTACCGCACCGGCGACCTCGCCCGCTGGGACGCCGAAGGCGGTGTGCAGCTGCTCGGACGCGTCGACACGCAGATCAAGGTACGCGGCCACCGCATCGAGATCGGCGAGATCGAGTCGCAGCTGGCGGCCTGGCCGGCGCTGGCGCAGGCGGTGGTCACCGTACGGCCGGACGCGCGCGGTGACACCGCGCTCTGCGCCTACTGCGTCCCGGCCGCCGGGGCGGTCCTGGACCGGCGCGAGCTCCGCCGGCACCTCGCCGGATACCTGCCCACATTCATGATCCCGTCGTACTTCGTCGAACTGCCCGAACTGCCGCTGACCTCCAACGGCAAGGTGGATCCGGCCGCGCTGCCGGCACCGCGGGCCGACGCGGACGAGCAGGCCTACGAGGCGCCGGTGACGCTCTACGAGACGCGCATGGCCGAGCACTGGGAGTCGCTGCTCGACCTGGAACAGGTCGGCCTGCGGCACGACTTCTTCGAGGTCGGCGGTAGTTCGATCAAGCTGATCGAACTGATCTACAACCTGCAGGCCGAGTTCAACATCACCATCCCGGTCAGCCAGTTGTTCAAGGTCACCACCCTGCACGGCATGGCCAAGACGGTGGAGCACATCATCACCGGCCACATCGCCGGCGCCCAGCCCTACCTGTGGTTCAACGCCGACCGGGAGCAGACGGTCTTCTGCTTCCCGCCGGCCGGCGGCCACGGCCTGGTCTACCGCCAGTTCGCCGCCCACCTGCCGGAGTACCGGTTCGTCGCCTTCAACTACCTGGCCGGCGACGACAAGGTGGCCCGGTACGCCGACCTGATCGAGTCCATCCAGCCCGAAGGCCCCTGCGCCCTGTTCGGCTACTCACTCGGCGGCAACCTCGCGTTCGAGGTGGCCAAGGAGCTTGAGCGCCGGGGACGCGAGGTGCCGAACGTGGTCATCATGGACTCCTACCGCATCTCCGAGGCCTTCGAGCTGGGCAGCGAGCACTTCCGGGCCTTCGAACGGGAGCTCGGCGACCACCTGCGCAGGCACACCGGCTCGGAGGTCGTCGCCCAGGAGACCCTCGAACAGGCCAGGGAGTACATCCACTTCTGCAGCCACACGCCGAACCTCGGGGCGATCACCGCCCAGGTCAGCGTGATCTCCGACCAGGAGAAGGTCGCGTTCTACGCCGCGGACGAGAGCGGCACCTGGCACGGCAGCTCGACCACGCACACCTCGGTGCTGCGCGGCTTCGGCACGCACGCCGAAATGCTCGACCAGGAGTACATCGCGCTCAACGCCAACCTGGCGCGCGGCATTCTGACGGAAGGCAGGACGCATGTCGCGTGAGACCGGACCCGACTGGAGCGACCGCGACCGTGCTCCAGGCGGTAAACCCCGGGTCATCGTCATCGGCGCGGGCGTCGGCGGCATGTCCACCGGCTGCTACGCGCAGATGAGCGGCATGGAGACCCGCATCTTCGAAAAGCACGTACTGCCCGGAGGCTGCTGCACGGCCTGGTCGCGTGAGGGCTACATCTTCGACTACTGCATCGAATGGCTGATCGGCACCGGCGCGGGCAACGACGCCAACCAGGTGTGGCGCGAGCTCGGCGCGCTCGACGGAAAAACGATCACGAACTTCGAGATGTTCAACAAGGTCGTCGACGAGAGCGGCCGGTCGGTGACGTTCTACAACGACCCCGACCGGCTGGAGCGGCACCTGCTGGAGATCTCGCCGGCCGACGCGCGGCTGATCCGGTCGTTCTGCCGCGACCTGCGGCGGTTCATCGACATCAACCTGTACCCGTTCCTGAAACCGCCGCCGCTGCAGTCGGTGCGCGAGAGGCTCGGCACTCTGCGCACGGTTCTCCCGGCGTTCCGCCTGTTCTGGCGGACCGCCGCGACCCAGATGCACACCTTCGCCGACAGGTTCCAGGACCCGCTGCTGCGCCACGCGTTCCGCAACATCTTCTTCCAGGACCCCGAGAACTTCCCACTGCTGCCGTTCCTGTTCAACATGGCCGGCGCCTACCACGGCAACGCGGGCTTCCCGCAGGGCGGATCGCTGGGACTGTCGCGCTCGATCGAGGAGCGCTACACCTCGCTGGGCGGTGTGATCACCTACCGCACCCGCGTCGACAGGATCCTGATCGAGGACGGCCGCGCGGTCGGGGTGGAGCTGCGGAGCGGGGCGCGGTACTACGCCGACCACGTCATCTCGGCCTGTGACGGCTACACCACGATCTACGGCCTGCTGGACGGACGGTACACCAGCCCGAGAATCGACAGGCTCTACGACGACATGCTGAACAGGCCGGGCATCCTGTTCCCCGCCGTGGTCTCGGCCTTCGTCGGCGTCGAGGGCGACTTCGACCCCGACGACGCGCACAGCACGACCTACCTGCTGCCCGAGCAGGAGGGCGCCGAACTGCCGGGCGCGCTGCAGAGCAGCCTGGTGGTGCAGCTGCGCTCACGGTATTCGGACGGCTTCGCGCCACCGGGAAAATCAGTGATCCACTGCACCTACTTCAGCGACTTCACCTACTGGCAGACGCTGCGGAGCGGCGACCGCAAGGAGTACTGGGCGCAGAAGCGCAAGGTCGCCGACTTCGTGCGAGGCTTCCTGGAGCGGCGCTATCCGGGCATCGGCCCGCGCATCGAGCTGGTCGACGTGGCCTCGCCGGCGACGACCAGACGCTACACCGGCAACTTCAACGGCAGCATCCTCGCCTGGAAGGCGTTCTCCGACGCCGACGATCTGGCGACCAAGCTGATCAACAAGGATCGTATGCGGCTGCCCGGTCTGAGTGGCTTCTCCATGGCCGGCCAGTGGGTCGGGATGGGCGGCCTGATCCGTGCCGCGTCAACCGGCCGCTTCGTCACCCAGTACCTCTGCGAGGAACTGGGCCTGGAGTTCAAGGCGTGGGAGAGCTCAGGCCGGGAACCCTGGCACCGCGGCAAGCTGGGCCATCTGCCCCAGCTCGACAAGCGGCCCCTGCGGCAGAGGACCGCCGGATGAACATCGAGGAGGCCAGGGACATGTCACGGTTGAAACAGGACAGAGAAACGATGATCATCATCGGCGCCGGCCTCGGTGGTCTGTCCACCGGCTGCTACGCGCAGATGAACGGATACAAGACCCAGATCTTCGAGATGCACGAGATCCCGGGCGGCTGCTGTACGGCCTGGGACCGAGGCGACTTCATGTTCGACTGCTGTATCAGCTGGCTGCTCGGCAACGGGCCCGGCAACGAGATGCACCAGATCTGGCTCGAACTCGGCGCGCTCCAGGGCAAGCAGATGCGCCACTTCGACGTGTTCAACATCGTGCGTGGCCGCGACGGCCGCGCCGTCTACTTCTACTCCGACCCGGATCGGCTCCAGGCGCACCTGCTCGACATCTCGCCCGCCGACGCCAAGCTGATCAGGAACTTCTGCGACGGCCTGCGGAAGTTCAGGAAGTGCCTGGCCGTCTATCCCTTCCTCAAACCGGTCGGCCTGATGGGGCGGCTGGAGCGCTGGCGGATGATGGCCTCCTTCGTCCCGTACTTCAACGTCATCCGTAAGTCGATCACCGTGCTGATGACGGACTACTCGGCGAAGTTCAAGGATCCGCTGCTGCGTGAGGCGTTCAACTTCATCCTCTACGAGAAGCACTCCGCCTTCCCGGTGCTGCCGTTCTACTTCCAGCTGGCCTCGCACGCGAACCTGTCGGCCGGGGTGCCCGAGGGCGGCTCACTCGGGCTGGCGAAGTCGATCGAACGGCGCTACACCTCGCTCGGCGGCGAGGTGACCTACAACGCCAAGGTCGAGGAGGTGCTGGTCGAGAACGACCGCGCGGTCGGCGTACGGCTCAGCGACGGGAGCGAGTTCCGCTCCGACATCGTGGTCTCGGCCTGCGACGGCCCCACCACGATGATGAGGTTCCTCAAGGGCCGCTACCTCAACGAGACGTACCGGAACCTCTACACCCAGACCATCAAGGAACCGGGCATGGTGTTCCCGGGCTACTTCATCCTGTTCCTCGGCCTGAAGAGGCCCTTCCCCGAAGGGGAGCCCTGCACCACCCACCTGCTCGACGACGCCGAGGCGGCCGAACTGCTCGGCATCCGACACCCGAGCATCAACGTGCAGTTCCGCAGCATGCACTACCCCGAGCTGTCGCCGGAGGGCACCACCGTCGTCTACGCCACCTACTTCTGCGACATAGCCCCCTGGCGCGCCCTGAACGAAGGCCCGGAACAGGCCAGCCGGGTCCACAAGGGCGAGGAACTGCACACCCTGCCGGTGCGGCGCGGACGCGAGTACTACACCGCCAAGTACCGGGTGCGGAACGCGCTGCTGAACTTCCTGGAGCAGCGCTATCCCGGCATAAAGGACGCCATCGCGGTACGCGACATCTCGACCCCGCTCACCCAGGTCCGCTACACCGGCAACTACGACGGGACCGTGCTCGGCTGGCAGCCGTTCGTGGAGAGCGGCGAGACCCTGGAGGAACTGGTCAAGGAGCACGGCCCCGGGCTGCCCGGACTGGAGAACTTCTACATGTCGGGGGTGTGGGCGACGACGGGCGGCCTGATCCGCGCCGCCGCCGCCGGCCGGCACGTCATGCAGTTCGTCTGCCGCGACGACCGCAAGGAGTTCACCGCCCACATCGACGAGACGGAACCGCCGCCCACGCACGTCGTCATCCCCGTGGGGGCACGGCCCGCCGCCTTCGACGTCGACGCGGAGTTCCCGTCGACCGTCGGCTCGACGAGCGGCAGGAGGTGAGGGCCGGGAAGCGGGCCGCCCGCTGACCGGTGGCCGTACCCGCCCCCGAGGGTTGCCGATCTACTGGCCGACCGGGGCGGGTACGGCCCCCGCACATGCCGGACGGGGATGGTCCTGGTGAGATGTTCGGGTACGCGTGAGGGACGCCCGCGGTCACCGCACGATCTACGCCATGGCCGGATCCGGTCACCCGCCGAGGCGACGCGATCGTGGGGTCCACGGGGGCGCGCCGTACCGATGTCTTGATCCACGTGGGAGCGATCCGGCACTGTGGTGGCATGCTCCAGGACGCTTCGGACTGCCTTGAGGTTCGTGTCACCGCCGCCGACCGTGAGGAGGCGGACCGGATCCGCTCGGCGGTGGTGGCACAGCGCCTCGCCGCCGACTGTCAGGTCGTCGCCCCGATCGAGTCCACCTACTGGTGGGCGGGTGAGGTGCGGCGCTCCCAGGAGTGGCTGCTGCTGATGAAGACCACTGTCGAGCGGTTCGAGGATCTCGCCTGGCGGGTGCGGGAGCTGCACTCCTACGAGGTGCCGCAGATCGTCGCGGTCGCGCTGGCGGTCGGCACCGCCGACTACCTGGACTGGATCAGGCAGGAGACGGCATCGCGGCCCGGCGCGTAGCGCCGCCGCCGCAGACGACCGTCGGCGGCGGCGGGTTTCCCCGGCGAGGGCGGTGGGAGAGACGTCAGGGCTTGCGGCCGATGCCGCAGATCGCGTCGACCTCCTCGGGACCGTTCCCGATGTCCGCGACATCCGGCCGCCACCTGGAGGTGGTGACCACGCCGGGTTCCACCAGCTCCAGGCCGTTGAAGAAGCCGGCGATCTGCTCGGGGGCGCGGAGATGGTAGGAACTGGCCGAGTTGTCGTTGTAGACCCGGAGGGCCGCGTTCAACGCCTCGTTGGTGTTGGTGCCGTCGCTGAGCGCCAGGTGGCTGCCGGACGGCAGGGCGTCCAGGAACCGGCTCACCATCGAGGACGGGTCCTCGGAGTCGGGGATCTGCCCCACGATTCCCAGCATGACGAGCGCGACGGGCTGGGTGAGGTCCAGCGTCCTGGCCGCCTCACGGAGGATCCTGTCGGGGTCGCGCACGTCGGCTTCGACGTAGTCGGTGGCTCCCTCGGGTGTGCTGGTGAGCAGGGCCTGGGCGTGCACCAGCACCAGAGGGTCGTTGTCGACGTAGACGATCCGCGATTCCGGGGCCAGGCGCTGGGCGACCTGGTGGGTGTTGTCGGCGGTCGGCAGACCGGTGCCGACGTCCAGGAACTGGCGGATGCCGACCTCGCCGGTCAGGTACTGGACCGCTCGGGCGAGGAAGCGCCGCTGCAGGCGGGCGATGTGGGCGATGCCCGGGAACATCCGCAGAATCAGGTCGCCGGCCTCGCGGTCCGCGGCGTAGTTGTCCTTGCCGCCCAGCAGGTGGTTCCAGACGCGGGCCGAGTGCGAGACGCCGGTGTTGATCGAGGTGGGTGGTCGCCGATCGGGATCATCGATCAAGAGTCACTTCTCCGGTCTGTTCCGGGGTGCGCGGGCGATGCGACAAGCGTAGTCCTCACCTCCACCAAGATCCATAGACCCGGACGGAGTGAAGGAGGACGCCACGTGCGCCGGCTGAACGTGCGCCGACACAGTCTGACCAAGAAGGGTGCGACACGTGGCCGCGATCATCCGGGAGGGGCGTGCCACGGCGACCGTGGCCGAGACCCACCGCGCGATCTGGGCGGACACGATCGGCGACGTCGCGGAGGGCGGCTCGGCGCTCCTGGCCGGGCATGGGGGGCGATCGAACTGGCGTTGGTGGCCGTGCTTTCCGGATGCTCCGCACGGCTCCTGGGGGACGCCGTTCGCGTACTGCGACGGTGTGCGTCTCGGCTTCGCCGGCGGTCGCTCCGTAAGCGTCGAGTGTCACCGGGCGCCGCGGAGCCCTGTCCGGCCGGACTGAAGCTCGCCGCCAAGGCAGGGCTGAAGGTCCTCCCTCCGTACGGGCTTTGGTCCCTGCCCGGGGCTCGGACGCGGTGGTTGGCTGGGAACAGGGGTGAGTTCGATGTCCATCACCGTGGCCCTGGCCGGTGACACGATGCTCGGTCGTGGCGTGGCCGAGCGCGTCAGCCGCTCCGCGGACCTGAACGACTTCTTCTCCGGCGAGATGCGCGACCGCCTGACCGGGGCGGACTTCTTCCTGCTCAATCTGGAGTGCTGCGTCTCCGCGCGCGGCGTGCGCTGGGACGCGCCGGGTAAGCCGTTCCACTTCCGGGCTCCGCCGCCGGCCGCCGAGTTGCTGGCCGGTCTGGGGGTCGGCTGCGTCACCCTCGCCAACAATCACGCCCTGGACTTCGGTTACGACGCCCTGCGGGACACCCGAAGGCACCTCGACCGCGTGGGGATCCGGTGTGTGGGCGCGGGGGACGGCCTGGCCGAGGCGCGACGGCCGGTCGAGGTCACGGTCGGTGGCCTGCGGCTGGGGATCGTCGCCTGCGGCGACCATCCGCGAGACTTCGCCGCAGCCCCGCACCGGCCGGGCATCGCCCACGCGGCCCTGACCGACGGCGTCCCGCCCTGGCTGCCGGCCGCCATCGGAGAGCTGCGGACCCGGGTCGATGCGGTGCTGGTCACCCCGCACTGGGGCCCCAACATGGTCGGCGAGCCACTGCCGTACGTGCGCGCCGCGGCCGGCGCACTCGTCGAGGCCGGAGCCACACTCGTGGCTGGGCACTCCGCCCATGTCTTCCACGGTGTCGCCGGGAGGGTCCTCTACGATCTCGGCGACTTCATCGACGACTACGCCGTGCATCCGTTGCTCCGCAACGACCTCGGGCTGCTCTGGCTGGTCACCCTCGACCGACACGGCCCCGTACGGCTGCGGGCCCTGCCGCTCAAGCTGGACTACGGCCGTACCCGGCTCGCCGAGGGGGCGGATTGGTGCTGGGTCCGTGACCGCCTCACCCTCGCCTGCGCGCGCATGGGCACCTCCGTGAGCGAGGACGGGCGTGAGCTCGTGGTGGAGGTCGGCGCGGAACCGGGCTCCGGCTCTGTCCAGGACCGTGGGGTGAGCGGTCAACCAGGTCCTAGGGCCGGTGGAGGAGTTGGCTGAGCCTGGTGGCTGTTTCGTCCATCTGGTCGGCGTGGACGTGGTCGGCGCCGGTGCGTCCCAGGAGCCCGAACACATTGGGGCCCCGCAGGTCGTCCGGGAGGTCGCGCATGCGCGGCACGATGTGGAAGTGCACGTGACTGAAGCCCTCATGTTCACTGAACTGCGCCACGTACGTCTTCACACAGCCGGTCGTCTCCTGGAGTGCCCGTGACAGCCGGACCTGCCAGAGACCAAGCGCGGCCGCCTCGGCGTCGGTCAGGGACGCGATGGTCGTGACATGTCGGCGGGGGACGAGCACCAGCCATCCCGGCAGTGCCGTGTTGATCGCGTGAGCCGTCCGCCAGTGATCGTCGGCCGCGATCCTCTCCCGAGGCGGCAGCGCGTCGAACTGCGCCTCCTGGTCGCAGGTATAGCAACCTGAAAAGGCCGTCATGCCGTCCGATGCTATGAGGTCGGCGCACCGTATCGGGCGGAAGGCCGGTAAGAGCCCTGCTTCACGGCTTCTTGCTCCACCCGGTCGGGCCCGACCGGGGGCGTTTGAGGACGAACGAAGCGCGGGCGGGTGGGGGCCGGATGGTCCGTAAGCTCGGACGGTCTTGACGGGGTGCTCCACCCGCCTGCGGCGTGCCCGATCCATGTGGTCGGTCAGTCGGCTGCCGGGACTCCCTCGGGCAGGCCCGGGATCTCGTATTCCAGCCATATCGGGCACCAGTCGCTCAGCTCGTGGAAGCGGCGCAGCTCGGCGATGCCGCTGAGCCAGCCCATCCAGGCGGCGTGGGGCGGACGCCGGGTGTCGAAGCCGCTCTGCACGAAGGTGAGCCGCGTCTTGCCGTCGGAGTCTTCCAGCTCCCAGGTGCTGACGCCGGTTTCGTCCCAGTCGATGGACATGGTGTGGCCGGGGTCCAGGTCGATGATCTTCGCTGCGGGGCCCGCGTCGAAGCCGCCCATGGCGAAGCGCCCGCCGACGTACGGCTCGATCCCGATGGGGTAGCCGAACCACTGGCCGGCCTTCTCCGAGTTGGTGAGCGAGTCGTACACCTCCTCGCGGGAGGCGTCGATGACGATCTCTTCCCGCCGGTGCGAGGAGGTGAAGTCGTTTTTGGGGGTGAGCCCGCGGCCCTCAAGGTGGTCGACCAGGTTCGCGATCGACAGCGACCAGAACGTCTGGAGCACGCCCCGGATGCTGTTGCCGGTGATCACATCCTGGAAGTCGAAGTGGGTCTGGGAGAGCGTCAGGATGGTCGTGTCGGCGCTCTCCGCCTCCAGGTGGATCTCGACCGTGGTGTCCTCGCCGTCCAGCAGCCAGGAGAGACGGAGCGTGTGATCGTCGATGTGCAGCAGTCGCTGGTGGGGCGCGTCCCCCTCTGGGGTGTAGCGGCCCCAGAACTCATACCGGTGCGGCAGGTCGACCTCGGCGTGCTCGGCCAGCCAGGTGCGCAGCGCCTCGGCGTCGGTCAGGGCGTGACGGACCTCCTTGATCGACGCGGCCACGCGCGCTCGGAGCTTCATCGGTTCACTCACGGGGTTCTCCCTTGGGGTAACAGGCCACGGCGAGCTTGAAGGCGTCGCCTTCGGCGCCGCCGTAGCGGGTGAAGAGGTCTTGCAGCAAGGTCTGGAGGTCGTCCAGGAACTCCTGGCGCTGCTCCGGCCGCACCCGGATCTCGCCGGACACGCCGACCGACGGCAGCTCGGGCGCGGCCCGGTCGAGCGCGGCGACGTCGGCCTGGACCTCCTCCATGAGGTCGAGCAGGTAGCCGAGGCTCAGCTCGTCCTGCGCCTTGCGCAGGCCGATCCGGCCGACCAGGCGGGGCGAGAGCCAGTAAGAACGGGCACTCGCCTGGTAGACGCCCTCGTGGATGCCGCGCACCCGGCGCTCCGACACCTGGGTCACCAGGCCGGCGTCCACCAGACGTTTCACGTGGTAGTAGACCCGCTGCGGGGTCTGGCCGAGCCGGGCCGCCACCTCGGTGCACGAGTGCGGCTCGGCGAGTTGCCGCAGCACTTCGATGCGCTGCGGCTTGAGCAGGGCTTCCGCCTGCTCGATCTGCTCCAGGTACAGGACGTCTCTCATCGCGAAATTGATTTTGTACGTACAGATTAATTTTGTCAATGGGTCCGCCGGCCTTCTCCGAGAGCTTGACGATCTTGAGAAGTCACGGGGAGGCGCGGCCGGAACCGGGAGGGCGGCCGGGACCGGGGAGGAGGGGGCGGGTCAGTGGTCGAGGACGCGGGCCAGGGTCCGCAGGTCCTCCTGGGAGGCTCCGGGGGGCGGGGAGACCCGCAGGACCGGCGTGGGCAGGTCCTCGGGCGCCCGTGCGACCGGTACGACGCCGACGGTCAGAGAGGCCTCCACGGCTCGCGCCCCGGCCTTCTCGACGGCCGCCCCGGGGTCCGATCCGGGCGGCGGTCTGAGGGTCACGATGGCCGACGGCTCGTCCAGCGGCTCGACCGCCCGCCAGCCGCCGACCCCGTCGAGGAGACGGCGCGCCGTGACGCCGAGCTCCGCCAGGCGGGCGTGGACCGCGGCGGGGCCGAGCGCCTGGTGCTCCAGTACGGCGACGCAGAATCCGACCCGCGCGGCGATCGGCCCCTCGTGGGTCTCGTAGCGGGCCGCCCCCGCCGACGGTGACGCCTCCCCGTCCACCCAGGTGTGCCCGCTGATCGCGGGGACGGCGGCGTCCATGTCGCCTCGGCCGCCTCCCTCTCCGCGGGCACGCCCGTCCTCGTCCCCGGTCCCGGTGAGGCCGGGCACGATCAGGAAACCGACCCCGCGTGGCCCGGCGAGCCATTTGCGTGAGGTCCCGACGTAGGCGGTGGCGCCGACGCCGCCGGTGTCCACGTGCCCGAGGGACTGGCAGACGTCGAGGATCAGTGGCACCCCGGCGTCACGGCAGAGCCGCCCGACCTCGGCGGCGGGCTGTACCACGCCTCGCTGGGAGGGGATGTGCGGGAGGGTGACCAGGTCCAGCCCGGTGGCGAGCAGGGAGCGCAGGCCGTCCAGGTCGAGCCGGGAGTCGTCGTCCACGGGCAGTTCGACGAGCCGCCAGCCGTACAGCCGCGCCAGACGACGCAGCAGCATGAGCGTGCTGCCGAACTCGGTGCGCGTGACGGCGACGCGGCTGCCCTCCGGCAGTCGCCAGCCGCCGAGCAGCGCCGCCATCGCCGCGGTCCCGCTCTCCAGGAAGGCGACGTCGCCCGCCTCGGCGCCGACCAGCGAGGCCAGTACGGCCTTGGGCGGGTGGAAGTCCGGGACCGCCGGGTAGCCGCCCACCTGGCGTTCGCGCCGGAGGTGCCGGACGACGGCGTCGAACACCCGGTCGCTGGGCACGTTGCATCCGGCGGCGTCCAGGTGGCCCGGGGCCGTGGAGGGGCGGGCCGCCCGCCAGCTCTCGGCGACGGCATGTGGTCCCGGTGAACTCCCTGGGGCCGTGCGGGGGAGGGAGAAACTCTCGAAGGTCATCTGGGGCTCTCCACGGTCGGGTGCGGAACGAGGATCGTCGCGATCATCGGGGACCTGGTGGAGGAGCTCTCCACGGTCGGGTGTGGCACAGGGGCTCCCGGGGCGTCTGACACGGCCCGGACGGGCTCTCGGCGGTCATAGGAAAATCCCTCGCGGGGTCGCCCTCTCGGCGGTCCTGGAGGCGTTGCAGGGCTCTCCGAGCCTATGTGTGGACCAGGACGAGGCTGAAGTCACCGGTCGGGTCGGTGTAGTGGCGGCCCGGGGTGAAACCGGCCGCGACGAGTTCCCTCCGGAGTCCCTCCGGGCGGAACTTGGCGCTGATCTCGGTGCGCATCTCCTCACCGGCGGCGAAGGACGCCGACAGGTCGAGGGCGCCGATCCGCACCTCCATGGCGCGGGTCGCGCGCAGCCGCATCTCGATCCAGTCCCGCCGTACGTCGTAGAGCGCGACGTGCTCGAAGGCGTCCGGTTCGAAGTCGGCGTCCAGCTCCCGGTTGATCACGTGCAGGACGTTCCGGTTGAAGGCCGCGGTCACCCCGGCCGCGTCGTCGTAGGCGGCGATCAGCCGTCCGGTGTCCTTGACCAGGTCGGCTCCGAGCAGGAGGGAGTCGCCGGGGAGGAGGGTGGCGCGCAGTTCCTTCAGGAACACCTCGCGCGCCGCCGGGTCGAGGTTGCCGACGGTGCCGCCGAGGAAGGCGACCATGCGCCGCCCCTGGCGGGGGAGCAGCGCCAGGTGGCGTTCGAAGTCGGCGCAGACCGCGTGTACGGCCAGGCCGGGGTAGCGCGCGGTGAGCCGCCGCGCGGCGTCACCGAGGGTGATCGCGTCGACGTCCACCGGCGTGTAGGCGCGCAGTGTCCCGGCCGAGGCGAGGGCGTCGAGCAGCAGGACGGTCTTCTCGCTGGTCCCCGAACCGAGCTCGACCAGCGTGTCCGCGCCGCTGCGCCCGGCGATGTCGGCGGCCTGCCGGCGCAGGATGGCCAGCTCGCGGCGGGTGGGATAGTACTCGGGCAGCCGCGTGATCTGTGAGAACAGGTCACTGCCCACCGCGTCGTAGAACCACTTGGGCGGCAGCCACCGGGGTGTCGACGCCAGTCCGCAGCGGACGTCGTGTTCGAGCGCCTGGCGCAGGTAGTCGTGGCCGAGATGGTTGGTCAGCCGGACGGCCGACTGGCTGACGGGCATGGGATCTCCTTCAGGGCTACAGGTGACAGGGGTGTGGGCGACGACGGGGTGTAAGGGTGACGGCGGGGCTGTGGGCGGCAGCGGGGTCACGGGGTCCGGCGGGGCCGCGTCACAACGGCTGGACGCGCACACCACCGGGTGAGGCGAGGACCAGGCTCCGATCCGGTACGGCCTGCCAGCCGGGCCGGTCGTCCAGTGGTTCGCTCGCCACGAGCACGCCGTCGTCGGGGTTGTCGAGGTTGAGGAAGAGCGTCTCCCCCCAGACGGTCGCGGCGAGCGAGGCGCCGTCACAGGCGAGCAGGTTCAGCCGGCCTTCGGGATCCTTCGTCCCGGCGTGCGTGACCACCTCGGCCAGCGCGTCGCCGAGCGGGCGGGCGGCGCGGAGCCGTGCGAACACCGCGGCGGCGACCCACGCGGAGTCGCAGGTGCTCTCCACGTCGCCGGGGTCGGCGAGTTCCCGGACGGCCTGCCGCGCGATGCGGCCGTTATGGCTGAGCAGCCACGGCCCGTCGGTGAAGGGCGCGGTCGCGGTCTCCTCGATCGGCATGCCGGCGCTGGCGGACCGTACGGCGGCCAGCAGGCAGCCCGAGCGGGCGGTCTGGGCGAGGGCCGGCAGGTTGGCGTCCGCCCAGACGGGCACCGTCCGGCGGTAGCGGACGGGTTCGGCGCGGGCCGGGTCGTACCAGCCGGCGCCGAAGCCGTCGGCGTTGACCACGCCGTGGCGTTGCAGGCGCGGGACGTAGGACTGCCGCAGCAGGCCGTGGCCGGGTTCGTGGATCAGCGAGGCGAGGGCGCGGGGGACGCCCAGCCAGGCGGCGTGGCGGCACATCTATCCGCGCTCCGGTGAGTACCCGTGCTCCGGTGGACGCCCTCCTTGTTCGGGGGAGGCCGGGCGGGCGCAGCGGAAGCCGGAGAAGATCTGCCGCCGGATCGGGTGGTCCCAGTTCCGGAACGTCGTGCGGACCACGGCCGGGTCGGTCGCCCAGGATCCGCCGCGCAGCACCCGGTAGTCCTGGCCGAAGAAGACCTCGCTGTACTCGCGGTAGGGGAAGCTGCGGAAGCCGGGGTAGGGCAGGAACCGCGAGGCGGTCCACTCCCACACCTCCCCGATCATCTGTTCGGTGCCGTAGGGGCCGGCCCCGGCGGGGAAGGCGCCGAGCGGCGCGGGCCTGGCCGCCCGGTGTCCGAGGTTCGCCCGGTCCGGTGCCGGGTCGTCGTCTCCCCACGGATACTTCCTGGTCCGCCCGGCCGAGGGGTCCCAGCCGCAGGCCTTCTCCCATTCGGCCTCGGTGGGCAGCCTCTTCCCGGCCCAGCGGGCGTAGGCGTCGGCCTCGTACCAGCACACGTGCTGGACGGGTTCCTCCATGGGCACGGGCTCGTGCCGGCCGAAGCGGGCCCGCCACCAGACGCCGCCGTCCCTGGTCCAGAAGAGCGGGGCGAAGACGTGGTTCTCCTGCCGCCACCGCAGGCCCTCCGGGGTCCACCAGCGCGGGTCCTCGTAGCCGCCGTCCTCGATGAAGTCGGCGTAGGCGCGGTTGCCGACGGGGAGCCTGTCGATCCAGTAGGCGGGCAGGTCCACGCGGTGGGCGGGCCGCTCGTTGTCGTAGGCCCACGGCTGGGTGCCGGTCCCCATCAGGAACGCGCCCGCGGGGACGAACACCTCCTCGGGCCCGGCGGGACGGCCGGGCGGCAGGTCGCCGTCGCGGACCAGGCCCGGCCTCCTCGACAGCTGCAGGGTGGCGAGCATCGTCTCGTCGTGCTGGTGCTCGTGCTGGATCACCAGGCCGAAGACGAAGGCGTCCCGGTGCAGCGGGGCCGGGTCGCGCGGGTCGAGGGCGTCCAGGACGTCCAGCACCCGGCCGCGGACGCCGTCGATGTAGCGGCGGGTCTCCGCCGGTCCCAGGATGGGCAGGTTCGGGCGGTCCTTGCGCGGGTGCTTGAACGCGTCGTACAGGTCGTCGATCTCGGGGCGGAGCGGGGTGATCCCGGCGGCCTCCCTGAGCACCCACAGCTCCTCGTAGTTGCCCACGTGCGCCAGATCCCACACCAGCGGTGACATCAGCGGTGAGTGCTGGCCGACCAGCAGGTCGTCCTCGATGTCGGTGTAGGCCAGTGATCGGTCGCGCACCGCGATCAGCTCGCCGGCGATCCGTTCCTTGAAGTCGTTCACGCCGGTTCCTCCTCCGTCAACCAGGCTGGCCGGGGCCGTCCCGATCCTCTTGCCGGATCCAGCAGGTCCACGGCCGGGGATCGGCCGGTCGTCACGTGGCGGTCGGCGAACGCGGCCACCTCGCCGATCAGGTCCGCGGACGCGCCCAGGCGGGGCAGCGCGGCCAGGGCGGCCTGGAAGCAGGTGTCGGCGGCCCTCCTCAGCTGCGGCTCCGTGAGGCCGCAGCGCGCCGCCTCCGGCCACATCCCCGCGTACGGCTCGGCCGCGGCCAGCGCGGTGTCCGCCGCGCGGTCGTCCATCAGCAGGGCGTGGGTCACCGCCACGCACACCGGCCAGCGCGCCGGGTGCTGGGCGTCGAGGTAGCGGATCTCCAGCCAGCCGCGGGGCCGTACCGGGGGGAAGACCGTCGTCGCGTGGTAGGCGAGGTCGGCCAGGGTCGGCGGGTGCTCGGGCGCGGCCAGCCAGTCGCGGAAGGTCGAGCCGTCGCGGATCGGGCGGTAGTGCTCCCTGCTCTCGCGGACCAGCATGAGCCGGGCGTCGAGGAGATACTCCGTCCAGGCGTCGGCCGGATCGCCGCCCCGCTCGCCGGGGAGCGTGACGGGAGTCGTCCGGGTGCGGTCGAGATGCTCCCACACCGCCTGGCGGCCCGACATCCATCCGCACGGCAGGCTCTCGTGGAGCGGGGAGTTCGCGAAGGCCGCCACCAGGACGGGGCCCAGGAGGTGCGCGCGGTTCCAGCGCACCGAGGGGTTCTCGCCCAGGTCCAGGTTGACCTGGACCGACGCCGTCGAGCACATCATCAGCGATCCGTACGGCGTGCCGAAGAACTCCGCCATCGCCTCGTACCGGGGCAGGCGCAGCTGGCGCCGGGCCGGCCGGATCGGGTCGAGGCCCACCGCGCCCAGGACCAGCCCCGCCCGCCGCAGCGCCTCGCGGGTCAGGCGAACATCGGCGGAGAGGCGGGCGATCGCCTCCGGTAGCGGTCCCGCCGGACCGGAGAGTTCCAGCTGGCCCCCCGGCTCGAAGGTCACCCGGCTCCCGCCCGGCAGCGGTGGCAGGACGTCGGCGATCCTGGCCAGCGGGACCTGGCCGGCGGGGGCCGTACGGTCGAAGACCAGGAACTCCAGCTCGACACCCACCTGGTCCCCGGTGGCGCCTCTGAAGCAGCTCCGCGCGAAGGCCCTCACATCCGAGGCGTCCCGGATCGGTGTGTCCTCGGCCGCAGGACCGGTCATCGTCTCCCCTTCCGCCCGACGTGTACGGATCTATAGATCCGCGAGGCGGGCAGGCGTTACAGCGGGGACCGGACGAGGGAACGGCGGGGGCCGCGGTGTGGCGGAACGGCGGGGGCGGTGTGGCGGAACAGAGGGTGCGGTGTAACGGATTGATCCGTGTGCGGTACTACTCCACATGGAGCGGGAGCGGGAATGACGCGAGGGGGGTCCAGGTTCGGGCGCTCGGCCGGCTGCCGTGAGGTTCTGGGGTTGGTCACCGACTATCTTGACGGGGCGCTGCCCGCCGGGCGGCGGCGGCGTCTTGAGGCCCATCTGACCGGGTGCGCCGACTGTCTCGCCTACCTGGAGCAGATCCGGGTGACGATCGGGATTCTCGGCTGTCTCCGTACGGGGGAGGTTCCCCAGGGGCTGCTCAGCAGGTTGTGCGGGATCTTTCCCGGCTCAGGAGCCCCGCAGGTCCCGGAAGGCCGACAGTAGCCGGTCGCGCATCCCGCCGGGCAGGGGCTCGGGACGCAGCCCGCCCAGGGTGTCGACGGTGACGCGGAACTGGGCGAGATAGCGCTCGCACCCCTCACAGTCGGCCAGGTGCTCCTCGAACAGGTACCGGGTGGGCTCGTCGAGCTCGTTCTCCATGTAGGCGGTGACGAGTGTCCCACACTGGTCGCAGCTGAACCGCTTCACGACGTGGACCGCCTTACCGTCTCGAAACTGAACCGATTTCACTACGCCGACCGCCTCGCCGTCTCGAAATACTCCTCCAGTCGCCCGCGCACCGCGACGCGGGCGCGGTGTAGCAGGACCCGCTGGTTGGCCGCGGAGATGTCCAGGATCTCGCAGACCTCCTCGGAGGTGCACCCCTCGACGTCGCGGAGTGTGATCACGGCCCGCTGCCTGGCCGGGAGCTCGGCCAGGGCCGCCGCGATCTGGTCGCGCACCTCCGCGGCGAGCACCTCGCCCTCCGGGGTCGGCCAGGCCGCGGGGATGTTCTTCCAGTGTCCGGGAAAGGGGTCGTCCGCGCCCTGGAAACACGAGCGGTCGACGGCCGGTTTCTCCTTCGGGGAGAAGGCGCTGCTCCACGGGACCGTGCGGTTCTCGCGCACCCCGCGCTTCCTGGCGGTGTTGACCAGGATCCGGTAGACCCAGGTCTTGACCGACGAGCGCCCCTCGAAGCCGTCGATACCCCTGATCACCGCCAGCCAGGTGTCCTGCACGACCTCCTCCGCCGAGTCGTTGGTGGACACGTGCGAACGGGCCAGCCAGAGCATCCCCCGCGACCAGGTGTCCAGCAGTGCCGCGAACATCGTCTCGTCTCCGGCGCGCAGGGCCGCGACGACGACCTCGTCCGGAGGCAGCCTATTGCCGGTGAAGGACTCCAATATCGCCTCCTCCCGGTCGGTTGTGCGGGGTATGCGTCAGGCCGGGGTGGTTGTGCGGGGCATGCGCCACGCCGAGACGGGTGCGCGGGGCACACGTCATGTCGAGACGGCCGACCGGCCGTCCGCGGCCCAGGGGTGTCTCGGCGTTGACGGGTGAGATCGCCCCCGTCGGGGCTCCGAGGCCGGCAGCCGGGGCTCCGGGGCCGGGGGCTCCGGGTCTGCGAGCCGGGGGGTGACGCGGCGCCACGTGCGGCGTCTCGGTCATCGTGGCGCGTCCTCTCCGTTGAAGCGCTCCCACAGCGCGACCTCTCCGGGGATGAAGGTTCCCGCCCTGACCTGCGATGACACCTTCTCCGCCCCGGCTCATCCCGGGGTCCGCCCTGGCCGGCCCCCGGCCGGGGCGCGTGGGCGTCCGCCACCTCCTCCTCGTACGGTTCCCGGACCGTGCCCGTTCGTTACACGGACTTTGCCCGGCGTCCTGTCGTGGATCCGGGCCCCGGGGATTTCCCGCCGTTCCGTGCCCGGAGCGGAACGGTCAGGCGCCGGGGAGTTTCAGCATGCGATCGACCAGCTGGTGAAGGTGGGCCCGGTAGCGGCGCAGGGTCTCGGGGTCGGCGGAGGGGGACTCCTCCGGCTGGGTGACCGCCTCGCCGTACAGGAGGCCGTAGATGCTCCAGATCAGGGTCCGCACCATCAGGTCCAGATCGACGTGGTTGTCGATGAGGCCGGCCCGCGCCGCCGAGAGCAGCGCGTCCCGGGTGCGTTCGATGAGCGGGGCCGCGTACTTCTCCTCCACGTCGGGGATGTCGGCGGCGTCGCCGAGCCAGCGGTGCACCCACAGCGCGGGGACCTGCGGATGCGCCAGGCAGAACTCCAGGTAGCGGTCCACGAGCGCGTACATGGCCGAGGCGATCTCGGCGGGGTCGTCGGTGGGGAACACCGCGAGCGCTTCCTCCGCGACGGCCCGTTCGGCCTGGGCGGCGCGTTCGAGGACGGCGAGGTAGAGGTTGCGTTTGTCGCCGAACGTGTCGTGCATCCACGCGAGGTCGTGCCCGGTCGCCTCGGCTATCCCCTGAAGGTAGGTGCCGTCGTAACCGAACGCGGCGAAGAGTCTCGCCGCGAATTCTATGACCGCCTCACTCTGCCGGCCGTCCGCAGAAGCCATGACTCGATTTAAGCCCTTTGTGTAGATCGCAGTAGCTAAGCGGTGGTGTTGACGCGGTCAAACCTGCGTGCGCAATGCCTTGGCCGAAGCCGGCCCGGCCGGTCCGCGCCCTTTTCGCGGGGGTCGTCTG
Organism: Streptosporangium sp. NPDC004631; assembly: GCF_053601935.1. NCBI lineage: Bacteria > Bacillati > Actinomycetota > Actinomycetes > Streptosporangiales > Streptosporangiaceae > Streptosporangium > Streptosporangium sp. NPDC004631. The sequence continues at coordinate 26,723 of NZ_JBSGCR010000012.1, read as the reverse complement.
GCTTCCGCCGGGACCACCCGATGAAGTGTTCGGGGATCCTCGATTCCCCGTGCCGTGTTCTGCCCGCCTCGAATCGAGGCTTCATGTCCATATATGGATTCCATACGGACTCGGTTCTTGTTTTTCGGCCTCTTCCCAAGAAAGCATCTACGTTAGGCAAATAGATCTAAATCCCATATAGGATGGAGCCCCTGGCGTGATGAAGCCGAGAGCCCTCGCCCTCCTCGCGGGTGCGGCCACGTGTGCCGCCGTCACGGGCGGTACGGCCCACGCCGACCCCACCCCCGCCCCGGCGGCGGTCGCGGCGCCGCCGATCACCGATGAGACGGCCAACACCGGCGGTTTCCTCACCGTCACCGCGGACACCACCGAGGCGCAGATCGCCGAGCGCGTAGCCATGCACGCCGCCGAGGTCCACGCCCTCACCCCCGCCAACGGCCTGTGCACCGGCACCTGGAACCACCCGGTGTCGGCCGTGCAGTTCCAGCGGGCCCCCGGCGGCACCCTGGCATGGGGATTCTGGTTCACCACACAGGCCAAGGCGGCACTCGGCCCGGTCGCAACGGTCTCGATGCCCTTCTCCTATGTGAACGGCAGGTCTATCAATCCCCCGTACCGCCCGCACACCCAGAGCAGCGGCTACAACTTCCACGGTAGTCTGAGGAATTACCAGTTCACCGGGGGCGGTGGCGGCACCATCCAGACCGGAAACAACGTCACCTTCTATTGGTACGCCGTGGGCTCCAGGCCGGGTAGCGCGGCTGACCGTTACATCACCTGCAAGGTGCCCAGGCCGGGCAGCTCCTGACATTCAAGGGAGACCCTTTTGAGTGCGGTGGTTTCCGTTAACCGGACCATTCCGGTGCTGGGGGGACGGCACATCCTCAATGTGCTCACCCTGAGACGGGAGCCGGACTGCTTCTCGATGGACTACACGCTCACCCCGCCCCTGCCCGGAGATCGGCCGGGCGGCGACACCGTGTTTCTCTGGGTCGAGGCCACCGACGACCTCGGAACCGTTTACGGCGACGGTGGTGGAGCGCGGGGCCTCAGCGAGGACGCCACCCACACCCGGGGGGTCGTTTCCGCGCAACCCGAGCTCGCCCCGCACGCGCGGGAGATCAAACTGGAGTTCGTGTTCCTCCACGCCGCGGAAGAGCACAGGTACGAGTTGGCCATCCCGGTGGGCTGACCGGCCGTCTCCTCGGAACGCGCGGCCGAGTCCGGTGAGACGAGCCCCCGAAACCGGGGGCGACAGCCGGCCGGGCCGTCGCCGTCGCCAGGGCCGGGCGCTTCCTGCGGGCCGCCCAGGGCGGGCGTGCCCCTGGGCCGCGAGGCCGACGGCGCGGTGTGCCGCGATCATGCCGAGGGCCTCGCCGAGGCGGACCCGGCCGCGGCCTCTTCCGATTCTCGCGCTCCCGGATCATCGCCCAGGGCGGACGGCAATGGTGCATTCGACGCGTATATGCACTTGTTGCAATTATGCTTTTGGTGAGGTTCTGCGAAGGGGAACACGCGCGCCTACCTCAAGGAGCACGCCGTGAACGATGTGGGATCGAGGCGGTCTGCGAGGTTTTCGGGCGGACTTTGTCCACAGCCTGTCGGGGAGGTTTCCGCAGGCGGACCGGGTTTTCCACAGGCTGGAGGGCAGGGTTGTCCACAGCCTGTGCACAGCGCGGCCGGGGTGTGCCCGCTCCGCGGGGTCCGCGACCGGGTCTCAGGGGCGGATCAGGGACGGGTCAGGGGTGCCGCCGGATGTGTGAGGGGGCCTCCGGCGGACAGTGTTGGGCCATGCTCGCGTTGAAGAGGCTCTATCCGCTGGTCTCCTGTGCCGGGATCGCGGTGGCCGTCGTGGCCATGATCGTCGGCCGGCTCGACCCCGACCCGTACCTGAACCCGCTCGATCTGACGATCGGCGAGTACGCGGCCATGGAGCGAGGCGGAATCACCGAGTTCGCCATGGCGTCGCTGGGGGTCGCGTCCTTCGCGCTGGTCGCCGGGTTGCGCGCGGCCGGGACGCCGATGGGGGCGGCGGCGGAGCGGCTCATGCTGGTGTGGAGCGGGGCGCTGATCGTGCTGGCCGTCGCGCCGGGCGCCGTCCCCGGCGCGCTGTCCGACCTGACCGTCCAGCTGCACCGCTACGCCTCGGTCGCGGCCTTCCTCGCCGTGCCGGTGGCCGGTGCGCTGATGGTGCCGCGGCTCGGCGAGGACGAGCGGTGGAGGGGGGTGGCCAGGCCGGTGGAGTGGCTGGCGCTGGCCGGTGGTTTCGGGCTGCTGGCGGTCACCTACGTGGCGCTTCCCGGCGACCAGGTGTTGATCGGCCTGGTGCAGTGGGTGCTGCTGGGCGCCGAGGTTGCCCTGGTCGCGGTGCTGGCCGTACGGCTGACGCAGCTGGAATGGAACCGGGAGACCGCTCGCGCCTCACGTGCCGCTCTCGGCTGACTTGTCACTTTGCTTTACTACTTCATGACATGTCACAAATAGGATAAGAATAATAGGGTCAGTCAGTGCTATCCTCATCGGCGATCTAGAGATCGTCCGGAGGTCTCCGTTCCGGCGCTCCGAGAACGAGCCGATGAGGTGACATGGCATCGAGCAAACCCATCCGGTTCAAGATCTCGGCCCTTCTGGCGATCCCCCTGATCTCGCTGATCGCCCTATGGGGGTTCGCGGCCACCGTCACGGTCGGCGACTCAATGCGTCTGCTGACCATCGACACCCTGTACGACACGATCGGCAAGCCGGGTGACGAGCTGAGCGACGCCCTCCAGCGCGAGCACCTCCTGTCGGCCGAGTACGTGGCCACCCGGTCGAGTCCCGACCAGGCCACCCTCGCCCTGCAGCGCACCGTCACCAACCAGGCGCGCCAGCGGTTCCGCGAGCAGACGAGCACCGAGGCGGCCCAGGCCGCGATGACCGCGGACATGAAGATCCGGTTCAACGAGGTGATGAACCGCGTCAACGCGCTCGACGCGCTCCGAGCCAAGATCGACAGTGGCCGGATCGGGCCGGTCGGCCTCTCCCGGGACTTCTCCCTGGTGCCCGACGCGCTGAACCGGCTCTTCAACAGCATGAGCCTCAACAACGACCTGCCGCTCTACCAGCAGTCGCGCAGCCTCAACATGATCAACTATGCCAAGGACCTCATCAGCCGTGAGCGGGCGCTCGCCGCGGGGGCACTGGCGACCGACCGCGCGCTGTCGCCGAGCGAGCTGCGGCTCTTCACCCAGCTGGCCGTCAACCGGACCTTCCTGCTGGAGCAGGCGCTGCCGGAGCTGGAGCCGAGGCTGCGCCAGCCCTTCGCCGGGATGATGACCTCGACGATCTACACCCGGTTCGGCACCCTGGAGGAGAACCTCCAGACGGGGGAGGCCGTGTCCTCCGCCGAGTGGCGAGCCGCCGGCAACGACGTGGAGGCCATCTACCAGCGGGCGCTGATAGCGGTCAGCCTCGCCCTGGCGGACCGGGCGGCCCCCTCGGCCGCCGCGACCTTCATCAAGGCCGGGGTCGCCGGAGTGCTCGGGCTCGTGGCGGTCGTCGCCTCGCTGCTGATCTCCTACCGCGTGGGCAGCGGGCTCACCCGCGAGCTCGCCGGGGTACGGCGGACCGCCATGGAGGTGGCCGAGGTGCGGCTGCCACGGGTGATGGAGAAGCTGCGCAGGGGCGAGAGCGTGGACGTGGCGGCCGAGGCGCCCCCGCTGGAACCGCTGGGCAGCACGGCCGAGGTGCACGACGTCGCCGCCGCCTTCGACAGCGTTCAGCGCAGCGCCGTCCAGTCCGCGGTGGAGCAGGCCAAGCTCCGCGAGGGGGTGGCCCAGTCCTTCCGCAACCTCGCCCGGCGGAGCCAGTCCCTGCTCCAGCGCCAGCTCAAACTGCTCGACGCGATGCAGAAGCAGGCCGAGGATCCCGCCGCGCTGGAGAACCTGTTCCGGCTCGACCACCTCACCACCCGGATGCGCCGTCACGCCGAGGGCCTGGTGATCCTCTCCGGTGGGGCCGCGGGCCGCAAGTGGCGCTCGTCGGTCCTGATGGAGGACGTGCTGCGCGGTGCCGCCGCCCAGGTGGAGGAGTACGCCCGGGTGCGGGTCTACCCGATGGACGGCAGCACCCTGGTCGGCAGCTCGGTGGCGGACATGATGCACCTGTTCGCCGAGATCATCGAGAACGCCACCGTCTTCTCCCCGCCCGGAGGCGAGGTGTCGATCCGGGGTGAGCTCGTGGGCCGGGGCTTCGCGATCGAGATCGAGGACAGGGGCCTGGGCATGACCGCGGAGAAGCGCACCGCGATCAACGAGCGCCTGGCCAGCCCGCCGGAGTTCGACCCGGCCGAGACCGACCGGCTGGGCTTCGCCGTGGTCGGCCTGCTGGCCGCCCGTTACGGGATCAGCGTGACGCTGCGGCCCTCGCCGTACGGCGGGACCGGGGTGGTCATGCTGCTCCCCGAGATCCTGCTCGGGGATCCCGAGCCGGTGGAGCCGGTCGGCGCGGTGGAGTCCGCGCTTCCGGAGCCCGCCGAGTCCGCGCTGTCGGCCCCCACGGACCTGTGGAAGACGCCGGTGCGGCGCGGAGGCGGCCTGCCGCGCCGGGTCCGCCAGGTGAACCTCTCGCCCGGCCTGCGGCAGGACGGCCTGCCGCCGGAGCCGGCGCCCAGGGCCGAGGAGCGGTCGCCGGAGGAGGCTCGGGCGCTGCTGAACTCGTTCCGATCCGGATGGCAGCGCGGCCGGGCGGAGAGCGAGGACGGCGGCGCGGAGCCGTGATCCGGGTCCTCGGACACCAGCGGGGCCGTGACGCCGCATTCGCGGCCGGCCGCGCCCCACAGTGAGCTTGACCATTAGAGGGGAAGGGGTTTTACCACGTGCCAGGTGAGCTGCATTGGCTTCTAGATGACTTCGTCACGAGTGTGGCGGACGTCTCGCACGCGCTGATCCTGTCCAACGACGGACTGATGATGGCCTCCTCCAGGGGCCTCAGCAAGGAGGACGCCGACCACCTGTCGGCGGTCGCCTCCGGGTTTCAGAGCCTGGCGAAGGGAACCAGCCTCCACTTCGGTGGCGGGGCCGTACGCCAGACCATGGTGGAGATGGACTCCGCCTTCCTCTTCGTCACCTCGGCCGGTCAGGGAAGCTGCCTGTCGGTCATGAGCAGCGGAGCCGCCGACGTCGGCCTGATCGCCTATGAGATGGCCCGGTTGGTGACCCGTGTCGGCCAACACCTGGCCACCGCGCCCCGGGTGGCCGGCCCATGAGTGACGAGGTCGAGTGGGTCGACGAGGAGGCGGGACCGGTCGTCCGCCCCTACGCGCTGACCGGTGGGCGGACCACGACGTCCTCCGCCACGTTCGACATGCTGTCCATGGTGGTGGCGACCGGCTCGACGGTCTCGACCAGCTCCCACCTGGGTTCCGAGCACCGGCGCCTGCTCGGTCTGACACGGCGGACCCGGCCGATCGTGGAGCTCGCCGCCGAGGTCGGGCTGCCGATCGGAGTGATCAAGGTCCTGCTGGGGGACCTGCTCGACCAGGGCCTGGTCCTGGTGCGCTCGCCGATTCCGGCGAACACCTCTCCCGCCGAGGGGCTGCTGCGAGAAGTGATCAGCGGCTTGCGGGCGCTGTGAACGCCCCGTACCTCCTCGGGCACGGGGGAGTCGCGGCAGAGCGGTAGTTCCGCGGGGTGGGGCGCGGGCTACCGGCTCCGCTCACGACTGGCTGGCCGTCAGCACCCTCAACGAGTGCTCCACCAGCGTTACCAGCACCGTCTTGGCCGATGCGCGACGCCGTACGTCACAGAGCAGTATGGGCACATCCGGGTCCAGGTCCAGGGCGATCCGGATCTCCTCCTCCCCGTACCTGTCGGCCCCGTCGAAGCAGTTGACCGCCACGACGAACGGTGTGCCGCGCTGCTCGAAGTAGTCGATCGACGGGAAGCAGTCCGTCAGCCGGCGGGTGTCGGCGAGTACGACGGCGCCCAGCGCGCCATAGGACAGTTCGTCCCACATGAACCAGAAGCGTTCCTGTCCCGGGGTGCCGAACAGGTATACGACCAGGCCGTCCCGGATGGTGATGCGACCGAAGTCCATCGCCACCGTGGTGGTGGTCTTGCTCTCCACGCCCTCCACGTCGTCGATGCCGATGCCGCGGTCGGAGAGCACCTCCTCGGTGCGGAGCGGACGGATCTCACTGATCGCACCGACGAACGTGGTCTTGCCCACCCCGAAGCCGCCCGCGATGAGAATCTTGAGCGCGACGGGTTCGTCAGAGGGCCCGAAGTCCATTGATCACTTCCTTGAGAAGATGCTCACTCGCCGAGGCGTGCCCGATCGAGATGAGCTTGTGGTCCTGCAGGTCGCCGAGAAGGACGCGGACCACGCCGAGCGGCAGGTCAAGCTCGGACGCCACGTCGGCGACCGAGGCGATCCCGGAGACGAGGGAAAGGATGCGTTCCTGCTCCGGTCCTGGGACGAATCCGTTGGATGGGGCGACTCCGGTCGCGGTGATCATCGCGATCAGGTCCAGTGTGTCGCCGGAGGACCGGGTACGACCTCCGATCAGCGCGTACGGCCGGACTATGGGACCGGCCTCCTCGTCCATCCACAGCGTCATCCGGTCCCCTTGCCAGAGGCCCGGGGTCCGGGCGACCCGTGGTCTCCGCGCCGGAGGCCCTGCTCGTTCATGAGATGCCCTGGCGCGGATGGGTGGAGATGTGCTGACCGACCCGCTTGACCAGCATCGCCATCTCGTATGCGACGTGGCCGACGTCGGCGTCGGCACTGCTCAGCACGGCCAGGCAGGTTCCCTGCCCGGAGGCCGTGACGAAGAGGAAGGCCGTCTCCATCTCCACGATGGTCTGGCGCACGTCGCCGCCGCCGAAGTGGCGCCCGGCCCCGCGTGCCAGGCTCTGGAATCCGGCGGCGACCGCGGACAGGTGTTCGGCGTCCTCCCGGCTGAGACCCTGGGAGAACCCGACGGCGAGTCCGTCGGTGGACAGGAGTACCGCCTGGCGTACCGCGCCCACCCTGCTGGTCAGGTCGTCGAGGAGCCAGTTCAGCTCGCCGGTGCTACTAACTTTTCCGGTCATTAGTCCCCCTTGTCGCCTGTCGTCTGGTGTGCGGCATCATTTCCGTGTTCCTCGCGCCCACGCCGTACTCCCGCCTGGAAGGCGGAGAACAGTGCCCTGGCCTCGTCGGGCGAGCGTTCGGCGGCCTTGGGCTCCGGGGCGGGGGCGGCGGTCTCGGACTCCTGGCGGAGCTGTGGCATCAGGTTGGCCTGCCGTACGCGGCGGGGCAGGCTCTTCGGCCCGGGGGGGCCGGCGGGCCCGGGGGGCCCGGCGTTCTCGCGAACGGGTTCACGGACCGTCTCGCGGGCGGGTTCACGGACCGGCGGACGGGCGGGTTCACGGACCGGCTCACGGACCGTCTCGCGAACGGGCTCATGGACCGGCTGACGGACCGGCTCGCGGGCCGGTTCGCCGGCGGCCCTGTCCACCGGCCCGCGCGGCGGCAGATCGGCCACCACGGACAGGGCCGGGGTGACCGGAGGCTGGGGAGCCGGGGGCGCGGCGTGGGAGGCCGCCCTCGGCCGGCGGGGCAGGCCGCCACCGGAGGCGGGAACGGGGGCGGAGGCGGAGGCGCTGGAGGCGGGAGCGGCGGCCAGCGCGCTCGGCACGCCGGGCTCGAAGAGCTGCGAGGGCCGTTCGACGACCCGTTCCGCGGTGAGGGTGAGCGTCGTCGGACCCTCGGCGAGCAGGGCGCGGGGAATGAGCACGATGGCCGTGGTTCCGCCGAACGGCGAGCCGCGCAGCACCACCTGGATACCGTGCCTGGCGGCGAGCTGGCCCACCACGAACAGGCCGAGCCGGTCGCTGTCGGCCGGGTCGAACTCCGGCGGGCCTTCCAGCCGCCGGTTGATCGCCTCGTACTCCTCGGGGCTCAGGCCCAGGCCCCGGTCCTCCACCTCGACGGCGAATCCGTTGGCCACGATGTCGCCGCGCACGGTCACGGTGGTCTGCGGCGGCGAGTAGATCGTGGCGTTCTCGACGAGCTCGGCCAGCAGGTGGGTGATGTCGGCGACCGCCGCCCCGTCGAGCGCGGCGTCGGGCAGCAGCGCCACGCTGACCCGGGTGTAGTCCTCGACCTCGGCGATCGCCGCCCTGACGATGTCGACCACCGCCACCGGATTGCGCCAGGCCCTGCCGGGCGCGGCGCCGGACAGAATGATCAGGCCCTCCGCGTGCCGTCGCATCCGGGTGGTCAGGTGGTCCAGCCGGAACAGGTCGTCCAGGCTGTCGGAGTCGGTCGCCCGTCGCTGCATGTTGTCCAGCAGCATGAGCTGGCGCTGGAGCAGGCTCTGCTTGCGCCGGGCCAGGTTCACGAAGACCTGGCTGACGCCGCGGCGCAGCCTGGCCTGGCCCACGGCGGCCTCGACGGCGGTGCGCTGCACCGAGTCGAACGCCTGGGCGACGTCCTGGATCTCGGCCGATCCGTCCGCGCTGATCGGCGGCGCCTCGGCCCGTACGTCCACCTCCTCGCCGCGCCTGAGCCGTTCCACGACCTCCGGGAGCCGCACGTCCGCCAGGTCCTGCGCGGCCGAGCGGAGCCCGGCCAGCTCACCGGCCAGGCGGCGGCCGAAGCGGACCGAGATGATGATCGACGCGATCACCGCGATCAGTCCCATGCCGCCGGCGACCGCGATCCTCACCATGATCCAGGTGGCCACCGACTGGGACCGCTCGGCCAGCGTCTTGGAGGAGGCGGCGCCGAGCTCGTCGAGCCAGACGGCCAGCCCGTTGGTGGTCTGCCGCCACTGCGTGGCCTCCGGGGGCAGCCGGCGGCCGCTTCCGGAGACGATGGCCTTCTCCAGCGCGGTGAACTTGTCGAACGCCGTGGAGTTGAACGTGTCGCGGTACGGCTTGCCCAGCGTGGTGTCCAGCGCGGACAGGCCGCGGGCCTGCAGGTAGTGCCTGGTGGCGGCGTACCCGGCGAAGGCGTCGCGCTCCCCGGCGGAGAGCCGGGAGTCGATCAACGCCCCGCTGATCAGCGCGTTCTCCCTGGCGATCATCTCGCGGGCGCCGGCCATCGACTGCATGGCCGCGGCCTGCTGGTAGATCGACAGGTCGGGGACCGCGACCATCTGGTCGTAGAGGAGGAAGACCGCGTCGAGGATCTCGTTGTAGTTCGACAGCACGTCCAGCCGGCTGTGGCGGCCGCTGTCGATGCCGACCCTGACATCCTGGAGTCGGTCGAGCTGACGCATGAGTGTGTTCAGCGATGCCCGTAGTTCCGGGCTGCCGGAATCATCGGCGAACGCCGCTTGCCGAAACTTCTCCACTGCCCGGTCCGTGCGGTCGCGCTGCTGACCGATCCCACTGGTGAGGATCCGTGAGCTGATCGCCATTGAGGACTGCGTCCGTTCGGCCTGAAGTTGGAGTCCCAGGTCGGTGGAGGTCATGCCAACGGTCTGGTAGAGGGCGTTCGATCGCAGCAGAGCTGCTCCGTCGCCCACGGTCAGGTTAAGAACGAAGCCCCACAGGGCGCTTAGCGAGAGCAGGGGTAAGAGCAGCAGCAAAAAGATCTTGAACCGAATTGACCGGTTTCCAGAGCCCATGCCCACTCGTCCCAACTTCTGAGTGTGTGGAGGCCCGCGCTGCTTTAGGGATGAAATACGCCTCCGGAAGATCGCACAGGAGACTAGCACCGATAAGGCCCCCGGCGCAGGGGAGGATCTGATGATTAATGTGATTACCTGAGTCGGTGCCGGGATTGGCGAGACGCCCTCCGGGTAGCCCGCGAGATGCGGACGGTGCGCTGTTCTGGTCATCCGGAATCGGCGGCTGACTCGTGCGGCCGGTCTGGTCAAGGCTGTACACGGGGGTTTCGGACGGCCCATGAGACGCTGATCTGCGGCCACACTTCTCCCCGAGGGCCGGTCCGCCCGCCGTGGGACCACCCCCTGTTACCGGCTGACCGCTGTCCCGGTCAACACGCGCGCCCCCGCGTACCCGGTCGTGCCCCGGCCGGGGGCGGCGTCGCCGCCCCCGGATACGTGTTTTTCGGATGCCCGGTCACGCCCGCAACTCCAGGACGGCGCGGTAGGCGGCGGTGATCGCCGCGTCGGCGTAGGCGGCCGGCACCGAGTCGGAGTTGGCGATCGCGATCCGGCCGAACCGGCGGCGGGCCAGGGTGGCGGGCAGCGGCCCGTGGGGGTAGAAGTCGAGGTTCCACGGGGTGGCGTACTCCGGCGCGTAGCCGTGGCCCCACCGGTTGATCGTGATCGCCTGGATGTCGCGGGTCGCGTCGAAACCGCCCGGCCCGAGCAGGCGGGTGAGCTGGTCGCGGATGCTGTACTCCAGGTGGCTGTAGGGCGTCGCGAGCAGCTCGTAGCGCCCGGCGACCGCGCCGTCGGAGGGTGACATGCCCCGTACGGCCGGCGTGCGGACCATGTGCACGTTGATCGGCTCGTGGGGCCTCCTCGGGCACCGGTAGTCCCCGATGCCGACCGGGTGGTCCAGTTCGGCCACGCACCAGTAGGCGCCGGTGAAGCGGGTGCGGTGGACGCCCACCCTCCTCCAGGACTCCCAGCCGCGGAGCTGGACCGTCGCGTACAGCAGCGGCACCTTGACGGCGCCTCGGAGCGCCCGATCCTGGTCGGGGGGGAGCCCGGCGACCAGATGGGGGATCATCATGTTCCAGCAGGCCATGATCACGTTGGCGGCCTGGACGGTCCGCACCCTCTCGCCGTCGAAGTAGCCGACCGTGGCGGTGGCGGCCGTGTCGGGATCGCCGTCGTTGGCCGCCGAGACCACCGGGCTGGACAGGCGGACGCGGACCCCGTTGCCCGGCAGGTCGAGCCTGTCGTAGTCGAACCCCGCGGTGGTGACGCCCTCCATGTCGCCGGCCGTGGCGAAGCCCGGGACCATCCGGGCGATCATCATCCGGACCAGCGCCTGGTTGCCCTCGGGGAAGTGGTGGACGCGCGGGTCGTCGGCGCCCCAATTCTTGATCATGCTCGGCGAGTTGTACTCGGACGGCTTGGCGCGGTCGAGCCCCAGCCCGCCGAACCCCGGATAGCCGTGGCCGCCGGCGCTGCCCCAGGCGTCGATCGCGCCGAAGGCGTCGGAGCCGTAGCCCCACTCGTCGTTCGGCATGGTCTGGACGAACCCCAGCACGTCCGGGTGGACCTTGCAGACGTCCCTGAGGAAGCCCGCGTAGGTCAGCCTGGACAGCCGCTCCTTCTTCTCGCCGTCCGACAGGCCGGGGAACCAGTCGGGCGGGTCTCCGTACAGCATGAGCAGGTCCCTCCTGGCCTGCTCGGCGACGGGTAACTCCGCGACCCACCGGGAGGTCCCCTTGCCCGGGGTGAAGACCACCAGCCTGTCGGCCGAGAAGGTCTCCCGGTCGCAGAAGACGCTGTCGTACATCTTGAGCCCGGGGTAGAGCCCGTCGTCGAAGCAGTCACCCAGCCTCTGGAGCCCCACCCCGAGCTTGTCGAGCAGGTCCCTGCCCTCGGGGGTCCACGCCGAGGGCGCCTCGATCGACGGGGATCCGCCGTACCCGACCAGTGGTCCCCGGCGTCCCCGGGGGTGGAACTCGTTGCGCCGGGCGTGGCCGCCGAAATCGTCGTGGTTGTCCAGGATCAGGATCCGGGCGCCGGGGTCGCCCTCCAGCCACCGGTGGGCCGCGCTCACCCCGCTGATCCCGCCACCCACCACGATCAGGTCGTAGCGCTCGCCGGTGGGCTTGGGGGTGCCCGCGTGTCTCCAGAACCTGTTGTCGCGCAGGGCGTGTGGCACGCTGAGGGCCTCGGGAGTGTTGCCCTGGAGTCCGGTGAGGGTGGGGGGGTAATAGGACCCCTGAGGGCCTCTCGGGGCCTGTACGGCGCCGCCCGCCCCTGTCGCGCCCGTCCCTGTCGCCGTCCGGGTTCCTCGGGGCAGGGGGGTGGCCGGACCCAGCGCGGCCACCCCGGCGACCGCGGCCACGCCGTCGAAGAAGTCACGGCGGGAGATATGCCGGTCCATGCCCAGATCTCGGGCCCTGCGGGAAGTGATCTCCTGGGGATCGGTCATGGGGTGATCATCACGATCCGGCCGACCGGCCACGGCCGCCTCGCGGTGGTCCCGGGAACTTTTTACCCGCCGTATTGAAACGCTATTCGCGATATCGGTAGGACGGGCGTCATGACACGTCCGCCGGAAACGCGGCCAATAGGCGTGCGGTTCCGCGCTCCACGGGGGAACCCCGCCGCCACGGTGATCGTTGTCGGTTCGAAGACGGAGAGCGCGGGTGCGCGGCGACGGCCCGGCGGCCCGATGTCCCACCACGGCGGGTGGTGGAACGAGGCATGCCGGGGTAGCGTCCGCGGACGTGGATCTGTTTCACGATGGGACGGGGGCCTCGCGTGGTGGGTAAGCAGGGCAGGGTCACCGGCAGGATCGGCCCCGGCCTGGTCGGGGAGGTGATGCTGGAGGTCCGCGGCGGTGTCGAGGCCTTCTACGCGCACTCCACGATCCCCGACGAGGTGATCTTTGCCGGTTCGATCGTCGTCGTCGTGGAGTACTTCCCGCCCCGCACGGTCTACGTCGCCCGCGCGCTCGTCTGACCCCCCTCATCTCCCACCGTGGAGGCTGCATTGCCCACCGAGTCCTACCTCGTCGCCGGCGTCGTCCTCGCCGCCCTCGTCATCCTCATCCTGCTGTTCAAGGCCGTCTGGCGGGTGGCCGAACCCAACGAGGCGCTGATCATCTCCGGTCTCGGCGCCCGCGGCAGGACCGAGCTGACCGACAGCCTCGGCTTCAAGATCATCACCGGCAAGGGCACCTCCGTGCTCCCCGGCTTCCAGACCGCCCGCCGCCTGCGCCTGGACAGCCGCGCGGCCAACCTCCAGGTCTCCTGTGTCACCCAGCAGGGCATCCCGGTGGTCGTGCGGGGCGTGGTGATCTACAAGGTCGGTGACGACCTGCACTCCATCGCCAACGCCGCCCGCCGCTTCCTCGACCAGCAGGACTCGATGAACGGCGCCATCCACGAGCTGTTCACCGGTCACCTGCGCTCGATCATCGGCAACCTGACCGTCGAGGACCTCATCCTCAACCGCGAGCGGCTCACCGGGGAGACCCGCGCCTCGGCCGCCGACGAGATGATCAAACTCGGCCTGATCGTCGACTCCCTGCAGATCCAGGAGATCGACGACGAGACCGGCTACATCACCAACCTGGGCAAGCCGCACGCCGCCAGGATCGCCGCCTCCGCCCGCATCGCCGAGGCCCAGCGCGACCAGGAGGCCACCGAGGCCGAGCAGGTCGCCGCGGCCAACAAGGCGGCCGCCTGGCGCGACGCCCAGATCAAGCAGGCCGCCTACCAGGCGGAGATCGACGAGGCGCAGGCCAGGTCCCGCCAGGCGGGCCCGCTCTCGGAGGCGTCCGCCCGTCAGGAGGTCGTGGTCCAGGAGACCCGCGCCGCCGAACTGGAGGCGGCGCTGGCCGAGCAGCGGCTCCAGGCCCAGGTCCGCAAGCCCGCCGACGCCAGGGCGTACGAGACCGTGACGCTCTCCCAGGCCGAGCGCGACGCCCGCATCGCCCAGGCCGAGGCCGAGGCCCGCGAGACCGAGCTCCGCGCCGTGGCGCAGGCGTCCCAGGTCAAGCAGGCCGCCGCGGCCGAGGCGGAGTCGGTACGGCTGCGCGGCCTCGCGGCGGCCGAGGCGACCAAGGCCACCGGTCTCGGTGAGGCCGAGGCCGCCAAGGCCCGGGGTCTGGCCGCGGCCGAGGCCGCCAAGGCGCAGGGGCTCGCGGAGGCCGAGGCGGCCAGGGCGAAGGGCCTGGCAGAGGCGGACGCGATCCGCGCCCGGTCCGAGGCCCTCGCCGAGAACCAGGAGGCGGTCATCGCCCAGCAGCTCGCCGAGAACTGGCCGCGGATCGTGGAGGCGGGGGCGCGGGCCTTCGGCAACGTCGACCACATGGTGGTCCTCAACGGAGCCCAGGGGATCGAGGAGATGCTGGCCAAGGCGCTCACCCTCGGCGGCACCGGCCTCGGTCTCGCCCGCTCCCTGCTGAACGGCGCCACCCCCGCCTCGGGGGGCGGTCCCGAGGCCAACGGCAAGGCCGTCGACCCCGCCCCCTGAGGCGGGGACGCCGGGGAGCGCCCGCCCGTCCCCACCCGTACGGGCCCGAGGCCGCGGCGGCTCAGGGCCGGTAGCGGCTCAGCATGGTGGCGACGCACGACGGGCGGGCGGCGCCCTCCACCGTGATCTCGACGATCCAGGCCGCGTCGACGTCGCCGCCCCGATCCGTCACCGTGTCGAGCCGGACCGTGCCGCGGACCCGGGCTCCGGCCGGGACGGTGGCGGGGAATCGGACCCGGTCCAGACCGTAGTTGATCGCGTACGAGACGCCGGTCGTGGTCTGCAGCTCGTCCAGGACCCACGAGCACAGCGCCAGGGTGAGGAACCCGTGCGCGATCGTCCGGCCGAACGGCCCCCGCCGGGCCCGCTCGACGTCGGTGTGGATCCACTGCTCGTCGCCGGTGATCCGGCCGAACGCGGTGACGTCGTCCTGGGTGACCGTACGCCACCCGGTCGGGCCGAGCCGGATCCCCACGGACCCGGCGAGGTCGCGGAGTCCGTGGAAGACGTGCCGTTCCGGTGCCGGGCGCGCGGCCGTGTCCGGGCCGGGCGCGGCGGCGCCTCCGGTGCCGGTCACGGCGATCCGCGGGTGAGCAGGACCTGGCCGGTCATGATGGCCGAGTCGTCGGAGCTGAGAAAGGCGATCACCTTCGCGATGTCCTCGGGGGTGGCGACCCGGCCCAGTGCCGCCTTGGCGGCCGAGTTCGCCTTGAACTCCTCGTAGTCGAGGCCGATCCGCTGCGCGGTCGCGCGGGTCATCTCGGTCTCGACGAACCCGGGGGCGACGGCGTTGACGTTGACGCCGAACTTGCCGAGCTCGATGGCGAGGGTCTTGGCGAGGCCCTCGATTCCCGCCTTGGCGGCCGAGTAGTTCGCCTGTCCCCGGCTGCCGCCCGCGGAGTCCGACGACAGGAACACCATCTTCCCGTGGCGCTGGGCGACCATCGGGCGCTGCACGGCCCGCGCGCAGTTGAAGGTGCCGGTCAGATGGGTGTCGATGACCGATCTCCAGTCGTCGTCACTCATCTTGAACAGCAGGTTGTCACGGAGCACGCCCGCGCAGGTGACCAGGATGTCCACCCGGCCGTGGTCCTGGCAGAGCCGCTCGACGGTCGCGTCGACGCTCCGCGCGTCGCTCACGTCGCACGCGTAGGACGTCGCCTCGCCGCCCAGCTCCCGTAGCCGGGTGGCGACCTTCTCGGCCGCCGCGTGGTTGAGGTCGACGACACCGACCACGGCGCCCTCGGCGGCCAGCAGTTCGGCGACGGAGGCGCCGATGCCCCCGGCCGCGCCGGTGACAAGGGCCACGCGCCTGGCGAATCTCATCGGATTTCCTCTCCGGGGGATGAGCCGGTGGATCTCATGCCGCTCCGTTCCTCTACTGGTCTTCTCTTCTTCTACCGGTCTTCCGGATCCTGGGCCGCGAGGGGCGCGGCGGATCCGGGGGGCTGTTCGGAAGGGGCCGGTCGTAGCAGGCCCTCCGCCCAGGTGGAACCGCTGAGGCGGTCGTAGACGGCGCGGATGCGCTTCTGCGCGGCCGTGCCCATGGCGGTGGTGACCGAGGCCACGAGCGCCTCGATGAGGGCCACGACCCCGGCACGCGAGTCGAAGGGGCCGACCCCCGCGGTGTCGCAGACGAACACGTAGCGGGCGTGGTCGGCCGCCGGGGAGATCCACTTGTCGGTGAAGAGCACGACCGTGGCGTGCTGACCGGCCGCCTGCCTGACGTAGTCGATGGTTCCGCGCTGGTAGCGACGGAAGTCGAAGGCCACGATGACGTGCCGCCGGGTGACGTCGAGAAGCTCGACGGAAAAACCGCTGGGGTTGGCGCGGACGTGACGGACGTCGCCGCGGAGCTGGCTCAGCAGGCTCAGCAGGTGGAGGCTGCAGACGTCGCTCTCGAACCCGCCGAGGGTGAGAACGGGTCTTTTGATGTCCGACAGCAGCGCCACGACCTCGTCGAACTCGGAGCGCTCGACGTGCTCGGCGGTCTCGGCCACGTTCTCCGAGAGGCGGCTGAGGACGGCGCCGAGATCGTCGTCCTTCCCGTCCCGCTGCCCCTCACCTCCGGCTCTGGTGGAGGGCTCGCTCATCCGGGCGTAGACCTCGTCGAGCAGCGCCCGCTGGAAGTCCGCGTACGCGTTGTAGCCGAGTTTGGCCAGCAGCCGCAGCACGGTCGGCGCGCTGACCTGGGCGCGTTCGGACAGCTTGGGGAGGGATTCAAGGCCGGCGATGGGATACTGCGAGATCAGTATTCGTACGACTTTGCGCTCCGCGGCGGTGAGCTGCGGCCCGCGCAGGCGGAGCAGCTCGCTCACCGTACGGCCCGCGGCCGGCGCCTGGTCGTCACTCTGCGTCATGGCGCCATCTGTTCGGGGATCTGTTCATGATCACTCTCAGTGGATGGGAGGGGTACGGCGGCGGGGGTGGTCCGGCCGCGCTCCGGGTGTGCCGGTCGCGGGATCACCAGTGCATCACCGACGAGCACGTCTGTCTCGCGAACGAACAGGGGATTGACGTCGATCGCCGCCACCTGTTCCCGTAGGGCGACGGCCACGTCGCCGAGCCGGACCAGGAAGGAGGCGACGGCGGAGAGATCCACCGCCGGACGCCCCCGGGCCCCCCGCAGGATCTTCACGCCTCGAAGATTCTCCACCATCGCGAGCGCGCCCGCGTGGTCCAGCGGGGGAATTCCCAGACTGGTGTCGTCGAGGACCTCGGCGAACACGCCGCCCATGCCGACCATGACGGCGGGCCCCCACCGAGGGTCGACCACGACGCCCGCGATCAGTTCGGCGACCGGCCTGATGTGCCGCGCGACGAGGACGCCGTCGATGGGCAGATCACCCGCGACGCGGGCCAGGGTGTCGTACGCCGCGCCCACCTGGCCGGCGTCCCGGAGGTCGAGCAGCACCCCGCCGAGCTCTGACTTGTGGGGGATGTCCGCCGACTGGATCTTCGCCACCACCGGGTAGCCGAGGGCCTCGGCCGCGGCGACCGCCCCCTCGCGGTCGGTGGCCAGCCGCCCCTCGTTCACGGGCAGGCCGTACCGTCCGAGCAGGCCGATGCTCTCGTGCTCGTTGAGCGCCTGGGCGGAGGTCTCCAGGACGGCGTCCCCGGCGTCCCCGGCGTCCACCGGCTCCACGGCCCGGGTGGCGCGGGCGGTGTTCTCGCCGTACTCGGCGAGGTGGCCGAGGGTTCTGACGGCCTGGGCGAGGCCGTCGCAGACGTGCAGGCCGCGCCCGTGGAAGTAGGCCTGGCGGGAGGTGTCCACGTCTCCGGCGAGGGTGCCGGCGAGCAGAATCGGAATCGACGGCGCGGCGATCGCGTCGGCGATGCCGCGCATCCGCTCGGCGATGTCGTCGAGCTCCCCCTCCGAGGCGGGGGGAAGGTCCAGGTTGACGATCATGGCGTCGTAGACGCCGGCCTGGGCGAGCTCGCTCACGCACGCCCGCAGCAGGTCCGGGTCGTCGACGATGGCGCCGGTCGTGTCCAGCGGGTTCTGCGGCGTGCCGAACGAGGGGAGGACCGAGGTCAGGCGGTCCCGCACCCCGGGCGGGATCTCCGGCAGGGTGAGCGAGGTCTCCTGGACCAGGTCGGCGGCCATGCCGCAGGCCCCGCCCGAGGCGCTGACCACGGCCACCCGCCGTCCCCGGGGCCAGCCGGCCGTCGCGAACGCCGCCGCCGTCTCGACGAGGTCCTCCGGGGTGGAGACCCTGGTCACCCCGAGGTCGCCGAAGACCGCGTCCACCAGCCGGTCGTCGCCGGTCAGGGCGCCCGTGTGCGCCAGCGCCGCCCGCGCGGCGATCTCCGAACGGCCCGCCTTGACGGCGACGATGGGCTTGCCCAGCTCACGGGCCCGCTCCGCGACCCGCCTGAAGTGCTCGGGCTCCCGGATGCCCTCCAGATACATGGCGATCACCCGCACCGCCGGATGCTCGATGAGCTCCTCGGCGATCGACGCCGAGGTGAACATCGCCTCGTTCCCGACCGAGACGAGGTGGGACAGGCCGAGGGAACGGCGCTGGGCGGCCCGGTGGATCAGCTGGAGCAGGGCGCCGCTCTGGCTGATCACCGCGACGGCTCCCGGCTCCATCGGCGGGCTGACCCGGTCCGCGAACGTGGCCAGCCCGGAGTGGTAGTCGATGAGGCCGAGGCAGTTGGGGCCGAGAAGCGCGATGTCGAGCTCCTCGCAGCGGCGCAGCAGCGCCGCCTGGTGCGCGGCACCCTCCGCCCCCTTCTCACCGAGCCCGGAGGTGAGCGCGACGATCGAGGTGACCTTCTTCTTCCCGCACTGCTCGACGATGTCGTCGAGTCGCGCGCTGGAGGTCATCACGAAGGCCAGGTCCACCGGGCCCGGCACCGCGTCCAGATCGGGGTGGCAGGGGCGCCCGAACTGCCGGCTCCTGGTGGGGTTGACCAGGTGGACGTCGCCGTCGAAGCCGAAGCCCGCGAGGTTCCGGACGAGGTGCCGGGACCAGAAGGACTGCTCGCTCACCCCGACGAGGGCGACGGACCTGGCCTGAAGCAGCCGGCCGAACCGAGGCGTCACCTGTCCTCACCCGGCCCGGATCCGGATCCGGCGAGACGGAAGAACGGGCGGGCGGGGTCGCCGGTGACGGCGAGGACCACCTCGTCGCCGATGGCGACCTCCCCGGCTCGCTCACCGATGATCTCTGTGATCATTCTGGGCCCCTCCGCGAGGTCGACGAGGGCGATCACGTAGGTTCCGCCGCCGCGTTCGTGGATCGTGGTGTGGCTGTGCACCGTCGCCCGCCCCCGGGCGGTGACCCAGGTCAGGCGCTCGCCGCCGCAGGCCGTACAGACCGCGCGGGGGTAGAAGAGGTGCTGTCCGCAGTCGTCGCACCTCGGCATGTCCAGCCGGCCCTCGCCGAGCGCGGCCCAGAACGGCCGGGAGTCCGCGTCCTCGTAGGCCGATGGGTAGACCCTGGTCATCAGTCTCTCCCGAGTATGAGCGTCGATGTCGCGCTGAGTTCGCCACCCGTGCCGTGGGCCAGGGCGAGCTCGGCGCCGGGCACCTGACGGTCCCCGCACGCTCCCCTGAGCTGCCGGACCGCCTCGATGATGGTGAAGATTCCGTACTCTCCGGGGTGGCAGTAGGAGAGTCCGCCGCCGTTGGTGTTGGTCGGCAGGTCGCCGCCTGGCGCGGTCCGCCCCTCGGCGACGAGGGCGCCCGCCTCACCGGGGCCGCAGAGGCCGAGCGACTCCATGGTCAGCAGCACGGTGACGGTGAAGGAGTCGTAGATCTGGAAGACGTCGATGTCGCCGATGCCGACACCGGCCTCACCGAGGGCCCGCGCGCCGCTGGAGGCGGCGGCGGTCCGGGTCAGCTCGGGCATCGACGAGACGTTCATGTGGGTGGAGGCGTCGCCGTGGCCGAGAATGAACACCGGGCGTTCCGGCAGGTCGCGGGCGCGATCCTCGCCCACCAGGACGATCGCCCCGCCGCCGTCGGTCACCAGGCAGCAGTCCAGCGCGTGCAGCGGATCGGCGATCATGCGGGAGTTCAGCACGTCGTCGACGGTGAGCGGGTCCCGCCGGTAGGCGGCGGGGTTGAGCCCGGCCCACTGCCGGGCGGCGACGGCGACCGCGGCGAGCTGTTCGGAGGTCGCCCCGTGCTCGTGGAGGTAACGCCGTGCGGCGAGCGCGTACGCGGTGATGGGGAACGGGGCGCCCCACATGCGCTCGTACTGGCCGGGACCGTACACCGGCTCCGAGGGTGCGCCCGGCGGGTTCCAGCTCCGGGGGGCTCGCGCGTAGCCCACCACGACGACCTCGGCCCGGCCGTCCCTGATCGCCTGGGCGGCGTGCGCGGCCTGTGACAGGAAGGACGCCCCGCCCAGGGCGGTGGTGTCGTGGTAGGTCGGCCGGATGCCGAGATATTCGGCCATGCGGACGCTGGGGGCGTATTCCCCGGCGAGATCCGAGGTGCAGTAGCCGTCCACGTCGGCCAGGCTCAGCCCGGCCTCCCCGAGCGCCCGGGTCACCGCCTGCGCCTGAAGCGCCGTCGGCGTCCTCCCCGTGATGCCGAGATCCGACTCCGCGACCCCCGCGATGGCCACCCGACCGCTCATCCGTGCCCTCACCAGCCTCTCCACCCGGCGGCCCGTCTTGTCCCGGCCACGTCGAAACTGTAGCACAACATTACATCTTGTACCGAATATGGCAATCCTGTAATGTTCGTGACGTGCCCGAGGGTGGCATCGAGTCATCGCGCCTCCCGGTCGGCGAGGCCAGGGGCGCAGTATGCAGGGAGTCATTCATGACAGGCCGCTATGACGTCATCGTGGTGGGCGCGGGGATTACCGGTTGCGTGACGGCCGCCGAGTTGGCCGCACGCGGTTTCGAGGTGCTGGTCGTCGACAAGGACGACATCGCCTACGAGGCCTCCGGCCGGAACATGGGTGCCATCGGGATCCTCGGAAAGTACGCCTCCGACATCGCCGGCGCCAGCGTGGAGAAGTGGGACAGGGCCGCGAGCGAGCTGCCCACGCCCTTCGAGTACCAGAAGATGGGGCGGCTCTGCCCCGCGCACTCGGCCGAGGACATGCTGATCCTTGAGGAGATGCGCGAGACGGCCAAGGACAACGGCATCAAGATCGAAATGCTCTCCGCCTCGGACGTGCGGGAGCGCTTTCCCGAACTCTCCAAGGACATCATCGGCGCCGCCTACAGCGCCGAGGACGCCCTCGTCGACTCGGTGGCCGCGACCAATGCCTACGCCGCGCTGGCCCGCGGGCGGGGGGTCCACTTCCGGATGGGCGAGACGGTCAGCCGGGTGCGCACGCGTCAGGGGGCCGTCGCCGGCGTCGAGCTGCTGTCCGGAGAGGTCGTCACCGCCAAGAAGGTGCTCCTGGCCGCCGGGGTCTGGACGACCAGGCTCCTCGACCGGCTCCGCATCCGCCTCCCCATGCAGCTGGTCTGCATCTACCACGGGGAGACCCAGCCGATCGAGCGGAGCTTCGACTACTTCCTGCGCGGCCCGGACTACGGCGCCCGGCAGATGTCCGACGGGGTGATCCGGGTCACCGGCGGATACCGGACGCTCGGCGCCGGTCACTACCTGAGCTTTCACGACTTCCGCGACATGCTGATCTGGATCCCGAGGCTCATCGACCGCCGCAAGGAGGTCCAGTTCCGGTTCGACCCGCGCATCCTCAAGTCCGAGATCCAGGCCTCCCTGGGCGCGGCCCCGGCGCCGAGCGGGTTCGACCCGCTGGTGCCCCAGAAGTTCCCGAGGCGGAAGCTCGCGGCGCTCCAGGGCGTTCTCCCCGGTGTCGGTCACGCGCGGATCGTGCGGACCATCGCCGGACTGGTCGACATGACCGCCGACGCGCTGCCCGTCCTCGGGCCGATCGAGCGTCTCGACGGCCTCTACGTGGCGACCGGCTTCAGCGGGCAGGGCTTCGGGCTCGGCCCGGTGGTGGGCGAGCTGCTCGCCCAGTCCATGTCGGGTGAGCCGACCTCGCTCCCCCTGCACCCCTACCGCTGGTCGCGTTTCCAGGACCGCAAGCAGATCCCCGTGCCTCACCGGCTCGTGTGAGATCCGTACGAGCGAGGAGAAGATCCGTGAACCCCGATGAGGAACGCCGCCTGACCGAGTTCAGGGCCACCGTACGCCGATGGGTGGCCGAGAACCGGGTGGACGGGCTGCCCAAGGACGGCGACGTCTGGACCAGGGACGTCGGCCCGGAGATGGCCGAATGGCTGGAGCGCCTGCGGCGGCGCGGCTGGCTCTGCCTGCACTGGCCGGTCGAGTACGGCGGCGCGGGCATGGGCCCGCTGGAGCTGGCCGTCCTGGACGAGGAGTTCGCCGTGGCGGGCGTGCCCCGGCCCATGCTGGGCTTCGGTGAGGCGCTGGTCGGCCCGGCCATCATCGCGCACGGCACCGAGGAGCAGCGCAGGCGGCTGCTGCCCCGCATCGTCAGCCGCCAGGACGTGTACTGCCAGGGGTTCTCCGAACCCGACGCGGGCTCCGACCTGGCCGGCGTGCGGACCCGGGGGGTCGTGGACGGCGACACCCTGTCGATCACCGGGCAGAAGACCTGGACCTCGGAGGCGCACGGCGCCGACATGTGCTTCGTGTTGTGCAGGACCGACCCTGAGGCCCAGAAGCACCAGGGGCTGACCTTCGTCCTGGTCCCCATGACCGGCAACAACGTCGAGGTCCGCCCCATCCGGCAGATGGACGGCCGCCTGGACTACAGCGAGGTGTACTTCGACGACTCGAAGGCCTCGATCTCCGACGTCATCGGCGGACTCGGCAACGGCTGGCGCGTCACCATGACCACGCTCGGCGCCGAGCGCTCCATGGGCTACGCCTTCCGGCACTTCGAATTCCTCGACGAGTTCAGGGACGTGCTGGCGGTCGTGCGCGAGGACGGCAGGGCCGATGATCCGCTGGTGCGCCAGGGCCTGGCGGAGGCGTACACGCTGCTGGAGGTCGTGCGCTTCCTCGGCCGCAGCCGGCTCGACCGCCTCGCCGCGTCCGAGCCCGAGGGCCCCGAGATGATCATGTACAAGCTGCTCTGGTCGGAGGCCCATCGCCGGATGGGCGAGATCTACATGGACGCGGTCGGCCCCCGGGCGGCGCTGCGCCCGGCCGGGAAGGACTACTCGGTGGACATCTGGCACGACGTCCTGTTCAAGGGCCAGGCGGAGACCATCTACGCCGGCACCAGCGAGATCCAGCGCAACATCATCGCCGAGCGACTGCTCGGCCTCCCGAGGCGGTGACCTTGTGACCCTTGCCGGATACACGGATGAGCAGAAGGAGTTCCAGCGACTCGTCCGTCAGATAGTGAACGATCGGGACACCCTCGCCGCAGCCCGGGAGGTGGACTCCGCCGGATGCTACGGAGACTCCTGGCGCGGCCTCGCCGAGGAGACCGGGCTCGCGGGGGTCGCCGTCGCCGAGGAGCACGGCGGCGCGGGGCTCCCCGCCGAGATGATGTTCGTCATCGCCGAGGAACTCGGCCGGGGACTCTTCGCCGGCCCCTACCTCACCAGTTGCGTGATGGCCTCCTCGCTCCTGCAGTCCTACAGCGACGGCCCCGGCCGCGCGCCGCTCCTTGAGTCGATCGCCTCCGGGGCGGTCACCGCGACCCTGGCGTGGGTGGAGAACCCGGTGAGCTGGCTGGTGAGCGACACCGTCGCCACCCGCGCGGTGTCCACCGGCTCCGGCGGCCACCGCCTGGACGGCGTCAAGCGCCTCGTGGTCGACGGCGTCACCGCGGACGTGGTTCTCGTCCTGGCCGCGAAGGAGGACGGCGACCTCGGCCTGTTCGCGGTGGGGACGTCCGCCGCCTCGGTCACGGTCACGCCGTCCGAGACGCTCGACCTCACGCTGCGCCTGGCCGAGCTGCGCTTCGAGAACGCCCCCGCCACCGAGATCCCGCTCACCGCCGGGGCGGTCGAGGCGCTGGAGGGGACCCTCGACCTGGCCCGGCTGGCCGTCGCGGCGGCCCAGGTCGGCGCGGCCCGCCGCTGCCTGGAGCTCTCCGTCGACTACGCCAAGACCCGGCACCAGTTCGAAAAGCCGATCGGCACCTTCCAGGCCGTCAAGCACCTGTGCGCGGACATGGCCGTGGCGGTGGAGTCCGCCTGGGCCTCGGTCGCGTTCGCGGTCCGCTCCCTGGAGTCCGAGCCCGAACGGCTGCGCACCCTGTCGCCCCTGGTCTCCGCCTACGTCTGCGACGTCTACCGCGCCGTCACCCGCGACACCGTCCACGTCCACGGTGGCATCGGCTTCACCTGGGAGCACGACGCCCACCTGTACTTCAAGCACGCCCAGTCGACGGCCGCCCTCTTCGGCACCCCCGCCGAGCTGAGAGAACTCCTCGCCACGAGGGTGGGTTTCGCCGGAGCCTTCACCCCGATCGGCTTCGGCGACCCGGCCTGACCACCCGACCGGTACCCCTCGCCCCCGTTGGGAACGAGGGGTACCGGCCGCCTCAGACGGCGGGCCCGGTGCGGCGACGCGCCCCCGCACCGGGCCCGCTCACATTCCCCTGGTCCGGCGCCCGGGTCGACCGCTCGCGATCGCAGTCGAACATGTCGGTGGGCCTCCGTACCCGCCTCGGTTAAGAGAAGCATGGTTATGAGAACTGTGCTTCTCTTAACTCATGACTCAGGGATACGTGGTTTGAGCAGTTGATTCGTGCTCTGGTCACGACATCTTCCGGGGTACCTGAGGGTGCTTCCCGGTGGCGGAGGGCCCTCCTCGCGTCTTCCGGTGGCTGCTCAGGGCCGGTCGGCCGTCGTCAGGGCGTGGAGGTCGCGGGCTGCGGGCAGGGTACGGGCCCTGTCGGGAAGGGTGCTCAGGATCTCTCCCACGAGTTTGCGCCGGGCGGCCGTGACGGGGAGGGCGGCGGTGATGTCGAGGGCGTGGCCGAGCCCTTCGGTCACCTCGCGATCCCGGACCATCCCCCATGCCCGGATGAGACCGATGTTCGCCCGCCCTCCAGCCTTCTCCTGCGGGCACGCCGCGAGGGCCTGCTCCACCAGGGGGGTGGCCGCTGTGGTGTCTCCCAGCTTGGTGAGCGCGAAGGCCTCAGTGAATTGGATGCTCTCCAGCGGCACGCCCCATACGGAGATGTGGTCGTCGGTCACCGCGGCCGGTAGCCGCTCGTAGGCGCCTTTGAGCTCGCCGAGGACTTCGCGGGTGAGGTCGGCCCGTCCCTGCGCGGCGAAAATACAGGCGCGGGTCTTCAACGCCGTGTTCAGGCCAGGGCACGGCCGACCGTCGGCGAGACGCACGGCCTCGTCCAGCAAGGTGTCCGTGACCGGTCCAGGACGGCCCAGATAGAACGAATCCGACGCTTCGCGGGCTCGTACCCAGACGCTCAACTCGCGATCTCCCGAGGCGTCCGCGACCGAGCGGGCCACCCGCCACGAACGCCAGCACGCGCGGGAGCGGGAGGTTTCAGACAGGTCGAGTGCCATGAACGCCGTCAGCTGGGCGTAGACACGCAACAGGGTGGCGTGCTCCGCCGGGGCCTGGGTGCGGGCCAGCACCTGGTCCAGGGCGCGGATGTCGCCTGCCAGATCGGCGACCCTTGAGCCAGGCGGTTCGGTCCACACACCCTGTGCGTAATCCCAGGCGGTCTGCTCCCAGTCGTCCGCGCCGTTCTCGGAGGCGTGCCCCGTGATCTGCCGCAGACCCGCGTGAAGGGCGTCCACCGCGGAGGCGGGAACGCCGGCACCGGCACCCAGCACCGTCAGGATTTGAAGAAGGGCACGACGTTCCACATCATCCTCCTCACGTACCGGGGGATTTATATCCATTTTGCTTCTGCGTAACCGGTCAAGTTCGGCGATAAATATATGGAGCGCCGTAATTTGCCCGTCGGCTCCCAGTGCCTCATCAATCGCCCGGACACTGCTGATATCCGGACGCGATGTGGCACGTTCCCATGCGGAGATCATTGTGTGGTCCACGTGGACGACCCCGGCGATATCGCGCTGTGACAGCTGCCGGACGTCGTCACGCCAGTGACGCATGGTGGCCCCGAGCAGGTGCCAGGGGGAGGCGGCGGGATTAACCGGTTGAGGCGTACGCGGCATTCCGTACTCCAAGGCTGGGGAAGGTTGGGGGAGACGCGCCGTCCCCCGGTAAACCTCTTGGATATCTCGTCTGGTCAATTCCACTATTGCACGGACACCGCGGAAAGCCCCGTGAAATGGCGGACCCGCCCGGCGCTACCAACGTCCGGACGGGTCCTTGATCAGGAAGGGACTCCTGACCCATGGAAGATGTTAGATCCACAATGCCCACATCCACCATTCCCGGGTGGCAGGTGTTTCTCAGTGACAGGGGCCGTTTCTGGGCCAGCCGCCGGAAGCCGTTCTCCGTCGAGGCCATGTACGCCGGGGCCGAGCGGACGGTGGACGCCGACACCTTCGAACAGCTGCGGGCCGAGACCGCCCGCCAGGAGGAGACGGCGACAGTCCAGGCGGTGAGGTCGTGATGTGGCGCCGCGACCCCCACGACTCCCGCCTCTCCGGCACCTCCGGCCGTCACCGCGCCGGGCAGATCCACACCGCCGTGGTACATCGCCGCCTGTGGGACGGCCCCGCCCGCGCCCAGGCCGAACAACTCGCCCAGGCATGGCCGAGCTGGACCGTCCTGTACGGCGTGGGCAGCCGCCGCTTCTACGCCCTGGCCACCTGGCCCGCCCCCGAGCCGCTGATGGTCGAGGCCGCCACCGCCGAGGAGTTGGAGAGGCGGATGTATGAGGCGGTCATGGCCGTGACCACCCGCCGCGAGACCCCCCTCACCGCCCCGGCCACCCCGACCGCTTCGGCACCCCCGATACCTCCGGCATCCTCGCCTCTCCCGACGCCCCTGGCGTCCTCGTCTCCTCCGAGCGGGCGCGGCGGTGTTCCTTCCCCGGCATTCGCCGCCGCGCCGCACCATCCCCGCCACCCCTACCGGGACGCGGCCTAAGGACCGGTGCGGCGGCATCACCTCCCAGGGGACGCCGCACCCCTCACCGTGCGCCCCGGGCCGGAGGGGTCCCGGGTCGCACACCCCTCGCGGCCCTCTCCTGGAGGGGGAAGAGGGCCGCCCGCACCGGCCGGACCGCACCCCGGT